>CALFWL010000167.1 GCA_937928215.1 uncultured Pirellulaceae bacterium | reverse complement strand
TTGGGGAATCGCAGATTCTTTTCGCCAAATTCCTCTTCGAGCGTCTCCCACGCACCGTTGAAAATCACGACGGCGTCTTTGATTTCCAAATCCTTGGGCGTGAGTGCATCTTCTACGGTGTTGGGATCGGTCATCAATTAGAACTAAAGCAGGTAAGGGTTCAGGTTTATGGATTCCAGCGAGTGAACCCGTGGTCGAAAGTATCGTAAGAGCCATCATTTTGCGATTCGATAGCCCATTTCGGCAAGGCAGTCAGTCATCCGAGTGAGGTGATCCCCTTGAATCTCAATGCCGTTATCGCCAATCGTTCCGCCGGCTCCGCAAGTGTTTTTCAGTGAAGTCAGTAATTTGGGCAAGTCCGTTTCGTTCGGTTGCAACCCAACGACCAACGTCACAACTTTCCCGCGTTTTCGTTTTTCGACCCGCAATCGTGCAATTTGGCGACTATTTGGCAGATACTCGTGGACAGGCGGCGGACATTGGCAATCGGTCTCAAGTTGTTGACACCGGTCACAAGTGGGTGGGATGTCAAATTCCGTTCCTTCAAACAGCCGCATTATTCAAACCGCTCAAATATCCCAACCTCATTGTTACCGTCACAGTCAAGCATCATACAATACCTCGGCTCGCTCAGTGACCAGTATCGCGATCAAATTCGCGGGTTGCTGCGGCACTTATGGGGCCGAAGGTGGTTCAAGTAGTCGGGCAGGTTATGCTAATCTGCGTCAATCCAATCGCCTGCCAGCTACGAAAACAGGAAACCACAATGTCAGCCTCAGCCACTCAGGCAGGTCTTGCTCCATCCACGGCTATCGTTTCACGCGGCCGGACAGTGATGTCTGCCGGTTTCCGGTCTCTTGTGCTCGCGATGGTCTTGGGAATTTTCGGGCTTTCGGTTGGCTATTCGCAGCAGCCGGCGGCGGTTCAGGAGTCGGCTGTTGAAACGCAAGAAAAAGACTCCGATACAACTTCGAACCAGCCAGCCGACCAGCAGAAACAACCTGCGAGTAATCCTGAGCCGTGGCGACAACTGCTCGACAAAAAACTGACTCTTTGGGAGCCGTTCACAGGAGTTCCTCACAAATCGGTCAAAATTGAAGGGTTCCCTCGGTCCCGAAGTGAAGACTGCCGCAAAGGCAAACCTTACGGTCTTGGTGACCCGAAGAATGTCTATTCGGTAAAATTGGTCGACGGCCAACCGGTTCTTCATGTCACAGGTGAAATGTACGCTGGGCTGACATCGCTGGAGGAGTTCCAGAACTACCACTTCTCAACGGAATTCAAATGGGGCAAGAAAAAGTGGCCGCCTCGGAAGCATATCAAACGAGATAGCGGAATCTTGATCCATTGCACCGGCAAGCACGGAGCTTTCTGGAACGTCTGGATGCGTTGCCTTGAGTGCCAAGTACAGGAAGGTGATTGCGGTGACTTGATTCAGCTTGCCGGCACATCTTGCCAGGTGAGAACAACGCCCGAAACAGCCGACAAAGAAACACCCAAGCACTCACCCGGCGGAAATTGGTGCACCA
Organism: uncultured Pirellulaceae bacterium; assembly: GCA_937928215.1. Lineage (GTDB taxonomy): Bacteria > Planctomycetota > Planctomycetia > Pirellulales > Pirellulaceae > Mariniblastus. Next base: position 7,252 of record CALFWL010000167.1, on the reverse strand, counting down.
TCGGACCGGGCGTTGGAAAATGGGGTGCCAAGCACCATGGAAACCACGAGATTGAGGGAGACTGGAATCGAATCGAAGTTTTCACGGTTGGTGATCGAGCGGTGTTTGCGGTCAACGGACACCCAGTCATGCATCTCAAAAACACGCGACTGGGCAAATATTCCGGCAACAAGCCGCTGACGAAGGGAAAGATTCAGATCCAGTCAGAGGCAGCCGAAATCTGGTATCGAGCCATGAAGATTCGCCCTCTTCGTAAACTTCCGGCTGAATTGGCTGCTCATTTTGATGATCAATAGCGGCAAATTTTAGTGGTGCTGAATTTTATGTTGTCTGTCGGGACTTTCCTCAAATCCTTGATTTGAACATGCGTTTTTGTCAGTGGCTTGCCCTTGAAGGCTCGACGCTTTGATGGCATCGCTCGATTTTCTGCTTTGTTGCGACAACTCTCTTTGAACTGTTCGAGTTTCTGCTACATTGACGGCCTCGGATAAGTTTTGACTTGTTCGTTTTGGTTTTACTGTTGCTGCTTGGATTGGCAACGGAAGTTTTGCGTTAGAGCAGGTTTGACATTGCGGTCAAACGTTGGCTCAGTTTTTGAGAGAATTGGATTAGAGACATGGCTGAAGGTATCATCAAACGAGTTACCGACAAAGGTTTTGGATTTATCGAAGATGGATCCGACAAGGATATGTTTTTTCACAGCTCGGCTGTCGAAGGTTGTACCTTTGACGAATTGCGTGAGGGACAAAAGGTAACATTCAATGTTGGACAAGGCCCAAAGGGTCCTCGCGCTGACAACGTTCGCGTTATCTGAGAAAACGACCTCCGCCTCGTTTTTGAGAGGATGAGTGGCGATTCACAGGTTGAATCCAGCGATAAAAATAACACCGGCTTGTTAAATACAGGTCGGTGTTTTTTCATGCCCTGAAATCGTCAGGCTTTAGGGCAAACGTTTGCGTGTCCGTTTGCGCCCAGAACGATTTGACGCTATCTCTGGTCGATCAACTTTTGGCCTTCCAGCCAAGCCATGCAGGAATCGGGCCAGTTTTCCGCTCCCGGTTTGCCGACCGCCAACCCCATCCCGTGGCCGCCTTTGGCATACACGTGCAACTCACTTGAAACTCCGGCCGCTTGAAGTGCTCTGAAGAAAACGATGCTGTTTTCCGGTGGCACAACTCGGTCCTCAGTCGTATGCCATAGAAAAACGGGTGGGGTCGTCTTTGTAACATGAAGATGATTCGACATTAACCGCTTCTGTTGGTCCGAAGCGTTCTTGCCCAGCAGATTTCGTTCAGATCCTTTGTGAGAGTACGACTCGCCCATCGCAGTCACTGAGTAACACAGAATCGCAAAATCGGGTCGACTGGAATGCTGTTCAACCGGGTCCGTAGAGTCACGATTGCCCGCGTCGAAACGCGTCGCTACGGTGGATGCAAGATGTCCTCCGGCGGAAAAACCCAACACGCCAATTTTCCTTGGATCGATTCCAAACTCGGTCGCGTTTGCTCGCACTGTTCGGATCGAGCGTTGAGCGTCAAGCATTGGCGCGGGGTGGCCATAACCTTTTCCACGATGTCGATAATCACAGATGAACGCATGAATGCCGTTATCATTCAACCATCGTGCGACCTGTTGTCCCTCGTGGTCCATCGCCAAGTTCTCGTATCCGCCACCGGGGAAGATGATGATCGCCGTTCGGGTTGCATCGTTGGTGCCGGGAGAAAACTTTATCAACGAAGGACGATCCTTATCCGCATCTCCAATAGCCAACGGCACTTGAGCGTGCCACAGCGGCAGAATGACGGGCTCGTCCGCGGTCACGTTTGGCGCTACTAGTATCGTCAGCAAGTTCAAAAACAAGAATTGGATACAGGAACATTTCATATCTTTCAGAGCCTATTCTGAGAAATTAATTCTCGATGTCGCTGCTTCAGCACTCGTGTAACTTACAAAATGTCGAAACGTATGATAGCATCTTCTCCGGGTAAAGATTGACTGATCGACTCATCTATGAATTCAGCCGACCGAGAATGCTTTTTCAATGACTTGCGCGCTGCGTTGATGGCGGGAGTACCGATTGATGTCGGGCTCAAGTCAGGCGGCACGACCGATAAGTTGCTTACGCTTGGCCAGTTGGAAAAGATCAAGCTTGAAAGTTCGGCTGGCACCCCGATCGATTCACCGCGTTCTGCCTTCGAATTCCAAGATAGTTCACTTTTTCCGACACGCCTTGCCGTTGCGGCTCAGGTTTTCGATGCAACGCATGACATGCCCTTGGTGCTGAGAGGCCTGTCGGTTGGAATTGAGGCCGCTCGCACCGCAGTGCGATCCCTTCGCTGGACGATTGCCTACTTGGTGATCGTGCTTTTCGTAGCATGGCTGGGCATGATCTTCTTCGCGGTTTATCTCGTGCCCGAGATGGAATCGATGAGAGCCGACTTGCTGTTTTCCAAACGCCCCGAGCTTGCGGAATCAAACGAGTATTTGCCTTGGATTGGTCAGCTGGTTTTGGTCCTTGGAGTGATACTGGCGGCGTTCATGATCGCTCTGTGGATTGGCGGTGTCCGTCGGTTTGTGATGCTCATCGGCGGCAGGTATTTTGTTCGATCTCGAGTTGACACACTTGCCAACGAAGTTTTTTCGCGGCTTGTTGAAGCGGGAGTTGACGTGTCACGATCGAAAGAGCTTTGTTTGCAACTAACGGGTGTGGAATCAGAAACCCTTAACGAGGCAGACTTGTCACCAGAATGGCAGGATGTATCAACAAGCATCCGCAGAACGTCATCTTTCCGTCTGCTTAGTGGTGAACGTAAGCTTGCGCAAATCAAAGCAACGATTCCTTCCTTGTTGGTTTTTCTGATCGGTGGTTGCATCGCGCTGGTCTACGGTGCGGCAGTGTTTGCACCGATCATTCAGTTGTTGCACGATCTTGCGATTTCAGGAGTTTGACAAATTGCCTGAATCAACAATGCAGTTTGAAAACGAACCAGTCCAACGTTGGCAGCGAGTGTATGAATCCCGCGAGTCACTGGCTGGGATGATTGAACAAGCGACACGGACTCAATCGAGCTCCCTTCGCGCCCGAGTTCGAGAGGTTTCACGTTTCCTGAGGCAAGACGGGACCTTCGAATCTGCGATCGTTCGGCCCGACGTGATCGCATTCACCGCACCGTTGCTGGAATCTAGTGGACGTGAAGGGCTAACAGAGGGGCAGCTGGTTAGGGCTACTCAGACTGGCTTGAATTCTATCTATTGCCAGCCTTCATCCATTCAACGCTTCTTGCAACTGATGATTTATCCTGCTTTACTGGCGGTCGCCAGCATTGCCATGTATCTCGGGTTTGCATTGTTCGTCGCGCCCGAATTTGAGCGGATGTTCGTTGAATTCCAGATCCAGCTGCCTTCTGCTACAACTTCCTTGTTAGCATCAGCTCGAATCGTACGGCAATTTGCATGGTTAATCGGCTTGTTGCTGTGCGCGTTAGTGTTGGTCGCCACGTTGTGGCTTTTGAAGCCAGGCATGTTCATGCCGAGGCTCGGGTTTCTGGACCAAGTGTTTTCGAACGAGCGGCAGAAAATGGCCGAGCTAGCAATGCATGCGGCTCAGTTAAGAAGCATTGGCTTGTCATCCTCACAAGCGTTGGAAGCGGTCACGACTGGTGCGGTTCGATCATCACCCGAGGAAGAACCAAACCCTTCCTATGCTGACTATGTTGATAACGATCTGATCGATAAGAACATCATTCAAAGCCCAAAATTCGCTTTATTGGATTATGCGATTCGACAGCCAACGTCACCTGAAAACAACAGGATGTTGTTGGAGGTCGCAGATGGCTACCGACGACGAATCGTGAACCTTAGCGACTGGTGGGTTCACTGGTTGGTTTTCGGTTTTCAGTGGATGATCATGGCCTGCATCAGTTTCCTTGTTCTCTCAATTTTCATGCCTCTGATATCGATTATCAGCGGGCTGACGGGAGGATGACCGTGAACGAAGAACAGAACGTAAACGCAAGATTGGTTGATGAAGACGAGCGGAGTCTTGAGTATCTCGAGCAGAGCGATAACCTGTTTTCAATTTGTTCACCGGTTCAAGGTTCAGTGCTTGGACTGTTGGCTCAATCAAGATCGACAGATGTTGATCCGGCTCCCTTTCTTGACGCGTTGGCAGCGGAGTTACTCTATTCCGATCGAGTAAGCGTCAAGGACATGGCCGACTTGTTCCGCGAGGGAAGCGGTCTGGTCGATGTAGTGGAAGCGAGTCACGAATTCTTTCCATCGCCGGTAAGGCTTGCAACGCGATTGGCTCATGATTCAGGCAAGCTGGATGGGTTTTGTGACTCGATCGCAAACCGTCCGATGTTCGTTCCGACGCCAGCGAACTTGGTCGAGCAAACTCCATTCGGTCGCGTAGCGTGGGTGATTTGGCAAGGAGGGATCCTGCTGTTTTTCATGGCGTTTATCATGTTGTTCATCATCCCACAGTTTCAAGAGATGTTCATCGAGTTCGGCATCAAGTTACCCCCGGCAACGATTTTCCTGATGCGAGTTGCGTCATTCTTTTGTCGGTGGTGGTTCGTTTTCTTCGGAGTGGCGGCGATATTCGCGATTCGGCATTTCATCCACTGGTATCCACGATTTCGTCGTCGATTCAGTTCGGTTCATTGGAACCAAAAGGAACACTCGCCTGCGGTGCAGTCGAAGTTGAATCTCGCTTGCCTGTCAGATTCGGGTCTTGGTTTTTTGGAGGGACTAAGCCTCCTTGCTCGGTTTGAGCCGCACCGACGCACGGCTTCGAAGATCCAGAAGGCCGTAAAGCGTACAGTGGATGGACAAGATCCATGGAAAGCGCTGGCAATCACGGGCGTCTTGTCAGAGAAAGAATCGATGGCAATCGAAACCGCCAGTTCGCCCGAAACACGTTCGTGGCTGCTGCGGCAGATGGCGTTTGCTGAGTCCCGCCGCGTTAGGACGTGGTCAACAACCCGAGTCCGGCTGTTTACATCGTTGGCCAACATTGTGATGGGCTTGTTAGTGCTGTTGTTCTGCGTCGGGTTGTTTGCTCCCTTGATCTTCATTATCAGGGGGCTGAGCGGATGAGTAAGCTTCATCGTGAGCACCTAGACCAGCAGGTCGAATTTTTTACCGATCGTTTCGATCGAACAACCATGAAAAACCGCCGGCGAGGACTTTCTTACGCGGAGGTATTGGTTTCCGCGACGGTGTTGACAACGATCATGAGTCTGGTGACCGTTTCTTCATTTCGCATCTCTCGCGTTTGGAAAGATGTCCAACACCAGCGGATCGCGGTCAATGAACTCTCAGATCAACTTGATCGACTGACAATGTCGCCTGTTGAAGAAATCGAAGACTTAATTGATTCTTTGGAAGCTTCCAAGGAATGCCAATCACAATTAGCTGACCCTCAACTGAATGGATTGATAGAAACAGAAGAGGAGATTGGACATCGCTTGACGCTTTTGCTTACGTGGCAGAACCATCTGGGCGAACGAAGCAAACCGGAAACTTTATCGGCCTGGTGGCCACGAACAGGCGAGAGTGAGGACAGCGAAGAATGAGAATCAGCCCAATCGAACGGTGTCACCTAGGCCACGCATTACAGCCCCAACGCAATGGCCTGTCGTTGATTGAGATCATCGTTGTCGCTGGCATCTACAGCACGATGCTGGTCATGGCAACTGCGTGGATTCACCAGACAATGAAACAATCGAAGCGATTTCGGCTGGAGCACCGAGAAAAACTGGTCCTTACGCAATTGGGGCAACACTTTCGCGAACACGTCTGGACATCGACCAAAGCCAATTCGACTTCTCCAAATTCCATTTCAATGTCGGATTCACGGGGAATGACGCTCGCATACACCTTCTCCGACGACCGAATCGAGTTCACACAAAAAGCCGAATCAGGTGAACTTAAGTCCATGGAACCATTTGTTTTACCTGCCGAGTCCGATGTGACATTTGAGCTGACTGACGACGATCGAGTTGTGATAAAAATCAAAACGCTGACAGGAGCCCAAACGGGGACGACTGAATATTCCAATCGAGTTTACCGCACTAACCTAGTTGCCAAGCCAACGCTTGGACGCTGGCTGAAGTTTCCTGATTCGACTGATTCTGACCGTTCTGTTGATCCCGACAGCCCACAAGAGGAATCATCCGAATGAAAACCCATTGCTCAAATAGAAACGGAGCCGTGCTGATCGTGGTGCTCGTATGCCTTGGCTTTGCCGCCACGGTGATGGTGGGTGCTTTACGTTCGAGCCTTCAACAGCGTCGTCAGATTCGAAATGAACGCGACGTGATTCAAACGGAATGGCTTTTGGATGCCGGGGTCAGGCTGGCGGTTCAAAAACTGAAGACAGACGTCGACTATCCCGGCCAGGAGCTGGTCTTCAAACAAGGCTTACGGTCCGAGCAGGTAGGTTCTGTCAAGATTAAGGTCTCAAGGGGGCAAGCGGCGACTGATTATCGACTGGTCCAAGTCCTGGCGAAACTGGAACGCCCTGAAAATAGTTTCGGAATTACTCGCTCACACAGTTTCAACCTTCCGTTGAATGAGTCGCCAAATTGATTGTCAAAAAAAATCCCGAATGGCCAACAGTCATGCTTTGGCAGATAGAAATCAAATAACTTAAGGATTCAACGATGAAATTTCTGACACAAACCGTTTTTCGTCAACGCCGCCACGCATTTACTCTGGTCGAGCTTTTGGTTGTCATCGCGATCATCGGAATCTTGATAGGGATGTTGTTGCCTGCAGTCCAGCAGGTTCGCGAAGCCGCCAGACGCACCAGCTGTTTGAATAATGTAATTCAGATCGGGTTGGCGACTCACAACTACGAATTCGCCCACGAGCATTTGCCGCCCGGAACGGTCAACGACGTTGGTCCGATCATCAACCAACCAAAGGGGCAGCATGTCAGCTTCATGGTTCAACTGTTGAGCTATCTTGAGCAAGAAGGAATTGCTAGGAATTTCGATCAATCGTTGGGAGCATACGCTCCTGAGAATCTTCCGGCACGACAGATGAGCATTCCAACCTTCCAGTGTCCATCTTTTGCATGGAGCACGACCCTAGGCGACATCGATTTCAGCTACAACAATTTCGCCGGCTGTCATCATGGAAGCGAAACACCGATCGACTCAGACAACAACGGCGTGCTATTCCTGAACAGTAAGGTCACCTATGGCGAAATCAAAGACGGAGCCAGTAACACGGTGTTGATTGG
>CALFWL010000166.1 GCA_937928215.1 uncultured Pirellulaceae bacterium | reverse complement strand
ACCGAACTGTGTGGGTCGTCGATGATGTCGGTCGAAACCAATGGATCCTCGCTGTAGCAAAGGATTCCTTTCAACGGGCCTTCGGCGGCTGCTTTGATGGCAGCGTTGACTTCTTCGACGGTTGCTGATTTTTCCAGCTTCACAGTCAAATCAACAACCGAGCCTGTTGGCACAGGAACTCGCATCGCCATTCCGGTCAGCTTGCCCTTCAAGGCGGGAATGACCAGAGCAACCGCTTCTGCGGCACCGGTTGAAGTTGGGATGATGTTCAACGCGGCTGCTCGCGAACGGTAGATGTCCTTGTGAGGAGCATCCAAAACGTTCTGGTCGTTGGTGTAACCGTGGACGGTTGTCATCAAGCCAGAAGCGATTCCAAAGGTGTCGTTCAAGACTTTGGCAACCGGAGCAAGGCAGTTAGTCGTGCAACTTGCGTTACTGATGCACTTCATGTCGGCGGTCAACTGATCGTCGTTGACTCCCAACACGCAGGTTAGATCGGGAGCGTCCTTGGCAGGAGCACTGATAACAACCTTTTTCGCGCCAGCTTCCAAGTGCGAATCGTAACCAGCCTTGCCGTCTTTGGCTCGGTTGGTGAATACGCCGGTACTTTCGACGACGACATCCACTTTCAGATCGCCCCATGGCAATGCTGCCGGGTTACGCTCTTCGAAGACGGGAATCTTTTCACCGTTGACGATCAGGTTCTTGGCGTCGGAGTCGACGGTGCCGGGAAAGCGACCGTGGATACTGTCGTACTTCAGCAAAGTTGCCAGAGTTTTATTATCAGTCAGGTCATTGACGGCCACGACATCAAACTCGTCGGCACGAGCCATCAGGTTACGGAAAGTCAAACGTCCAATACGTCCAAAACCGTTAATAGCAACACGAATTGCCACGACATTTCTCCAGTCATCAAGGGGTTCAATTAATCCGTGATTGCGACGAATCGGGTCGCAGTCATGGTGCTTTTCAAGGCCCTTGCAGGCCATAAGCTGAGCAGAGACGATATCAGATCAGGTCGCTGGGCGGCAAGTAGGTGACTCGGTTAATCGGAATGAATACGGCATGCCCGATCTCGAAAACAACAAAGCAATCGATTGCGAAGGGTCGGTAAGATCAAGGGAAAGCTTCGGTTTAACGAACCGCGGGTCTGCAACTCCCGGTGCCTGGCAGGCTCCCGCCGGAGTCGCTGCGGGGACTTGGGATTACGTGAATCGTAACCACATTGGCGACCGATATGACTCATTCGTTAACGGTGAGCCATTAACCCAGGTTGATCGGAAGATCATCTCCCGTTACCTGCCAATCGTGAACTCCGGGTGCGAGCAAACAGGCACCGGTTCCCCGGACTCTTCCCCGTTGGTAATCGATTTCGGGTCCGGCACCGGCCGAACGATATTGCCGATCGTTAACGACGGATACCGAGGAATCGCCGTCGATTTGTCGGAATCCATGCTGAGGAATTTGAGGGGAAAATTTCCATCAGGCGGCTTGAGAAATGCCCCGGTGACCGCAATTCAAGCCAATCTGGTCGAACTGTCATGCATAGCTGATCGAGCCGCCGACCATGGCGTTTGCATGCTCAGCACGTTGGGTATGATCAAGGGTTCGGCCAATCGCCACAAGTTCCTGAGCCACGTCAAGCGGATCGTTCGACCAGACGGTTCGTTTTTTGTGCATGCTCATAATTATTTCTATCAATGGAGGCATCCGGGTGGCGTTCGCTGGGCCGTGACGAATCTATGGAGAGCAGTCCGTGGGCGCGAAGAAACCGGAGACCGACTGGCAACCTACCGGCAGGTGAGCGGAATGTTCATCCATCAGTTTCGAAGATTCGAACTTGGCCGAGCTTTGACCGATGCGGGTTTTTCGTCGCTTGAATGGTTTGGTGTCGAGGCTGGCTCGACGGAACCTGTGCCCATCCAACGCTGGCATCATCCGTTTCGTTTTGTCGGTTGGGTGGTAGTGGCGAAATCGTAAATCTACCGGCGCTGTCAACCGAACGTGTAACCTCTTAGAATGCCTTCCATAGAAAAAACTTTGGCCTCTGCGATTCAGATTTCCGCATTCCCAATTCCAGTTCCGAATTTGAGCCATGTCACGCCGCGAACAACTCGAGTCCATGTTGACCGAAACCCCTGACGACACGTTTCTTCGTTACGCGTTGGCGTTGGAACTGGATGGGGAGGAAGAACACGACCGCAGTATCGAGTTACACAAAGCCTTGATGAAGGATGACCCACCCTACGTCCCTTCCTTCTTCATGTGCGCCCAACAATTGGCTCGACTGGAACGAGACGACGAAGCGAAAGAGCTTCTCAAATCCGGAATCGATCAAGCGAACGCTCAAGGCAACACGCACGCAGCGGGCGAAATGACCGAATTCCTGATGTCGCTGGGGTAACCTCAACTCCCGACGATCAGCAGCAAATCGAGGGCGACTGTGATCCGCTAGTGACCGCCGAGTGGAGCGTTTTTGACTCACCGACCACGAATGGCCGTGTCTGCTGGCGAAAGATCTTTGATGCGGATATTTCGGTACATCAATTCGGCCCATTCGGCTTGTAATCCAATGTGCCCTTTGCTGAGGGTGACTCGATTGCCAGACTCATCCTTTTCCTTCAGATGAAAATCGAAAGTCTCGAGGACGACATCCCCATTGAGCATGAAGGTTGCCTTTTCATTTCCGTGAACGTGAAGTTCAATCTCGTTCCAGTTCCCTTTCGGTTTTTCGACTCCTAATGAAGTCCGGGTGGCTCCCCCGGTTTTTCGCTTTCCCTCAACGGAATACATTTTGTCATTGCCGATCGGTGTTGAAGTTCTCAAGTGCTTTCCAAGAACAAACAGGTCTCCCGTGTGAAAACGTCCCTTGCTGCCTTTGGCGAAAGGCTTGTCCCCCGGCGATTCGCCGATTTGCATTTCCAAGGAATGCGGCCAGACCATCGTCAAATCTCCATGGACGTGGAACAATAGCCCTGCATCGCGATCGTAATCCGTCCGGGGCGTGAATCGGTTCTCAAGCCATTTGTATTCGAGCTTCAAGACAAAACGACTGAATTGTTGTTCGGTGTTAAGACAGTCACTCCTCTGTTTGGAGTTTGGTTCCTGGTCGGCGTACACATGAATTGCTTTTTCATTTTCGTTCACTGAAAACGGCCCCCAGTCACCTTCGCCCTTGCTACGAGCTGAAGACCAGCCAGTAAGGTCCTTGCCATTGAACAGAGGAACGAACCCCTCCTCCTGACAAAATCCGACTGAGGAAAGAAGAAATGCCGAGCATAGGGTTACGGTGAAAATGGGTTTCATTGGTCTGTTCCGCAGTTATGGGTTATGGGTTTGAATAGTGAATATGAAATCGTTCGCACTCGCGAAACAATAACCTGTGGATCTGTAAGACGATTAGGCGGAGAAACTCTTGGGCTGCGAGTACTTAAATCCGTCATTTATTTCTTGGCGAGTGCTTGGTTCGACTTTCGCAGAAGTTGATTTTGCTCGCGTTTGTGTTGATTTCTGATTTGCCATTTTCGAGGCAAGCGTCGACGATTCCCCAAAAAACAGCCTTCGCGTAGCGGGGTTATGAAAAGATGCGAAAGACGAACTTGGTCGCTGCTGATGGTCGCCTCCTTGTGAACCATGCAACCGTCGGCAGAGCAAGAAGTTCCAACGGCGACGGAGATCTTTTCGAAACCATGGTTTGAGGTTCAAGAAACCGTCTCTCCAGAACACGTCGGTAAGTGAGCCACGTCCATATACATTATCGAGGCTGTTCCTGTTGCAATTCACTTGCCTGCCCAGACGCCAATGCGCCGCGGATCAGATGAGCCAACCACGCTGCCGAAGGAGTGTTGTTGTGTTTCAATTTCGCGTACCGATGGTTATGGTACCAAGCAGCCAGCTTTAACCACCAGACCCGTCGCGTCCAAGGTTTCTGGGATCGCACCATCGCTCGGCCCTGACTCTGATAATATTCTCGAATCCAAGGTTCCGTTAGCCGAGCAGAATCCACCAGATGGTCGAGTGACGCTTCCGGGACCCAGTAGCCTGAATACCCTTCCGTCAGCAGGCGGAAGAGCATTTCTGTTTCTTCGCCGCCATCGAGTGACTCACCCTTGCGTCCCAACGTTGTATCAAAGCGAAATTTTTTCTGAACGGATGTCCTGACTGCGAAGTTGGCTCCATAAGGAAGTAGCGATGTGCTGAACTTGAACGCTGTTGCGCCCAGCTCCCGATGAGCGAAGCAACCGCTGAGCGTTTCCATGTTTTCGACTACCCAAGTAGGAGCACCATCGGGCAGCAACGGCAAGATCGGGCCGCCCCAGAACGACGCATCTCGCTGCCGTGAGAAAGCCGAGGCATAACTGACCAGCCAAGTGGGCGACACCGACACATCGTCATCTGTCCAGATCAGGAAATCACCATCGGCGGCGTCAATCGCTCGGTTGCGACAAAGCGAAAGCCCCTGATTCGGTTCCACAATGACTTGAAGTGGAAATTTTTTCGACTCGAACTGATGCAGTACTTGGCTCGTCTGGTCGGTCGAGCCATTGTCGACGACGATCAGGCTCACTTTACATCCGCTTGGGAGTGTCGCATCGTTGATGCTGCGAAGCGTCCGAGCAAGAGAATTGGCCCGGTTCCACGTGCAGATGGCAATTTCGAGGTTTGTCATTCGTGGATGATTCGGTCAGGACGCAAGCGACTGAAGGTGATTCATGAATTCGGCAATCGGATCTTCAGGATAACGTTCGCGAATGTGCTGACCTGCCAGTTTTCCGATGGACTGCCACTGGTCTCGCTGCTGCCACGCTCGCTCCATCGCATCGTCCAGCAACGGCACGGTCGCCGCATCGGCGATGAACCCCGAATAGTTGTCGTCCATCAATTCGCGATTGCGACCAATGTCGGTGCTGATGGCCAATCGATTGCACAGCATTGCTTCAATGACCACCAGCGGAGCGCCTTCGTAGCGAGACGGAAGAAGCAACCCGTGATGCTGCTCCCAAACCTGTCGCACATCGGGCACGTAACCTCCGAACGTCATCTGCTCTTTCAGGCCGTGCAGCTTGATCAGCTCTTTCAACTGCCGAGCGTTTCCTTGATCTTGGCCGTAAAAACAGACCCTTAGGTTTCGTTGTTTCCATTTCTTTTGCTTCATCACTCCGACGATCAGATCCTGACCTTTGGACTGAAAATGGATTCGCCCCACGACGGCAAGGCTGAGCCCGTCCGTTTCATCTGGCCACTCGAGGTTGGAATCGTGCGGGACCTTGAAGGGATTGGCAATCACACACGCGTTCGTAAGTTTCAACGCGATGTTGTTTTCGACCTTGTGCTGGTTTTCGTCCGACACGAAGAAGACTCGCTGTGCATTTTGGTACCAACGCCGGTAGTCTTCGAGCGCGTTTCCGTGGATAAAAAATGTGTCGCTGGCACACTGGACGTTGATCCCGTACGGAATCCCAAGCCGCACGCACTCGTCTGCCAGCTCAAACCGATCGGGATGAAAACCGAGCGTAAACAGAACGGCATCGGGCTTCTCCTCATTCAGCCAACGGATCCCTTGGTCGACTTGCTTGCCAGCGAGCATTCGCTTCCAGCCGGCAACCGGCGCATCTCGCAGAAACACGTTTCCACCAAGTTCCTGCAAATCGCTTAACGGCTGAGCCTGACTGGGCCACCATTTGTAATTGGCGCAAACTTCATGGCCTGCGTGGCGAAACATTTTTGCCGTACGGAGCCACAGGATCTCGCTTCCGCCCCAAGGCATTCCAGTCATGCAGGAATAGAATCCGATTTTCAAAAGTGACTCCGTCGAATGGCTGGGTGGCAGGCAGGTAGGTTGTGGTCGAAATGCTTCGGGTTCGAAAAACTACGTTCAGACCAAATATCAGCACTGACCCAACTATCAGTTGTTGGATTCAGTTTCATCTTGCATGCTTAAGATCCGGAACGAGTTACCTCAATCGAGCCAAACTTGTCTGTAAGTTGTTAGCAAAATCTCTTGCGAAACGGTAGATCTGGCACGGCAGTGCAAAGTCGCATTCGAACCGGATCCGCAAATGCTCCCGAATCGCTGCCTTGCTATTTGAGATCGGCAACGTCGGCATCGAATGAACCGGGTGGCCCAAGGTGTGGTCGGTGTTCCTAGACGTTCGCTCAGATCCAGAAATTTCTTGCCGAACAGTTGCAGCATCATGTCACGAAAAAACGAGGAGTTCCCCGGCGGTTGGTCGATCAGCACCAGCGGCTTGTCCGGTTCGTAGGCTATCATGCTTCCTCCGACACGTGACTGTCGTTTTGTGCGTCCGGGCCTGCTGCATCGCTTTTGGCAGGGTCACTCGCATCAGCAGAATCAGCCTGACCGATTCCATAGTGCTTTCGCATTCTCAATGTCCGTTCGTGCAGCTCATTCAGCCGAGTCATCAGTGCTTCCTCTCGTGCCTTTGATCCCGCCAGCCAATTTTGAAGCTGTTTGATATAGGTCTCTTTTTCGGCCAACTCGCTGGGAAGTTGGTCGAGCCGTTTGACAGCAGCCGCCAGTTCTAGCCGCATCGAGGTGACATCTCGTTGATCAAAAGACCGATTGTCCGGATACAGCGACGCCAAATCAAAGTTCTCGGGGATGCGAGGAAAGCCACGTCGTGTCTCGGGCAAAATCCGAGCAGGCAACTCGATGGAACGACGCTCAGCCCGAGCCACCATTCCCTCGTCGACCATCGTGTCGATCAATCGAAGCAAACGAGGCGTTGCATCGGACTGGCATTCGAGCTGTTCATGCAAGACAGACTGCTGAAACAGCATGCGATGGGGTGGAGGATCAGCCAATTGGGCGAGAACTCGATTCACATGAGCGTTTGCGGCGATCGACCAAGCGGGTGCGATGTAGGTGGGAGAATTCCAGTAATCCAGCACGGCGGTTGGTCGGCCGCGAGAAATACTTTCCAGATACAACGTTGACGGAGAAGTGATCACGGCGTCTGAGTGATCGATGACTTCCGCCAGCGGCGGTCGTTCTTCTGGCGGTAGCTCCGGCAGTCCCAGTTCAGCAGCCAGTCCGTCGGTCAAGCGCCACGTAATTTCCACCGGTCGCTGGTTCACTTGCGGGTTGCGATCGAAGCGCTCAACCAGAAATCGCAACGATTCAGCAATCGTCTGACGCTGCGGTTCCGTAAACGCCGGCGTATTCGCGGTTGCGACCAGCAATCGAAAAGGCCCCTCGGTTTTGACGGGCGGTGCTGGCAACGCCATCAATTTGTCCATCCGAGGCATCCCAACAACCTCACAACAGCCAAGGTTGCCCCACGTTTCAATAACTCTCGCCTGCCCACTTCCGATGCATGCCAGCTTGTGTCCGCAAATTGGCTGAAAAATGCAGCCATCGGGAATATCGGGGTGCTCCCACGTGTTTCGGTATTCGAGAATGCCGTCGGCCAGAATCAGCACCGGCACGCGACTCGTTTCCTTCAGCTTTCGCAGCGCCGAAATTTCTTCCCAGCGATAGTGCATGTGAGTGATCACGATGCCCGCGTCGTCGGGCATAGACCAATTCGAAGGCTCATCTTCGACAACTTGATAATCCAGCGACAACCGATCCAGCCACGGCGTGTAAATCGCCGACTGATCAGCAAAACGACACAGGATGTAGGCTCGAAGGTTAGGCATTTAAGGTTTGGTTTTCGGGGTTTGGGGTTTGGTACTCTGTAATCTGTAATCAGGCACTCTGTACGAAGTTCGCGTGAGCACTGGGGTTAGTGTTCTGACTTCCAATGATGTTCCAACTTTAACGCACCGAACAGGCCATAGCCATTGGCATCCAGCGGCGGACCGACAATTCGAAACGAACCGCGACCGCAGCTGCGATGGTAAAAGTCCGTCGTTTCCGGACCATAAAGCGAAATATCGAAATGGTACGAGCCGAGCATTAGTGGAAACCGCGGTAACGTCAACACGATGGTCTGACCTGGCGGCTCGAGTGCAAATTCGAATTGCTGGTGCGGAGTCGATACCGATCCCAGTTCGCCATGAACTGGCGAGCATAATGCGACAACCAGTCGAGCCCGGCTGATCGGTTGGTCGCACCCAAGCTCGATCCGTAACGCGATCGTTTCACCGGTTTCGAACTCAGCTTGCGATTCTCCGCTCTCATCACAAGTCTGGACGTTTTCGATCCGTGCGACGGTGGTGGAAGCTTCGTTGTCCGTTGCGGCGGCCTGATGAGCCGTCGCACGGGTGGAAAGTTCTTCTTCGTAGATGATGGTTCCGGTTTCCAAGTCGCCGTCGTGGATAATGCGGCCTTGCCCGAACACGATCGAACGCGTGGCGACTCGGGATAGCATGGCCACGGCATGAGTCACGATGATAATGGAAACGCCTTCGTCAACCAGTTTTCTCAGGTGAGCAAAACACTTCATTCGAAATCCGACATCACCGACTGCCAGAACTTCATCCATCAACAGCAAGGTCGGTCGCAAGTTCGCGGCGATCGAGTAACCAAGCCGCACTTTCATTCCCGTGCTGTACGTTTTAACAGGCGAGTCAATGACATGCTCCAGTTCGCTGAAGTCGACAATCTGATCGAACAGCCGATCGACTTCGGATTTCTGCATGCCCAACACTGCGCCATTGATGTAGATGTTTTCGCGGCCGGAGAGAATCGGATTGAATCCCGTTCCCAGTTCGATCAAAGCGCCGATACGTCCGCGAATGGTGATCGATCCGCTGTCCGGTTTGATCAGGCCGTTGATCATTTTCAGCATGGTGCTCTTGCCGGCTCCGTTGGGCCCGATCATCGCGACGCACTCTCCGCGTTGCATCTGAAAATGAGCGTCACGGATCGCATGAAACTCTCCCGGACGAAGGTGTTGCGGGTCGCGCGCACCGGCTCGTCCCGAAAGCTGCCGCCCAAGATCCTTCACGCCGTACCACATCGATCGTTTCAACTGACGGCAGTACGACTTCCAGACTTGATTGACATCCAAAATGGTTGTGGATTGGCTCATGCCGACATCCTTTCGATCAGCACCGGCATCGAGATTCGGTAGACGAACAGCGCGGGAATGAACAACAGCAGCGCTGCGACTCCGAATGCGACTCCCGGCCAAAGGTGCTCCAGCGGCGATCCCAGCAGCAGGTCACGCGACAGGATCAGTAATGGAGCCGGAGGGTTCAACCAATTCAACATCGAAGCGGGCCACGGTTTAAGGGGAGCGTAAATGATGGGCGTGATGATCATCCAGAATGGCAACGCCATCGTGATGAAGCGGCCGACGTCTTGATAAAGCGAACCCAACGGCATGATCAGCAGCCCCATCGACAGACCGACCAAGATCAATCCTGCTGCTGCAAACGGAAACGCAAACGCGTGGCTCCCTGGCACGACCTGGAAATACGCGAACGCGGGAATCAACAGCAGCATTCGAATCGCCAGATTGAACAGGACTTCCCCGACTCCCACCATCAATAACGACTCGCGCGGAAAGTGCAGCTTGGAAATCATGTTGCGGTTGGAAGATACGACTTGCAGTGGCATCTGAAAGGCATCGACGAATGCTTGCCATAGAATCATGCCGGTCAGAATGAACAGCGTTGGATGAACGGTCGTGTCGCCTGAATCGAAAACGTTTTGCGACCGTAGAAAAATCCAGATTGCGGTGTTGGCAATCGGCGGAAGGAATGCCCAGAACAGCCCCAGCAAAGTCTGCCGATACATCCCGCGAATATTCCTCAGGAAGAGTCGCCACGCAAGTTGTCGGCCTCGCATCGCGTCGCCCACGATGTCTGCCAGCAGCTTCAGCGGATCACGAATTTCCGATTCGCTGCTGTAATGCGTGACCTCGTGAAGGTCATCGGGTTCAAGTTGTCTTGGTTCCGCGTTTTGCATTCGTGTTTCGAGTTGGATGGAGCACTGAGTGCCTAGTGCTTTGTGTCTATTAAAGGTTTGGGTTGAGCGATAACGCAATCCGCTGGGCGGCAATAACTTATGTCGACATCAAGCCAGCACATTCAAGTGCGACAAAGCACTCGCTCACTTAGCGCTTGAAAAACAATAACCTGCGGATTTGCAATACAATTAGGGCGTAAAATACATGGGACTACAGTACTTAAATCCGTCATCGATTTGCTGGCGAGTGCTCACCACAAGGCACGGATTCTATTATGGTCGGCGAAAGGCTCAAGCCAGCCCGGATCGGATCAGATCGTGCAGATGCAGTACGCCGATTATTCGATTTGTACCGTCCAAGACCGGCAGGACTGTGATCTGCTGGTCCTCCATTGTTCGCAGCGCTTCGGCTGCCAGCAGCTCTTGTGAAATCGAGTGAGGCGAAGCGGTCATCATTTGATCAACGGTCGACTCCAGCAAGTTCGTCTTGTCATCCTTGAACAGCGATACAAAAGCGCGTCGCACGTCACCATCGGTCACGATACCGGTCAGCTTGTCCTGCGAGTCGACAACGAAAACGCAACCGATTTTCTTTTGACTGATGACTTCGATGGCCCGCATGCACGAAACCGATTCTGCCACCTTTGGAACGGCATCCCCGGTCCGCATCAAGTCAACCACTTTCAGCAACAGTTTGCGGCCCATGTTTCCACCGGGGTGAAAAATCGCAAACTGCTCTTTGGTAAATCCCCTCCGCTGCATCAACGCGATTGCCAACGCGTCGCACATCGCTAGCATCACAGTCGTGCTGCTGGTCGGAGCAAGTTGCAGCGGATCAGCTTCGTTGTCGACATGAGTGTCAATCACGACCTTGCTGTGGCTGGCGAGTGTACTGGACTTGTTTCCGGTTAAAGCAATCAGCGATGTCCCTTGTCTTTGCAAAAACGGGATCCACGAGAGAAGCTCGTGGGTTTCACCGCTATTTGAAAGCGCGATCACGACATCGCCTTCGCCGATGATGCCAAGATCACCGTGAACTGCTTCTGCCGGGTGCAGGAAAACCGCCGGCGAGCCTGTGCTGCAGAACGTTGCGGCGGCCTTGCGAGCGATTGCTCCCGCCTTGCCCATGCCGGTCAGTACCAGGCGGCCGCGACAGGAATCCAATAAATCGATCACCCTCGCAACTTCGTTGCCGACGCGATTGGCCGCGTCTCGAATCGCAGCGGCTTCACATTCCAGAACACGAGCGACATTGCGGATGGTGGATTCAGATTCAGACATAGTCACCATTGTAATCTGCGGATACCTTGTGCTTTGTAACTATCAAAAAATTCGAGCCGACTGAAAACGCAACCTATTGGGCGACAGCAACTTATTTTATCAAACCCGAACATTCAGGTGTGACAAAGCACTTGGCACTCGCCACGAAATGAATAACGAATTTGAGTACCCAAAACCCACGTATTTCACCGCCTAACCGCCTTACCAATCCACAGGTTATCGTTTGGCAAGTACTTGGGAGGTTGCAACCAACAGAAAAACACGGCCGACGTTTTGGTGTCGACCGTGTTTTGAAAGTGCACTCCTTGGCAACGAGGCCAAGATTCTGCACGAAACTATTTCATATGTAAGACATTGTTGATCAGCAATGGCCAGTCATCGACCGCCTCGTAGATTTCTCAATCCACTGCCGGTCATGCCTTGCTGACGACGAAGTTGTTCCAACTGCTGTTGCAACATTTGAATCTGCTGTTGCTGAGACATGTTTTGTGGTAATTGCTTGGGTGGAGTGGCGGGCCGGGTCGATTTCAATTGCCCAATGGCTCGCTGTCGGGTCGACGCCGGGCGAGCTGGTGTCGATCGTTCGACGACCGACCGCATTCCCGGACGCGAGTCGTCATCGGCTGGTGGCACGAACGAGAAGTCGTTCTGGTATCCCCTGCTGACACCGCTTTCAGTTTGAATGGCCTGCGAACCCGTCATTAGTTTGCCAGCTTGAGCATTCACGTCGCCCACTTCCACATCCTCCAACGATGGCGGCTGACCATACTGAATCGTGACGGTGCTTGGGCGCCCTCGTCGAGTCACTTTAAGGTCCAGTTGATCACCTGCACCCAACATTTTGGCAATTTCCTGATACTCTTCGATCGAAGTCAGCTCAACACCGCCTGCTTCGACGACCACGTCACCTCGCTGGAGCCCGGCCTCTGCTGCATTGCCTTTGGGGGCAACTTGAGCCACGATGATGTTGTCTTTCTTGTCGATGACCACTGACATTCCGAACCCATCGGGTCCGCTGTTAACCATCGTCGGCCGTTTGGGCTGGCTCTGGCGATTCGCCTGAGATCGTTGCAGCTGCGAGCTTCGATCGCTGGAAGTCTGGGGACGTTGTTGGCTAGACGGGCGGACGGCTGGCGTCGGACCCTTCTGGCTCGCTCCCTTTGGCTTCGCGGCCGGCGTCGGCTGCTTTGGCTCCGGCGACCCCATCACTTCGTCGCGCAGTTTCTTCAGCAGGCGACCGCGAGGAAGAAATTTATCAAAGGGGCCATCTGCAAAACTGGTCGTGGCGAGTACCGTGACCGCAATGGTCGCCAACAGGCAAGTACGAATTGTCATCGTTCCCGGAATCCTTTCCGAAGATGGGGCGTAGGAGGAGAGCCAAGTCAAATCGATGTCCAACACGTTGCTGCGTGGACAACCGATCCAATCCATACGTGCTTGTTTCGTCGCTGCGACAGTTGCAAATCAGGAATCTGGGATCAGCATGACGTTTCTGAACAGATGACAGAACGGAAACGATTGGCTCCACCCGAACAAGCCTCACAGCAGGGGTAAGATGTAACGGAAGTCCGGTTCCGACTTGGCTAAGCACAACATGATCGGCTCAACTGTCACAGTTTCGCTTCGTAAAGCGAAAGAACCGTCCCTACGATTCCACCGAGCGATTGTGACTAGTCGCAGCGAAACCGACCAACATCAGCAGGAGGAAGGTTACGACGCCGCCGATTACCAATCCGCCCTGCGGCGAGGCGATCATTCCCTGAATCGACAGGCAAGCAGCTGCGATCGCCAGCAAAACCGCTAGTAGCATCGCCACGTTCCAAGCGATCCGGCGTCCACCGACGGGTTTGTCTTCGCCCATCAAGTCATCATTGTTCATCATCAGAAAGAACGCGAAGTAGGCGATCGGCAACAAAATGACGGCGAACGTTCCAGCAATCACTACGAGGTAGGTCTTCGATGCTCCCGTCCCAATCACGAACCAGAAAAAACCCATGATGCCTGCCGAGGCCGCCCCGACGACTCGAGCCGTCAGACTGTCGTAGTTGCCAACGATCTCCGCCAGTGCGTAACCGTTAATCAACATCAAAATGATGATGGTTGAAAAACCCATCCCAAGCACTCCCAAACCGAAGATAAAATCGGATCTGTCGCCCAGCGCAGGCTTCAATGACGCGGCCAATTGTTTGGAGTCCGGCTTGACCAATGCCAAGGCGAGGGTTCGTTCGGATTCGGGCATCGTGGACAGAAAATCCGCTACCGCTGTAGTGCGAGCGTCCGCTTTCGCCTGTTCTTGCTCTTTCTGTTCGACATCATCTTCGCTGTCGGTCGGCATCGCCTCGATCTCTGCCAAGACCGCAGCCGCGTCGTCGTCCAACTGCATGCGGCCAGCGATCTCGCCCGATACTTTCTCAAAGAAATCGCTAGTCCGAACTTCGTCGGCGTTGCGGCTGAGGATTGCGGCATCCGCTTTGGCATGAAACGCATGAGCTGACGAAATCACGATGCAGGAGGTGACCAGCACAAATGGAATCGCCATCCCGGTGACCAAGTCCCAGCGAGCAAGCCCCCGAAACGTGCGGTCCCAACCGCGTGCCAACATCGAGTAAGGCAACAGGAAGGTCATGTTGATTCCTACCGCAGCGGCTGCGCTGGAGATCAAGACGCCTTGCTGGCGACCCGTGATTTTATCGTTCCAATAAGATTTCAAATCATCCGGCAGCTCGGACAAATGGCTTGTTAGGTCGCTCGAAATGGTCGTCCACTGAAACGGATTCGGGATGTAGCCTGAAAAAATGGCCGCCCAATCCAACGTCCCTGCCAGCTTGACGACAGCGTACACGAAACACAGCACGACGAAACCGACCATCGCTTTCAGAATCAGGTCAAACGTTTTGGATGCCCAGCCCGGTCGGAAATTCATGATCACAATCGTCAGCGCCAAGGCAAGCAGCCCAGCGGAAACGAGCGGTTGAGCATAACGGTCGTCCGCTGCGAAATTGCCACCCAGATTTTTGTCAATTGCATCAAAGCAGAGACTGAACTGAGGCAGTATAAAAATCATGTTCGCTAGAATCGTGGCCGTGATCCAACCGACTCCCAGAACGGGATTGATGTACTGGTTGATCGCAGGGAACGGCCGCTTGCCGGTCGACAACGTGACGTAACTGATCGCCGACAACATCACGACACCCGCGATGATGGCCACCAATTGAACCCACAGTAAATCGGTTCCGCCAATCATCCCCAGATACAACGCGCTCCCCAGCGAACCACCTCCCAACGTGATCGCGCTTTGCAACCAACCGGGACCAGAAAGCCTCAAAAAGGCTCCCATCGTCGCCCCAGCACCTTTCTCATGAGCAGCGGCCAGAATCTCGCGATCGCGGAATGTTTTATCGTTCATCAAAACTTCATGGGTGGTGATTCGTTTTCTGTTGCACGCAGGAATCTGCGTGCTGCATATGGATCTTTCGCAAATATTGTACTCAAAACGAGTCGTGTGCTTGAGGGGTGACCTTCGGCCAATCTTCTCTACCCACTTTCTCCACCCACTTTCCCACTTTAAGACCACGAGCGAACGTTGACGCGGAAAGTGACTCGAAATGAGTCAACCCATTGGTAACCGATGCCATCAAGCAAGATGGCCGCCAGAGCAGCATCGACGTTGATCCGTTCGGCAGATGTGGTTCTGTTCCGAACGACCTTGCGAGCGATCGCCCAATCTTGAAGAAAGACGACTATAACAAACCGTTCGGTCCTAATGGGACAGCGGCATCTTGCGGCAGCTACGCTCCCTAGGGCGTGGAAACCAGCCAGCATTAAGGTAGCTACGCACGCCAGAGTGTGAGGACATCAGAAATCCATCTTCTGGCATAGGCCGCTACGACAGGTGAGCAAAACGCCGTATTTCGTCCCCGTTGAATTTCGTTCCCAAAGTGGCACTGTCCAACTAAGAGTCACCGTTGCCGGGCGTCTCGATGATCGTGACCGAGTTGATCACGGTTGGGACGGCGTCTGGGATTGGCGTGTCGCCAAATCCAGATGAAGTGAATGTTCGTTCGATCTGGTCCAGTACGGCGTCACCGGATGTCACGTTGCCAAACACCGTAAAGTTTTGTCCTTGTGGAGTTGGCGAGTTGGGTAAATTGGTCGCCGAGAACGTAATGAAGAACTGACTTCCTGTGGTGTTCACGCCGCTGTTCGCATAGGAAAGTTGCCCTCGCGAATCAAACTCAACCGAGTTGTCTTCATCTGGAATCTGATACCCGGGTCCACCTTGGCCAGCCCCTTCACCCGGAACTGTGCTGGTGCTGGTTCCTTGAGGGTCACCGCCCTGAGCCACAAATCCGTCGATGACTCGATGGAAAACCAGACCGTCGTAGAATCCGTCACGAGCAAGATTCACAAAGTTGTTCACAAACGTTGGTGACTCGTCATCCAGCAGGCGAATGCGAATTTCTCCCACATCGGTGTCGAACACGGCATCGTACCTGTTCGCGGTGTTAATGTTTTGCGGGGGAGCAGCCGTGTAGATCGCCTGCTTTTGCAGCCCTGGAATGTTCGACAGCGCGCCGGTTCCTTCGAATGGAACGAAGGCACCAACCGTGACATCAAACGTCTGGCTGGCTTGAGCGTTCGCGGCATCAAATGTCGTCACGGTGACTTCAAAAGTCCCTGCTTCGGATGGAATCCATGAAAATTCACCATCACTTGAGATCGTCGGCTGCACCTCCGTCGCGGCCAGACCAGCAACCGACACGGAGTAAGTCAGGGACTCGCCGTCAACGTCACTCGCATCGGTTTGCAACTGTAACGTCCGGCCAAACCCAACCGTTTGATCTTCGATCGCGGTCAGTTGGGGTGCATCATTTTCGCTGGTCAGCGTCACCACAGCTACTGCTTGACCGCTGGTTGTGCCCCCGATCTGAATGGCATCGTCGGTGGCTTGAAATCCAATTTCTCGCGACGACAAACCGAAAGCTTCTGAGGTGTTCTGATAGGTCAATGTTCGCAGCACAGTTTGATACTGTGCGACCGTCGCATCACCCTCAAGCGTCAACACCCCGGATGACACATTGTATTGAGCCGTCAATCCCGCCGCTTGCACGGCGGCCGAGTCGAGCGCTAGGGACTCAGTTGATTCGGCCGGTTCGCCCTGCAACGAAATCAAGGCGGAAGATAATTGAGTCCCCGAATCGTGGCTGATTAACAAGCTGGGCGCGACGGGAAGTGGATCCGAACCCTCGATGAAGTTTTGCGAGATCGCAGTTCCGTCGGCCGTTCCATTGAGATCGATCGCAAGGTCGTTTACCACTTGATCAATCAAGAAAATCTGCACGTTGTCGATATGGACTCCGGCCCCGTCCCCAGTGTCGCCCCCCGCTTCACGAAAGTTCAATCGAGTCGTGTCAGAATCAGCGTCCAGCAGAATTCCGACCGATTGCCAGTCGCTTGAGCCGACGAACGTGGCCGCCCAAGCGTTATTCCAACGGACTCGCAATTGATCTGGATCGGCGGAACTTGCGGGGTCTGTTCGATAATCGAACGTCACGAAGTAGGTTCGATCTGGCGTCGTCGCAATATCCTGAAACACTTGGTCGGTCAGGCTGCTATCGGAATTAAGCGCCAGATAGTTGTCGCCCTCGATCGCAGTTTCACCGGACTGGAACGCGTTGACTCGAATCACACGCGGCTGAGCGTCATCGGAGAAGTTGAATACCGACCAGCCCTCGACATCGTCTGGCGAAAAGTCAGGACCGGGTTCAGCCCCGACATCTTCAAAGCCGCCGTTGACGATCGAGACAGCGGAAACTGCCGTCAATCGAACGCAATCGATCAGCGCGCCTCGACCGTCACCTCCTCGGTTTCCGTCACGCATGTCACGAAACTCAAGCCGCGACGTAACTTCTTCACCAGCAACATCATTGTCGGGATCGTCCGAGGATCCAATGACCGTGAACGAGGCCGTCTGCCATAAGTTTCCGCCGGTCATCGAGGCCACCAGATTTCCGTTCCAATAGACTTCGAAATCGTTGGTCGAATTATCGGTGCTGCCATTCAACAAAGGTGAGTTTCGAAAATCGAACGCCAACAAGTATTGCTGCCCAGCCTGGGTCGTGATGTCCTGGAAGACGCGGTCGTCCTGATCCGGGATCGAATCGAGATCCAGCACGGTGGCACGGTCGTTGGCGAAGCTGACCAGATTGATCCGCGAGTTGCCGTCGTTGTCTCCATCGGTCACTCCCCAGCCTGTCACTTGACCGCCCGGCAAAAACCTGCCGGTGGCAAAGCCGTTGGTAACGCTCGGTGCCGAGCCTTGGTCGAACGTTTCAAAGTCGCCGTTGGTAACGAGATTCGTTTCCGCAGGCAGATCGTTGGGTACCTGTAGCCCGCTGCTCAAGTTGGCGGCAAGCAACTGACGGTCCTCCAATCGTGAAAAGTCCAAGTGGCTTGGGATGAGGCGTTTGCGAAGTTGACGTTGGGGACGGGGCATAAATTCACCGCTCAATGGTCGCGAGGAGAAATGAAAGGAAAGCCACAAGTGGCATTTGGATGGTACATTGGCAACACCATGGAGCGTGACGCCGCAGATGGGTGTTGCTTGAGATCAAATATATCCCTCATAAGTTAGTAAAGCCAGCGTTTCCTGACGTACGCATGGTCCTTTTCGAGTCAACTCGCGAGCAAATTAACGGTTGTTTGGGCACGCAGGGACAATGAACCGCTGCTTGGGATACCGCTTTGCCGGATCGGCAATGTCAAGCAACCGTTCCATCTACATTCCAGCCATTGTGCGTTTGGATACAACTTGCTGGCGCCGAATCGGCTCAGTCAAGCAGTTTGATACGGATGTTGCGCCATTGGACGGTGGTGCCGATCATCTCTTTCTTTCTGAACGCACCATGAACCTGCAACGCGATGAAGCCAGCGGCAGTCGCGTCGTCTATCAAGTCGGCAGCGGCGACCCCGTTGATCCACGTTTGAATGTGGTCGCCATCGCACTTGATGCGGTAGTGGTTCCAGTCGTCCGGGACGAACGCCTCACGAGCCGCGTCGTTGTTCTCTAGGTTATTGATCCACGCGCGGCGAGCTTCGTCGTAAATGCCGCCCGACCAACGACGGTCTGAAGGATCGATTTCGACCTGGTAGCCATGCACTCGTCCGGCAGGAATGTGTTTGACCTTACCATCTGCCGGTTTGAAGGATGTCTTGTTGGCAAAGCATTGGCTGCGAATCTGAACACCCGAGTTCATTTTTGGATGGACTTTGAATTCCAGCTCCAGTTCGAAATTGCTGTAATCCATGCCGGTTGCCATGAACGAATTTGGCTCGCCTGCGACGCAAGTTCCGGTCACGATACCGTCGTTGATCTCGTACTTGGCTTTTCCGCCCAGTCGAACCCAGCCCTCGAAAGTGTCATCGTTGAACATCGGCCGGAAGCCGGCATCGGTCGAGGCATACTTTGTTTGCGTTGAATCGGACTGGGGCGGCGCGTGCTGAGCATCTGCGGAAACGCCTGCGATGGCCCAAACCATGATGACGGTTGCGATACCGCAGGTTTTCTTGATCGCGGATGAGAATGGCATGACGATAGCTTTCGGAAAATTTAGAATGGTCGATGGAATTCGTTTTGAGGATTCGTTTGGCGCTTGCCAACAATAACTACCGGATTTGATTTCGGATCAATCGCGTAAAAGCCGCAGGAACTCATTTTCATGCGGTGCTTCATCCATTCTCAAGTCTTTAACATGTCGTTTGTCGGATGGTTTCGACGAATTACGGTCAGCATTCAGTTCGCGAGCCAGATGGAGCCGTTGAAACTGGTCGATAAAATTGAGAATCTGAACAGGAGTCAGCGTTTTACAGTACTCGAGGTACTCGTTGGAAAAATACTGAACTGCTCGCGCGCGTTGGTCGGGTTTCATTTCAGCTTCTCTAGGGCTTCAACGTCCGCAAGATCCTGCGGACGACCGGAGGCGCGTTTCATTTTAATCAAGTCTGCGAGGCCCACAACAGCGAGCGATTCATTTGAACCGACGAAAATGTCTACCGTTTCCATTTCGTTCAGGTCGTGGGTGATCAGGATGTCAACAACTTGCAGCGGATCGTCTGGATTCAAGAACGACCAAGCGAGCATGTTCCTATTTTGGATCAAATCATCCCGATCAGCATAGGCGGTTATGGGATCGATCGGCAGACGCGGTCGCAGCCCTAGCCCGGTGAGCGTTTCTGATGCCAATGAATACTGTGCTTGTTCATATGGAATAATCATGTCGACATCCACAGTTCCTCTCACTGCTCCATGCAGCGCAACGGCATGGCCTCCAACGATTGCGTATCGGACGCCATTCGAAACCAGTTCACGCGTGAGTTCAAGCAAAAAAAACATGTCGGCATTGTAGCATCAAATACGAATCTGACGCACACGCGAATCAAACGACCGCAGATCCAACGGCCTGGTCGAACGATTTGTAGCCATGGTCATCAAGTCGAGCAAGCAGATAACGGTTGATGTCGCGAACAATGCCCGGTCCTCCGTAGATGAAACCCGTGTACATCTGAACCAGCGACGCGCCGGAACAAATCATCCGCCAGGCGTCTTCTCCGTTCATGATTCCGCCGACTCCGATGATCGGAACGTCGTTACCCAATCGTTGGTACAAAAACGTGACGACGTCTCGGCTTCGATCAGTCAGCGGCGCACCGGACAAGCCACCGTCACCCATGTCGTCGACTTGAGCCTGAGGCGTTTGCAACCCCTTGCGAGAAAGTGTCGTGTTGGTGGCGATCAAGCCTGCGATGCCGGTTTCGCGAGCGATCAAGACGATGTCTTCGAGTTGTTCGTCCGTCAGGTCGGGGGCGATTTTTAGCAATACGGGTTTCTGCTGGATTTCGTGCTCGGCTGCCAACTGCTCGTTCAGCTCTAACACTCGGCCCAGCAATTCGATCAAGGGCTCGCGGTTTTGCAATGTCCGAAGCCCCGGCGTGTTGGGGGAGCTGACGTTCACAGTAAAATAATCGGCGTAGGTGAACAGTCGTTCGAAGCTGAACAGGTAGTCGGCCGTCGCTTCTCCGACCGGAACAACTTTGGTCTTTCCGATGTTCACGCCCAGAACATCTCGCGCACTGTCACGGACCGATTTCGATAGCCTCCGCGCGATGGCATCGCTGCCTTCGTTGTTGAAGCCCATGCGGTTGATGATGGCTTTATCGGTTGGCAGACGAAACAAACGAGGCTTGGGGTTGCCCGACTGAGCCTGACCGGTGATGGTTCCAATTTCGATGTGGCTGAACCCTAGGCACGCCAGCTTGCTGAACCAGCGAGCGTTTTTGTCGAATCCGGCCGCCAGTCCAACAGGATTCGAGAACTTCAATCCGAACCGTTCGAGCTTCAATCGTTCGTCGTTGACGCTGTAGCGACTGCGAAAAGACGACGCGACGGGGCCGACCGACAGCAGTTTGTCGAACGCGGCCATTGAGGTTTCGTGCGCCGTTTCGGCGGGCAGTCGAAAGAGTAGATCGCGGGCCGATTGCCAGAGCATTTTTTTGTTTTCGGTTTTCGGGGTACGGGGTACGGGGTACGGGGTGTGGGGTACCCAGTACTCAGTACTCAACTCTCTAGGTCGGAGCAAGTGACGTGACTAATCCTCGCAACTATTCAGAAGCGTGCAAAGTTGCCTCACCTCAAACCTAATTTCTCACCTCAAACCTAATTTCTCACACCATCTCAAACCTAAACACTCACCTCAAACCTAATTCCTCATCCGCAACCCTAGATCCTCAAGCCTCACGTCACCTGACCTCATCGCAAGCACCTCACCTCCAAAGCTTGGCATCAAAACCTCATCGCCTAACCTACGGATCATAGATTCAAGCCGATGCCTTCCCCGCCTGAGCCGCGATCACGACCTCCTTTGAGCGGTGTACTGGAAGCCGGAACTGCCAGTTCGCGAGCAGGCTCCTCGGCCTCCTCCAGTTTCCCACCGCCAGCCTTTGGTTTCGGTGGAGCCTGAGTGGCCTTGAGTGACAAAGAAACCTTCTGAGCGTCCGTGTCAATCGTCAGAATCTTCACCTCGATTTCATCGCCTTCGTTCAACACCGAACTGACCCGAGCGACGCGTTTGTAAGAAAGCTCCGAGATATGAACGAGCCCCTCGATCGCGGGAGCAATTTTCACAAACGCACCAAAGTCGGCAACACGTGTCACGGTGCCTTTGACGATGTCGTCAACCGCGAACTGGTCATTGAGCGATTGCCAAGGATCTTCCAAGGTGTCGCGGTACGAGAGCGACATCTTGCCAGTTTCGGTGTCGTATTTCTCGACCTTGACTTTTACCTTGTCGCCTTCTTTGACGACTTCGGAAGGATGTTTGATGCGAGCCCAACTAAGCTTGCTGATGTGAGCCAGACCTTCCATCCCGCCCAGATCGATGAAGGCACCAAAGTCCATCAGCTTGGTCACGACTCCTTCGCGAATCTGACCGACTTCCAGTTCTTCCAAAAGCTTTTTCTTTTTCTCTTCCTGTTCCCGCTCCAGCACGGCGCGGTGGCTAAGCACAAACTTTCGCTTGGCGGGATTGATTTCGACCACGATGCAGGGCATTTTTTTGTCGTGATACGCTTCGAAGTCATTCACTCGGAAACGACTGATCTGGCTGGCTGGCACAAACCCGGAAAGGCTGCCGACGGTGACTTCCAATCCACCAGTGTTGGAACCGGTAACCATCACGTCGACCATGTCGCCTTCATTCAGTTCATCCCAATCCGCGCCCCCAACCGCCGCGCCGGGGACTGACAATTCGTAGAGTCCGTCTTCGCGATTGCGTCCACGGACAATGATTTCGACGGTGGACCCTTCGCTGGGCTCTTCCTTGAACTGATGAAAGGCGGCGATGCCTTCGCTCTGGCCGTCCAGCTTGACGAACACGTCGTCCTTGTGAATTTTCGTGACGGTAGCCTTCATCCGCGTGCCCGGTTCAATTTCAACCACAGAGGCCGTTGCCCCTTCGACGACGGCGTCCATCGAAAGCCCGCCCAACGCCGCTTCGATTTCCGCGTCAATGTCTTCGCTTAAACCGGCATCGGAAAGGACATCGCCCAAACCATCATCGACCGGCAAAGGTTTCTCGCCACCGGTCAGATCAAGCGGATTCGTTACCGCAGCTTTGACGGCTTTTGGCTGCAATGGCCTTGCAGCGGCGTCACGCTGCGAGCCGATGGCGACTCGTTTGGAAACGTCGGCGCCCGTGGCTTCGGTCGCAGCGTCAGCATCCGCAGCAGCAATTGCAATAGCAACTGCTTCGGAGGACGGCGTGGCGGTTGGCGGCGAGGATTCCTGAGCCGCCTCTGGTGTGGCAGCGGATTCTATCGAGGCGGAAGCGACTGGCGTGTTTTCCGGTGAGTCCGTTTCGGGCGTAGGGTCAACGCTCATGATTTTTACCGTGTGTTTTGTCTGAGAACAGCAGCGGGCTTCGACCGCGTTCATTCGTCATGGACAAGATTTGTGAAGCGATTATTTTTCGCGGAGAAGTATTAAAGCGAATCAGACGCTCGGTTTCAACGTGCTGCCGTGATCGCGTTCCGTTTTGACGTTCCGCGTGGCTCCCTGTTCAAGCGATCGCATACACCAACGGCAACGCGATCACATTCACATACCAATGACGACGCTCTCGCTCGATTCGAGACTTCAGCTCAGAACCGGTCGCAAAAGTCCCTCGACTCTTCAGTTCAAGCTGAGAAAGTCGACTTGGGCAATTGAGCGGCGAAGGTAATGGGATAGGTTCTTCCTACCACACAGCATAACCCACGTCGAAACTTCAGGCTACTCGCTACCGTGCCTGCACCGCAGTTGGGGCATATCCGGCAGACAATTTTTCAGCGTTAAATCAGCCCGAAACGCCTTCGTTCTATTTCAGTTTAAAAATCTGAACTGGACGAAGTGACGGGGAAATCGTCCGTCCGGAACGGTGACGCAGGCAATCCGTCTCCGTTTACCAAATTCATAGGCACCTCGATGTCCCAGCCGAAACGCACCGCCACGGG
>CALFWL010000165.1 GCA_937928215.1 uncultured Pirellulaceae bacterium | reverse complement strand
GCGGCATCGTGACCCGAGTCCTTCGAGCTTTTACGGACGAACAGGTGAAGACGACGGCGTCCCGTTCGTCAAAAAGATGGGTGGCTCGCCCGCGAGTTAGCCACTCAATTTCACGATTCCGAAAGACTGCCGTCGGCGATCAGTTGAAAGTTTTCACCTGAGAAACCGTTTCGGCCTGTATCCATGCGGCGTTTGACGAAACCATGAAAGATGCTTATAGTCATCTCGCGAGTTTCTCATTTGGCAGAGGTGATCTGTGACGCAGAAAGAACAATGGAGTGTTGTTGATCTCTTTTCCGGTGCAGGCGGAATGAGCTACGGGTTCCACACCCATAGAAAGTTCTCCCTTACCCACGCTGTCGATGCGCAAATTGGCAAGCCAAGTAGCGGAACTGGAAGTCTGGACTGCAACGCAACTTACGAACTCAATATCGGCATCAAGCCTCATGAAGTGGACTTGGGCGCAATATCGCCGACCGAGCTTTTCGATATTTGCGGGCGGATTCAGCCAACCGTTTTGATCGCATGCTCTCCCTGTACAGGCTTTTCAAGAACCTTGTCGGAGAACCACTTAAAGGATGACCCGCGTAATTCTCTCGTCGCAAAGAGTGCAAAATTCGTTGAGGTGTTCAAGCCATCCATTTTCTTGATGGAGAACGCGCGTGAATTGATTCGCGGGAACCATCGCCACCATTTCGTTCTACTGCGCGAACAACTTGAATCACAAGGGTATGACGTGTCTGGGCAGTGTCACTTCCTGAATGAGTTTGGATTGCCTCAGCGAAGGGAACGGGCGATTGTCGTCGCGACTCGTCAGCCTCTTCATTGCAGAACTCTCGATGATATTTGGCAAAATCATTTCATTCCTGACAATGCAACGACAGTGAGACGTGCGATCGCGGCGATGGCGCCAATCGGTGCGGGGGAAAGCAATCCGTCGGACAAGTTTCATGCGTCTCCCGGATTTACCAAGCCGATCGAAGACAGACTAAGGGCTGTTCCGCACGATGGAGGGTCTTGGGCAGACCTTCGCAACTTGCCAAATGCTGATGAGCTATTAACTCCAGCAATGAAAAGGTATATCGCACAAGGTAAGCTTGGGTCACATCCTGATGTATACGGAAGAATGTGGTGGGATCGGCCAGCGCCAACCATCAAGCGGGAATGCGCTCACATCGGAAACGGTCGTTACGCTCACCCAACGCAGAACCGCCTTTGTACCGTTCGGGAAATGGCTACTTTGCAAGGTTTTCCTTCAGACTTTAGATTTGGTGAAGGCAGCCTCGCGAACATGTATCGTCACGTTGGCGACGCTGTTCCGCCTTTGATCTCGTTTCAAATCGCCCGCCTTTGTGAGTGGATGCTAACCGGTAACAAGCCACGGCAGTCCTCACTTGTTTTGAACGGCACACATCTCAAAAAGGAAGACATCGAACGAAAGGCAGGGCAGCAACGGTTAGCTTTCGCGACTGGCTAAAGTCGGAATCTTCCATGAGCCATGCGATACGCACATTGAGACCTTTAGCCCTGAAATCGTTACTTTCTCTACGCTTCCATCGAGCCGAAGTTGAAATGCTCCGCTCCCGTCAAAGCTCACTGTCGCCCCGCTGCCACCTGCTGCTGTGCGCTTCCTAAAGTCCTTTGCTTTCAGCTGGCTAATGGAAAGCAGTAGCTCTTTGGGTATCTCGACAAGATCGTACCGAACATGCGCCTCCTCGACACCGAAGGCGCGTAAGGTCAAGATGCGATCATATTTTTTTAGATGACCAACTACGCGGTCAAGTGTGTGCTGGCGAAATCTTTCTTGGATTTACAGTCACGAATCCAGCGAGCTTCCATCAACTTGGAGATCGTGATGTTGTTTTCAGAAATACCGGCGGCCGCCTCAGTCTTCAGCGAAAAACTGCGTCCTTCAACAATGACATCAGCACCGGGATTCGTCGGGTCAGATGTCATCCTTGCCTGCCGCCCTGCGGATCGAGACGCGGCACAAAATGCGTACTCAAACGACTTCTTCTTGAATTTCTCTTCGTGAGTCGCGTGATGGACCAGCAAACGATTTGAGAAGTTGGCACGAAACTCCTCGGTCAAAATATCACTGTCTTTCGACACAACTTCCTTGATGGTACTTCCCATGCAGGTGGCCATCTCAAAAAGAAGATCGAGTTGTCCACCGTTTAGCTTCGAGATCGCCTCAGCCAATTGCTTCTTGGTTGCCATGCTAGTCAAACCTCTTCCATTAACTCGGAGAGGCTCAACTCCAAGGCAACTGCGATAATCTCGATGTTCTTGAGTGCTACGTTTCTCTCTCCTCTTTCGATTCCCCCAAAGTAGGTTCTGTCTAAACCACACTCAGCGGCGAATTTCTCTTGCGAGAATCCTCGTTCTTTACGTAGTTCGCGTACGCGTTTGCCAAATCGCAGCAAGATGTCTGATTCTTCGCTCATGTTGATTAATAGAGTTGGGTGAGGCCTTTCAGGCCACGGCCTATGCGCATCATCGCATAGGCTTTGTCGCTGGCAGGCATCGCGCCGAAGAACCCGGCGGATGAGTCGGTCGATGTGTGAAAGGCTTACTCGCAACAGCAAACTTACAAAGACGAAACGTCCGATCTGCTGGTCTACAACGTAGCTCTGGTCATCAGCGATGGGATTACGGTGCGAGTCGGTTCGTTGACGGCGGGCAGGTCGCGGTTCATGCCGTGGAATACGAGCCAGAACGAAGACGATCGAGCCCTGCTGGGATACCAATTGGAGAAAGTCGTTCGCAGCTTATTCGATCCGGAGCTGTTTCATGATTACATGCGGTACTTCGTCCTGTTTGAAGACGATGGCGACTCGCTGATCAAAAAGATCGCCGGGTACCATCTATTGAACCGCCACCTTGGCTTTTGAACCGAGGCCTCGGTCTTAACCT
Source organism: uncultured Pirellulaceae bacterium (assembly GCA_937928215.1). Lineage (GTDB taxonomy): Bacteria > Planctomycetota > Planctomycetia > Pirellulales > Pirellulaceae > Mariniblastus. The sequence continues at coordinate 6,751 of CALFWL010000165.1, read as the reverse complement.
TTCGTGCCGGAGCCACCAAACGGATTTTCTCCACTAGAATCACCAAATGGATTTTCGTCACCCAAGGGATTTTTAGTTCCAGAACCCTTGGTGTCGGATCCCTTCGTACCGGATCCCTTCGTACCGGATCCTTTGGTACTCGATCCCTTCGTACTGGAGCCTTTGGTACCCGATCCTTTGGTACCGGATCCTTGGCTCATGTCATCCATCATTTTTTTGACAGGTTCGTCGCCGTGGTAATACGGTCGCTCGCTCCTGATCTCGCGAAGGCACTGTAGCACGCCCGACTTGCTGGCCACGTAAAGCCGATCGTTTTGATAATTGTTCAGCAATAGGTCAATCCGTCCAACGGCAACGCGATTCGAGATCGACTTCGACACTCGATCGACGACGACCAGATTCCCGACCGTGTCTAACAGGTACAGGTTTTTTTCACTGGCTCCGACGTATCGATCGATTTTTTCCAGCGGCGTTTCCCAGCCTGCGGCCAGTTCACCCGTTTGGGCAACCACTTTGTACAGTTTATGGTCGTCGGAAATCGCGTACACGAAATCACCCAAGGGAACGGGTGATTCGGAAATGCCAACACCCAATGAGATCGCCCAACGGGTCGCCCCACGGATTTCGTTGATGGCGTACAGGAATCCATCCAACGAACCGACGTAAAGGTTTTCCCCGTCGGTCGTTGCCGGAGACACGATCGCGTCATCCGTTCGTAGTCGAAAACCGATTGCGTGAACGTTTTTGCTTTTGATCATCACATTCAGCTCACCCCGCGAAGTTGGCCATGCAACGCTGTGAGCCGCCACCAAAGGTTGAGCCGTTCCTTCACCCAAGCCCATCAGTGCATGAGAGCCAAGGCCTTGGGAAGCAATCGAAAACAACTCCAATCTTCCGTCGGTCAAGGGAACCAAAATATGTTCGTTGGTGACTGCGGGCGACGAGCCAACCGAATAACCGCACCTTTTCGACCACAGTTCTTTCCCGGTTGAAGTTTCAAGGCAATGCACCATGGACCCTCGCACGACCGCGACATGATTGGCATTCACGCCCAAGCCAATTCCCCGTGATGTCCCGGCGCCAACACGACTAAGCCACAGCGTCTTTCCTGTGTTGGCGTCGACCGCCGTGACGTCTCCGCTGTCGGTCATCAGAAACAAGGTAGCTTTGGGTTGTTGAAACTTTTCAACTTTTACTTCAGCGTCTTTTATTCCTCTGGCCGCAAATTCCGCCAACAGGTACTCGCGACGATCCTGAGCCGCGCTCTCGGCGCCTTCGACGCCCATGATCTCGCCACGTGGATTGCGATCAAATTGCGAAATCACTTCGCGACGGGCACCAGCGCGAACCTCGACCGTAGTGGTCGCTTGGTTTTCGTCGATCAACAACTCCCAGTCGACCAGCTGATTGCTGACTCCGACCGGCGCTTGTGAGGACCACTCGACCATCAACCCGGCTTGATGAATCAAAGCATCCGAGGTCAGGATGCCTTCTCGCTGAGCCACCGCGTCAGCCGGGATGCAGATCACACCGAACAGAAGCACGCAGGCGAGGGTGTTGCAGCAGCACAAAATTGGATTTCGATATGACATCTGGAATTCACTCCAACGAGCGGGCCTGTGAGTCGGAATTTAACGCCAGTTGTAGTGGACAACCGGAACAGAACAGGAACGAAAACATGACGACTTGCCGAACAGTAGCTACCGGATTCAATTTCACTTCGTTCGATTAAGATCGGCTGTGAGTCGTTTTCATCCGGTTGCTCGTTTATTCGCAAATCCTATCTCGGGTTTCCGAAGCGGCAGTCGAGCCACTCCAGTTTAACATCGAATCCTGCTATGATCTCGTCAAGCGAACGTCAGCAATTTCGTTTTCGATTATTTGTAAGTTTAATTTCCTTGCTGACCGAGCTGATTTCTTTGCGGCCAGCCAAAACGTCGCCAGATAAAATGCTCGAAAGTCAATGAATCGGGCTAGACTGGGAAATCGGCCAACCGCCCACTGAAGCTACACGTTCAAATGGGCTGTCTGGACATTGCACCCGCTATAGACCTTCAATCGATCGATTTTTAGGATAATAGCTGCGGATTCAACGATTCAATGCTCCGATTCGGATCCCGCACGGGTGGGAGCCGTGTTTGGGTTGGTAAACGTACCCAATTTTCCTGTTTCTGACGGATTCGTCCTCTATGCCTCAGTCATCCAACGAACACGCGACTGATGCTTGCGCCGATCAAGTTCTGGGGTACATCAATTTTTCTGACGGGAAACACGATCCGTCGACATTCCAAGCACTCGACGAACTGTTTGCCGCTGAGCTTTCCAAGCATGAAACACTGGACGGTGACGATGCTGAAGCCACTGAGCCTGATCACCCCGCCGAATCAGCGGACACGAAAACGGAAGTAGAAAACGAGAAGCCTTGTGCGTTTCTTCCGCGTGACTCACACGTCGCTTCACGCGTCCACCGATTATTGATCAATCGACTGGAGGAGCTTTCAAGGTCGAGCAACGCGTTTCGCGATTGCACTCAGGCGAGCGTTACGCTTTCGATCGTGTTCGAATACCTGCTGCCTCGTTATCGCGAACAACACGCCGATCTGATCTTTGGGCAATCAATCGACTTTCTGTTCAATTCTTTTTTCGTCGGGCGGGCTATCGAAACAACACTCCGCGAAATTGTCGCCAACGGATCTGATTCCAACGACCATCAGAAGATCGCGGATGCCGCTTTTGAAAAATTCAATGACTACATCGGGCACCGTCCGATCGCGACGCTGGAGACTCGCAAAGTCGAACCGTACGCACAGGAGTGGATTCGGCCCATTCCCATTTATATTCGTGATGCCGGACTGGCCAGTGGTTGCTACCAAGCGATTGCTCAGCGAGCGATTCACTATCTGTCGAACACCGACGACTTGATTCTGCACGCGGCGCACTTTGATCCACGTCGGCTTGAGGAACTTGCGATCGATCCGCGCGCGTTTGATTTCGATCATCCGGCAAACAAGCGACCCAACTACCATTTCGGGCAATGGGATGAACATTCAGTCGACAACGAAGGGTACTTCCATCGTTTCGTGATTCACGAAGTCACACTCGAAGGCTTGATGGATCGAGTCCATCGAGTGACCAACGACCCGGACCGTCCAATCGACCGCGAAGAAGCCTTGTCCGAAGCCGGTGCCGTGCTGGCGGGCACGATCCTGATGGCAGCAGGAGTTTCAGGACGTGGCCCCGGTGCGTTTGACTCCAATACATCGTTATCGACCTTGCTTCCGATCATCGCAGGCTATCGCGACCGGTTTTATACGGACTTGCTGCAAAAACTGCCACAGAACCATCGCCGTCGCTTGCAAGTCGAATTGAAAAGCCGACAACAGCCCTTCGGGGCCGCGCGGCAAGATCTAAACGCCTGTCTTTCGCAACGTCGAGCCTGCCAGTTAGTCAATTGTCGGCTGGCGTCCATCTTTGCTCGGATGGGCTACCCCGACGCCGCGATCAAGCAGCTGGATGCCGTCTCGGTGGCGTCGGTTCGAATGGTCTGCCAAATCGATTGCCTGCTCGGTTCCATCCATCTTTCATTGCGAGAAGGAGATCTGAACAACGCGGTTCAAAACGTGCCCGAAGTGGTTGGTTTACTCAAGCGGGGCATCCACTGCGGCGCGATTGTCGATCCATGGAACATCCTTGGCTTCGATGCGAACTACAGTCTCTTTCCCGCATTAGAGAACACGGTACGAGACCATCGCGTATTCGAACTGGTCGATTTGATGGAACGCATTTTTGCCGTGTGCTCCGAGTTGCTGTCCGAGGCTGCTGCTCGCGATGAGGAGAAACTGTACCAATCGATTCGCAGGGACTTTCTACAGCTGGTTGAATGGTGGCGTCAATTTGCGGCCCACGAAGTCACGTCCGTTGGTGCCGTCGACCCTCAAGAAATTTTTGAAGCGGCTCAGTTGGTGTCCGAAGCGTTGAATTTGTGGCACAAGGGCGGGGCAGAAACGGGTGACATTTCGTTCTGGTCCCAACATGCTGAACTGTTCGATTCGCCCAAAGCGTACTCTTTAGTCATTTCAGCCCTGATGCAACGCGGCGACGACAAAACCTCCAGCGCTCTGCTGGTCCACTGGGTCAGTCAGGCTGACAGAGTTCCGCTGCAAATGAGCGATAGCTCGTTCCATCAGCTGGTCGATCAATGGATCAGCGTTCAGAAGCAATCACTGCTGTCTGCTTTCGCTCCACAGAATGATTCACACTCGTCTTCCGATAGCGATTCGAGTATCGATCCAGATTTGAACCCCGAAGCAATCTGGAACCGTATCCGAAAATTCTACGATTACATCGAAGCCAACGCGGGCGACTACTGGGACGTGCCCGAGTTTCGCCTTTTGACCGCCGAAGGTCGTCACGGAGATTCAGACAACGATCCGTCGCTCGATATCGATGGAGCGTTGGACGACTCCGATGACGCCTTGTCGGACGGTGACGAGGATGGAGCGTTGTACCAAGCCGCCTACGACGATGTGACCTACACGGATTCGACCGATGACGGAGTCGACGGTGATATCTTTGGCGAAGGCGATGACGAAACGGATGTCGCACTGGAAGCTGAAGTCGAACGGGTTCTCGATCGGCTTGAGTTTCAGGAAACGGTTGCCAGCTTCTGGCGAGTCAGTTCTACGGTCCCGCTGCCGGTGATTCGATCGGAGGATCTGAATCCCGTCATCGAAAAAAGCCTACGTAGTCGCCGCGAGATCGTGCATTCTTGGCTTGCTCAAGCAGTCAGACACCGCGACCAATTGACGGCTCTGATCGAATCGATTGACCGTTACGCGGTTCCGACCACTGGGTCAAATCAGGAAGCCATGATGCGTTACGACCAGCATCGGGCTCACAAGGAAGCACTGCTTGAACAAGCCATTCACAGCAGCATCGAAACTCAAAGCGCTATCCGATTGCTGGGATCGGTCATCCGAGCGATCGGTTATCTGCTGGATCAACAACCGCTCAACGACCAGGCCGACGCCGTTGATGGGACGATGCCAGCAGGGAAAAACGACGAGTACCAATCGGACAACTCGCAGTTGATCAGTGTTTTCTCCGCGGTTCTGCTGGAGAATCCAAAACTGGTGCAACAGCACTTTGACGGTTTTCTGCAGTGCCTTCATCGCTATCCCCTGCTTTATGTTCCGTTGACTCGCAATGGCGATCCGGGCAGTATTGTCTGCGCTCGCACGTTGCAGACTCATCTGTTGGATTTGCTGCATCGAATGCCGGCGCTCGGACTACTTGCCGAAACTTGCGATCTGCTGAAGACCGCGCTGGCGATGGAACGCAACAATCCGATCGGGCAGGGAGCCGTCACCGAGTTCGACGAACTGTTCAAGGTCGGATACACGTCGATGGTCCACGCCTTGATTCGGTCCAGCGAACAGTTGCGTGACGATTTGCTGGATGCGGATCCGGAAGACCTGAGCAACGCGTTGGTTCAGGAGGAAACACAACTATTCGATTGCGTGCAACTGCTGACCGAATCGACCTTGGTTCACTGGTTGGCTCATGGTGAGACGCTTCGCCTGAGCGTGCTAGAAAAAGTGTTTGACCCTCGCGAGAAAGGACCGTGGGAAAATCTGGTCGCTTTCGTCCAAGAGTATGGAACCGGTCTGTTCACACAGCAGTTCTTGCACGCGAGCAACGTCCGAGGAATCCTTCACCACGGTGTTGAACAATGGCTGGAACAGGTCCGTCTGGAACCACCAGAAGAACTTGACACGCGACTGTTCGAGGACATCGGGTCTAGGATTACGCTCAAGAAAGCAACGTATTACCTCACGTTGATCCTAGAAGCGGTCATCGAAAACTATAACGAATACCGAGACTACAACACGACGACCACTCAGTCGGATCACGGTGGGTCGCTCTACATGTTGCTGGATTTCCTGCGGATTCGAGCTCGTTACGATCGAGTTTCTTGGAAACTGAAGCCCGTAACATGGGCTCATCGTATTCTCGTTCGCGAACAGAAAAATAATGTGGCCAGAATGTGGCGGCAATCGTTATTGGAACGAGTCAGCGGCGAGGCCGACAAGTTTCAGGCGTCGTACGAAAACCTTCGCAAAAAATACTCGATGCAGATGGCTTCGGTAGGGCGTCGAGTCGAAGGTCGGTTCGTGCATCAACTACAGATCGATCGCCTTCGTGCTCAAGTCATTCCGGCCATGACCGATCCGACCCAGCGAGAATCCCAACGGGCATTCGAAAAACTTTCTCAGGAAGCCCAGGCGTTTCTGCGTTCGACCACTGGCGTTGGAGTCGACCTGCCGGCTTGGCTGGCGGCACTGGAAAGTGAAGTCGACCAGTTTTACATTCCTGATCGATTTCGCAGCATTGGCGAACAGAACTCGCCTACCAGCATGAAACCCGCCGCCATCGCCAACCTGCGTGAACAACTGGAAACGCTGCTGGAAGATTCACGAGTCGAGTGACACACGATTACGGAATTCTGATCGATTTTTTCCGAAGAAAGAAAATAGGGCAGGCAGGACTTGAACCCGCGACAAAGGGATTATGAGTCCCCTGCTCTAACCAACTGAGCTACTGCCCCTCGTTTTCCTCAAACCATAATTGTAACTTGAGACAAACGATCAAGCCAAGGAGGTTCGCGGCGAAGTGCCAAGGTCGCGGCACATTGATATGAACGCAATCTCGAAAATCAAACAGACGGGCCTGAAGTACTCGGTCGCGATCC
>CALFWL010000164.1 GCA_937928215.1 uncultured Pirellulaceae bacterium | reverse complement strand
AGCGAAAATATCGAAAAAGCGATTCGGCTGGATAACCAGTACGAGCTTCCGGCCGAGCAGCTTGAACGGCTGGCCAAATCGGTGCTTTATCTGCCGTGGTGCGCGACGGTTGCCGACGCATTGGAAAAGATGACTCACCGTGATCGCGAAGTCACCGCCGTGGTCAATGAACACGGAGACACGATCGGAATCCTCACGATCGAAGACATTTTGGAAACGGTTTTCGTTTACTCGCCCAGTCGTACTCATCGATTGCTTGACCTGCCGCCGATCAAGGAATTAGAGCCCAATCGATGGCAAGTCGCGGGCATCATGAGCCTGCGTCAATTGTCGCGGCGGATCAATACAGAGCTTCCTGAAACCGACAGCGTCACCGTGCGAGGAGTCATACAAGAGAAATTGCAGCGGCTGGCTCGCCGAGGCGATGCCTGTGAGTGGGGGCAACTGATGCTGACTGTGATCGACGTTCCTCAGCGAGGCGAATTGTTGGTCGAGGTAACATTGATCGAACGCCGAACTTCGGAGGATCGCCGATGATGACAGCCATCGCGCTGATGCTATTGTTGGTCGGCGTCTTCCTTAGCGCCAGTTTCAGCGGTAGCGAAACCGGATTTTATCGCGCCAGTCGTGTCCGCTTGGTGATGGAAGCGCTGGACGGTGATCGGATAGCAGGTTATTTGCTGAAACTGATCAACCAACCATCGTTGTTTGTCGCGACCATGTTGATTGGAAACAACGTTGCGAACTACGTGACTTCCTTGGCGATCGTGTTGTTGACCCAAGCGTTCACGCAATCGCAGGCTGCCGAAATGCTCGCGCCGGTCATGCTCGCGCCGGTTCTGTTTATCTATGGTGAACTGCTGCCGAAGAACCTTTTTTATCACGCTCCGAATTTGATGCTGCGATTGGCATCGCCGCTGGTGCTGTTCTTCACGGTGCTCGTATTTCCAGTGGCGGTCCTGCTGTGGGGGTTGAATTTGCTGCTGGAGAAAATTGTCGGAGCATCGCCCCAACGAGTTCGATCCGTGCTGGCTCGACGGGATCTGGTCGAGGCGATCGACGAGGGGATGGAAGCCGGGATCCTGCATCCGACTCAACGCGAACTGAGCCAGAACTTTTTCGTGGTGGCGTCAAAACCCGTGAAGGATGTCTGCACGCCGCTGGCTCGCGCGACGGCGATCAAGGTTGGTACCTCACGCGAAAATGCATTGAAGCTGGCCAAGTCCAAAAAAATGCCTGACCTTCCGGTCTTCGAGAAAACAAAAAGCAATTTGATCGGCTACGTGCGAACGATCGAACTGGTCGTCGACTCAAAACGGAAGATCACCGCACGAAAATTGACGCCGCTGATGACGATTCCGGGAAGCGAATTATTCGGCGAGGCGATCATGCAGATGCAGTCCAACCGCCAGACACTCGCTTTGGTGGTTGGATCTGACAGCAGGCCGGTGGGATTGCTTTCGATCGATCAATTGACCGATCCGCTCCTTGAAGGACGGCTCGGTTCGTTGAAACGATAGCTCGGCGATCGATCGAACTCAACGCCGACTGGATCACTCAAACGAGACCTCAAGCCTTGGCGGCCCAAAGGTAAACCGCTCGGTTACGATTTTGAGTAGCCCAACGATTTCACAACGCTCAGCATTTCTTCGTAAGAAATGTAGCGGCGACGGTTCATCAGCTTGTACTGATCAATCGCTTGACCTAGTTCCGCTGCGTCGTCAGAAAGATTCGAATGACTGTCGGAAAACTGGCGACGCTCCAGTCCTGGGGCATCGTTGGCTGCATCTGGATCGCGACGGTCAAGGAAGTTGGAATTGGCGCTGGTGCCAAAGGTCTGGTTTTGAACGGTCATTGGAGGATCAGGGGTTCGAGAAAGATAAGCTTGCGAGCTTTCAAAAGAATCGTTCGAGTTCGAGTGCTGGCGATCGACAAAATGCCAGTTTTGAAAGAATAGGTCGCTATTTACCTGAGATCGAAAAATCTGGCTCGCCTCGCCAACTTTCACCGCGTTGGTCGAAAAAATCATCTCATCGATTCCTTGGTCGCACCCGTTCCACGTAACCCGTAACGATTGTGTCGAAAGTGCCGATTGCGATTGCTGCACGCCGTAGGTTGAAGTGAAGAAATGCGATCTGGTTGGCTCGAGGTGAAGGGGCCAGTTGCGATCTGGCAAACTTACCGGACGATCGATTGACCGATTTCAGAAGAGCCCCGCGCCGCGATCACGGTTCGATTCTGAATGCCCAATTCTTGCGCGAGCTGAACCAATACAGGTTCGTCCGGGTATTGTTGTCGAGCCAACGCCAGCGTCTGCTTAGCTTGGGTTCGTTGACCGTTGATCAACTGAGCCTCGCCCAATCGCAGAAAAGATTCCAGTGAAGCGTCCGGTCGGTTACACGCGATTGCTAGGACATCTGTCGCCGGTCCCGGTTGATCCAGCGTCATCAACGTCGTTGCCTTGGCCAGGAGCGCGGGTTCCGGTTGCCGATCGCGAGGGTATCGGCTTAGCAACTGTTCAACGGTCGATAGAGCCCGAGTCGGTTTGCCAAGCTGCTGATAAAGCTGAACCATCAGCATCTGAATCTGGTCGTCGTTACGCCCGTGCGATGAGGAATAACTGAGTGACCGCTGGTATTCAGACAATGCTTGTTGAAAGTTGCCTGACGCATGAGAAAGCTTTCCCTTCAGCCCCCATGCTCGAGCCGAACGAGGATTCAGGCTCAACGCGCGGTCCACACTTTCGGCAGACTTTGTTCGTTGAGCCGCCTCGAAATAAAATTCTCCCAGTTCGACGTGCAGTTCGTCGTCATCAGGCTCGAGCTCGATCGCTGATCTCAGATGTTCGGTCGCTTCATTCAAATTCCCCAGCCTCGCATCAGCTCGAGCCAGATTCACACGCGCGACGACATCTTGCGGCGATTGGCTGGCTGCCCGGTTGAAGAATGCTCGCGCTTGAGACAGTTTTCCATTCTGCATCGCATCCAGCCCCGAGTGTGTCCACTCGCGAAGTGCCGCAGCGTTTTGCTGCACTGAGTTGCGAAAAGGATGCAGCGTCTGGCAGCCACTGCACGTGATCAGCAGAGCCAAGCATGCCAAGCTGACCGACGCGATGTATCGAGTTAGGGAAATGGAAGACAACAGCGGCGATGACTCCTGCGGCGATTGATGAAAACGGCCATCGACGATGCGTCGTCAGCGTGCCAGCGTTTTCACCGAAACTGTAGCAACCCATCGGCTTTACAGCCATGTTGAAATGATCATTTTTGTCTGTCCTGAGCATCTCGCAGACACCGCAAGCCGCGAGCGTGAAAAGTCGGTTTTACGCACTAACTCACTCCAAATAAGGGGGATTCGGGTGACCCTCCGTCAAATGGATTCGAAAATGGTTTATGCTCGTAGTGGCTGATCTGCTATCGGTCGGAGTCAAAAACAAGTGTCCTCGGAAAGTTTCAAATGACCGCCGTTTACGACAAGCTCGGGCTCAAATTCATGTATCCCGAGAACTGGAAGTTGACCGACTCGGCAGACGATTCGGTGCCGCATGAAATTACCGTCGATTCGCCTGACGGAGCCGCCATGTGGTCCGTTCACGTCTATTCTGAAGATAGCCAGCCAGACGACCTGCTCCAGCAGACCATCGATTCGCTCAGCGCGACCTATCCAGACCTTGAGCGATCGAAGGTGGACACGACGAACGTTGAGAAATCGTCTGAAGGCGTTGAAGCGCTTTTCTATTGTCTGGATTTTTTGGTCCGAGTGCGATTGCAGGTCTTCGAAACAGACCGACATCGCGTGCTGGCATGGTATCAGGCAGAAGATCGCGAATTTGACAAGCTTGAACTTGTGTTTCAAGCGATGACGACCAGCTTGTTACAAAGCGTGTAAGTCTTACATGGAATCGAATCCCCTTTGCCGCTGCTGTTACAGAATGCTGGCTGCTTGAGCGATGGTTTTTAATCTTTTTTCAACGTTTTGACGTAGAATGATGGATGCAACGGACCCCGCTGTTGGTTTTCGACCGCATTGGCACGGAAGCTGCAAAGAGTTCTTTTGTTGTTCAGCCGTAACCGGACGACAGCAGAACACAGGTCAGTTGGGCCTTCGAGCCCTAGCCCTGTGTCTACCTAGCTGGACGAAAACAACGGACAACAACAGCCAGAATGCTGATTCCTCAGTCACCAGTCATTTTGGGCGATCAGCAGGGAAGCTCAATTTTGGATATGGGATACACCCGCGAATCTAAGGCACGACCATCCAAACGATGGCACCACGACCGATTCAATACTCGGCATCGCCAGCTTTTCGCGGCCAACGCCCATTGCAAAATCACTGAACCTGAGTCCCCCAGCGAGTGAAAGATTCACGATTGGAAGACGCGTGAGAAGTGAATGGATCCCGGTGAGCTTGAACGTGGTTCGGTTCTCGCATCGGGAGGGTAAGGCTCTGTCCGCACCCGCTCTGTCCGCACCCGTTCGTCCACCGTTGCTCCGCCTGTACCCGCTCACTCGTTTTTGACGATTGAATTGGGGGCGGGGAGGGCCTCAACCGCCCAAAGTTTCCCAGTAAACTGGTCAGGTGAACCGATCACGATGCCTTTCGCAACGTTTCACTGTTCAGCTTATTGTAAAGCGTTTTCAAACTGATATCTAACAGCTGAGCAGCCGCGGTTTTATTCCCATGACATTTATCCAGTGTCGCGTGAATCGTTTCCATCTCAACCTCACGCAATGATCTTCCGGCCGCTACGGGATTCATCGGAATCGTCGCGACCGATCCCAAATGGCCCGGCAGGTCGCCCGCGCTGATGGGTAGCCCGTCACTTAGAATTGCAGCGTACTCGATTACATTCGCCAGTTCACGAATGTTGCCGGGCCACGCATGAGCAGTCAGCAACTTGATCGCTTTATGATCAAGGCACTCGTTCATTTCTGGCAGTCGACCGCTTAGTTCCGGTCGGTGGCGAGCCAGCAAATGCCGCGCGAGGGCGGGAATGTCTTCGGGGCGTTCGCGAAGCGGAGGCAGGCGAACTTCAAACGTATTGATACGATACATCAAGTCTTGACGAAACTCGCCGTCGGCCACCATCGTCGTCAGATCACGATGCGTTGCACAAACGATCCGAACGTCCACGTTGAAGGGGTCATTGTCGCCGACTCGACGGATTTCGCCACTTTCGAGGACTCGCAGCAACGTCGACTGAGTCCCCATCGGAAGTTCACCAATCTCATCCAGAAACAACGTTCCTCCGGTGGCAACTTCAAACAGTCCTTGCCGATGTTCATCCGCGCCGGTGAAGGCACCTTTTCGATGTCCGAACAGTTCGCTTTCGATCAGATTCTCTGGCAACGCGCCGCAATTGATGGCGACGAACGGTTGATCAGCGCGGTCGCTCTGTTGATGAACGGCTCTCGCGGCAAGTTCCTTGCCGGTCCCGGTTTCGCCGAGAATCAGCACGGCTGATTCGGTGGGCGCTACTTTCTTGATCAACGCGCGGACTCGCTGCATGGCTCGGTTGTCGCCGATCATCTCTGGGGTGCCTTCGACTCGAGCCAGTCTGCGTTTTAGCGAGTGGATTTTATTGGTCAGTTCGCGACGCTTTGCGACACGTTGCAATAACCCCTTCAGGTCAACCAGCTTGCAAGGTTTTTGCAGGTAATCGAAGGCACCCAGTCGCAGTGCCGCTACCGCCGATTCCGTTGATCCTTTGCCCGTCAGTACCACGGCTTCGGTGGTTGGCGAAAGTTCGCGAATTTTCTCGATGACGCCAATGCCGCCCAGCTTGGGCATGTCTAGATCCAGAATCGCGCAATCGAAGTTGTGACTTTCAAGCGCAGCGACCGCATCCAAGCCGTTGCCGCAGACGGTGACGGTGTGCCCCATTCGAGGCAACTCGGCAGCCAGCAATTCTTGTAGGTTGATTTCGTCGTCGGCAAAAAGCACATTGAGCGATTTTTGCTCAGGCCGCTTTTTGTTTGACTTTTTTGATTTCATGAGATTCGCTCGATTGCAGAGGCAAGGTAACGACAAAAGTTGAGCCCTGACCGGGCCCGTCACTGAATGGCATGATCTTGCCACCGTGGTCTTCAATGATTTGATAAGTGATCGACAGGCCTAGGCCGGTGCCCTGCCCGTTTCGGCGGCGAGTAAAAAACGGTTCGAACAGGTGCAGCATGACCTCGTCCGTCATTCCGCAGCCGTCGTCGACGACTTGCAATTCCGCGTTCTGCCCGGATTGTTTTAGCGTGATTGTCACCGTGCCACCTTCGGGCACGCAACTGAGCGCGTTGGTGATCAAGTTCAACGCGACCTGCTTGATTTCTTGAGCGTTCACGACGGCGACGAGGCTGCGATTGGCTAAGAAATTGATCTTGCGGTCACGGTACTTGCTGAGTGGTTTCACCATTTCGATGACCGAGTCGACGATCTGGGAAAGGTTGGTGCTGATTTTCTTCATGTCGCCCATGCGAGCAAAATCCAGCAATCCGGCAGTGATCCCCTTACACCGAAATGCTTCGTCTTGCATTTGCCGCAGGTATTTTTTCATCTGGGCGATATCGGCCTCACGTGAATCCGGATCACATTCGAATTCCGGATCGAGCATGTCGTGAACGCGAGATTCCAGTGATTCGGCCGCCCACGCGATGGTCGCCAAAGGATTGTTGATCTCGTGGGCAACACCGGCCGCTAGGAATCCGACACTGGCCATTTTTTCGCTACGGACAACCTCGCGAGTGCGTTGCTGGACCTTCTTGTTCAAGTCTTTACGAATGGTTTGAAAGCCGGACGTCATCGCGTTCAACGCTTCCGCCAGTTCGGCAAGTTCGTCGTCAGATTTCAGTTTGACTCGGAAGTTGTAATTTCCTCTAGCGACCTGTCGAGAGCCTTCCAGCAACATCGAAAGCGGTCGAAAGATTCCGTTGCGAAAATGAATCATCAGCAAGGTGATCATGCTGAGTGCGAGGATGGTCAACAGCAGGCTGGCCCACATCCAGGCATAGTATTGTTTCCGAGCGTCACTGGCGAAGGCGTCCATTCGCTGTTGCAGAAATACAGGTAGTTGACCTGCCTCAAGCTGCAAGCCTTCCAATTCTTCCCGCAGCGAATGAACTAGTCCGTCGCGGCCGAGGAACCAATCATTGTTGTTGACCACGTTGTCGATGGTCGAAAGTGATCGGCGAAACGACGCGACAAACGCCAGTTCGCGTCGATGCTGAGCCACGCTGGAGTCGTAACGCGTTCCCAATTGCAGTTGGTATTCGTATTTATCGAGCGTACGTTCGATCCCTTTTAGTTTCTCAACGAACTTGATTCGCGACATCTGCCCGTTTGCCACAACCGGTTGGAAATCGGTGTCGTTGGTGGAAAGGTCTGTCTCAACCTGCCACAGAAAAGAACGCAGTTCGCTGATTCGCTGACCAAGCTCGGCAGCCAGAGGAAGCTCGGTCGACCGGACCTGAATATTCTTGGTCAAGTGGCGAAATCGCCAGGCACCCTGAAATCCAGCAATCGCCAGCACGGTGACACTGACAAAAAGCAGCGTCACCCCGAAGTACATTCGAGATCGGATTCGGCGCATCGCGAACAAGGGACAGTTCCTTCGCAACGAGAATTGACTTGAGCCAAACTTTGAAAAATTATCAAAGTCGGCCAACGGTACAGAGAAGGCTGAGTCGGAGCAATGTCACTTCGAGCCCCGAAAACACCAACAATCACCGAGCGTTTGTAGGGCACTGCAACGTTGCGAAGTGCGGTCAACTTTCGCGCGAGCTAGGAATGGAATCTCTTTTGGCCGTTGATAAGCAAGCTGGCACGTGGTTTATGTCCGGACAGAAACTTATAAATCCAGCGACGAACTGCTGTCATCGACATGATTTCGAAGCGACTCCATGAGCTGACTGATGGCTCGACCGTAAGCGCGGATGGCTGACGGAAACTCCTTCTTTTTCGTCAATTCTTCGGCCTCGTTTGACATCGAATCGAGCTGCGATTGCTCGATATTCCACTTGTTTTTCTTCGCTGCCGATACGAGCTGGATCCACATTTCTGACAGCTGATTGGTGAACTGCTGCGGAGACGCACAGGCGACTCGCGTGTAGGGCGCTTTGCCAAAACGTTGGTTGGTCGCCATGGTGTGGCCGCTGGAGTAGGCTCGAATCAGCTGCACTAGAATGTAGATTCCACTTCCGATCGCGACCACGCCGGGCATTGCCGCAGTCACGATGTTCATCGACATCAGGAAGATCAACGCGAACAAGAAAGATCCCGCGAACAAAGCCCATACGAAGAGCGGAATTTCAAAGTTTGATTTTTTCGAATTGATCACCAGCGGGGGAGCGTTCGGAGAGGTGGCCATTTTCGGGTGTGTTACTTTGGCAATGATGACCGTGATATTGTCCGGTCCGCCTCGCAGGTTTGCCAGATCCACAAGGACCCGAACGGCTTCGTCGGGAGTCATGTTCGCGAGAATCGAAGCGATTTCCGGGTCTGAGATGACTCCGGTCAGGCCGTCGCTGCACATTAGGAATGTGTCGTTGGGCGCCAGAGGGAACGGACCTTCTAGATCAACTTTGCAATCCGGATAAGGACCGAGCGATCGAGTGATCACGTTCTTGGGAATCTTGCCTGACTTCTCTTCGGCTGCCGTCAGTTGCCCGGCTGCTTTCATTTCCCAGACTAAACTATGGTCGAACGTTAACTGTTCCAGCCGATTTTTGCTCAGCCGGTACACTCGGCTGTCGCCGATGTGAGCAATCACGGCTCCTTGAGGCAGCAGCGTCATCGCGCAACACGTGGTGCCCATGTTGTAGAACTCTTCGTTCGCTTGGCCTCGCCGATAGATTTCCGAGTTGGCTCCCGTCACTGATTTTCGGAGTTCTTCGGGAGCTGAAGCGTCGTTGTATTTTGAATACAGATGGGGAACGTGTTCAATGGCCAGCTTGCTGGCAAGCTCGCCCGCCGCGTGAGCTCCCATGCCATCGGCGACGACAAAAACGTGGCCTTTCCGCTGCCATTGCTCCATGCTGCCAGCCAACGTGATTGACATGTTGTCCTGGTTATTGGATCGCCGCATGCCAACGTCGCTGAGGGAAGCGACGGCCAGATAATTGTCCCAGTTCGTTAGGCTTTCGCTCATGCGGATGTCGTCGACCAATCAATGATGGTTTGAAGGCCGCTATCTTAGCTTGCATTCGCCCGATGCAAAACGTCGGTTTGAGAATCAGTCTGTCGTCGAGATGGGCGGTTTGATACTGTTTGCGGGGTCTCGGAAACGCGATCCGGTAGTAGATGGTCCAATTGTCGTTGAAAATTTGGCTCTAAGCAAAGAAATATGCCCTCAAATGAGCAGCGATTGACTTCGAAACGCCTTCGCAAATGGGGGGGGCACGCGTTGCGCGACGTGCGGGGCCGGATAGAAGCCTCGGCGAAAAATCCGATGTTGGCCTGCATTGCCGTGCTGGCTTTGGCCTGTTGTGGTTGTGTCCAACGGCGGCTGATCGTTCGCAGCCAGCCCGAAGGAGCTTTCGTGCAGATTGACGGACAGCAGATCGGATACACGCCCGTCTCGGTTCCGTTCACGTATTACGGTACTCGTGATATCCAGCTGGAAAAGGACGGCTTCAAGACGGTAAAGGTTCAACAGCGAGTCCGCCCGCCGTGGTACGCTCGTTTTCCGGTCAGTTTTTTCTCGGAAAACTTTTCGCCTCGTGAGATTCGCGATGAACGATTGCTGGAGTTTCAGATGGAGCCCAAGACCGAGGTTCAGGAAAACTTATTGCTCGATCGCGCGAACGGACTGCGAGGTGATGTGCAGCGAGGAACCGTGACCGCGCCGATAAGGTAGCGGTGTTTGATTTTTGGTGTTGTCGCAATCCGTGACGATGCTCCGGCTGCCATAAACACACCGGAAGGGCACGAATAAGTTGCTCGATGAAGATGATTCATTACTGGTTCCCCGGTCGCACGCGAGCGAGATGAAACTGAATCTGGTAGTTTATTGCTGATCAAGTTCTTGCATGCACCCTTGGGAGGCACGGTGTTGTCACGTATGTCGTGTTTCAGTCGGAGCTGAATTTATCTCTGGGGCGTTTTTTAAAGAGATTCCGGATTGCCGATGACCTCCAAGATTCATTTTTCAGATCGATTGACGCAAAAGATCCAGCAGACGAAAACTCCCTTAGTGGTTGGGCTTGATCCTCGGTTCGATCAATTGCCCGCTGCATTGAAGGGCAGCGTTTCATCGATCGAAACGACGCCAGCGGACCGGGCTCGAATTACGGTCGAGTTCTGCAAAGGCGTGATCGATGTGGTCGGGCCGCTGGTGCCAGCCGTCAAGCCTCAGGCCGCATTCTTTGAAAAGCTGGGGCCGCTGGGAATGCCGGCGTTGGCTGAAGTTGTTGACTACGCGATCGAAGCCGGATTGGTCGTGATCATGGATGCCAAACGTGGTGACATCGGGTCGACGGCGGCTGCCTACGCGGACGCGTTTTTGGGAAGGAAGCCATTGAGTCCTTGGGGATGCGACGCGCTGACGATCAACCCGTATCTTGGCGACGACAGTTTGGTTCCGTTTATGGATGCCGCGACCGAACGTGGCGCGGGGTTGTTTGTGTTGGTGAAAACTTCGAACCCCGGCAGCAAAACTTTTCAAGAGCAATCGGTCAACGGTCAGTGTCTGTACTCCGTCGTGGCTCAGCATGTTCAAGGTTTGGCGGCTTCCGACTTGGGCCAGTGCGGCTACGGAAGTGTCGGAGCCGTTATCGGAGCAACGCATCCGCAGCAGTTGATCGAACTGCGAGCGGCGATGCCGAACACGATCTTTCTGGTGCCTGGGCTGGGGGCTCAGGGTGGAACGGCCGCCGATGTTGCGGGAGCCTTTGACAACGACGGACTCGGAGCGGTTATCAACAGTTCGCGAGCCATTATTTTTGCCTACCAGCGTGAGCAGTTTTCCGGGGCCAGCTCTTGGCAAGCCGCCGTCGAACAAGCAACGCTCGAAACAAAACAGCAGATCGCCGACCATACTTCAGCGGGTAAGCTTTAGCACTCGCGAAACGATAACTTGCCGATCGGTAAGACGATTGGGCGGTGGAATACGTGGGTTTTGAGGACTCAAATCCGTCATTGATTTCTTGGCGAGTGCTTAGTTCGTCTTTCGCGCTTTTTCATAAGCTCGCTACACGCAGGTTTTTTCGGGGAATCGTTGACGCTTGCCTCGAAAATGGCAGATCAGAAATCGCCAAAAACGCGAGTAAAATCAACTTCCGCGAAAGTCGAACTAGAAGGTTGGACCTTCGAGGAATCGGGTGCTTCGCCGTGTCGGTGCGTCGCTACCGAGCGTTCCAGGTTTCCGGATAGATGACGACTTCGATGCGACGATTAGGATTTGAACCGCCGAAGTTCCCCTGAGCGTGGCGAGGTCGATTGCTGGCCATCGCCATGGTGAACATCTGTTTGCGAGGCAATCCGCTGCTGACCAGCTGATCAAACATCGCCAACGATTGAGTCGCCGTCAGCTGATGGTCGGACGTGCCGGCAGGTGACAAGGGCGTGCCGTCCCAGTGAGCTTCAATTCCAATGATCTGATTCGGAAACGTTTGCTCGATCGTGCCGACGAGGTTTCGCAACATCGGCTGACGAGCCGGCTGAATCTGGTAGGTGCCGGGAACAAACACTTGATCAGTCGGGAACTCGATTCGAATCACGTCGCCATCCATGCGGGCTTCGCCGCCGGGAATCTGAATTCTGGACAGACTGTTCATCAAGCTGTTGTTGGCTCGAATCGTTGCCCCACCAGCCAGCCGAGCGCCCGATCCCGAAGCGGAAGAAAATCCGGTCAGTTGTCCAGGACCTCGATTGACGTTCTGCTGTGCCAGACGTTGCTGGTTCTGATTGGCTTGTTGCAATTGCAAACGCATTGACGCAAGTTGTTGCATCGCCGATTGCCGTTCGTTCTGAGCAAGTCGAATTTGTTCCGCTGTGTCGCCCAATTGATCTTTAAGCGTTTGGCTGTACTGATTGGCCAACTGAAGTTTCTGACTTGAAGCAGCGAGCTCAGTGTTTAATTGTTGGTTGTCAGAATCGAATGCGGCCAATCGTTGATTTGCGATCCGCAGTTGTTCCGCCATCGCTGAAAACTGCTGATACTGTTCCGGAGAATCAGTCTGGATCCCAATCGTGTTTCCATTGCCACCGCGAGCTTGATTGCCCGCCAGACTGCCGAACAAACCGCTGGATCCCTGATTTCCGACTGCACCCGATCCTCCGAAATTGAATAGCGCCGGGCGATTGGTTCCATTTGATCCAAACAAACCGTTGGCTGCCGGCTGACGACAGCCGCACGACATTACCGTAATTGCCGCTAGGGCAAACCTGATCGCAAATCGATAGTTGGGAAGTCGAATCATAGGAAACCGCAATGACAAACACCGGATAAAAACACCCGAATTAGCGGCGACTCTAGCAATCGCTTAAATTCACGTAAACATTGATTTCGACGACCCTCGTTCGAGGCGTTCGAGGAGACTGCGCCGTCTGGTCAGCGGGCAGGTCGATATGAATCGCTAGCAGAATATTCGCGTTCCAAACGGTTGCTCGCCTCGCTGAAGGAGGCTCGTTCGTGCGTCAGGCTGCGACGATCGAGCGATGAATTTCTCTTGAGCCCGTCATCGCGATCTTCTACGATCCGCTCGAACGGTCGCCGAATTTGAGGCGAAAAAACGACTGACCAAGAGGTTCATGATGGTGCTGCCAAGCCGACTTCCAACCAAGAGCAAACGATCGTCGCTCGACCGGCATCTGGACGGCTCAAAAACCATTCTGTTGATCGCCGTCGCCGTGAGTTTGGTTTCGGCGTGTGGTTGTTCGGGTTTAATCACTGACAGCATGACTGGTAATTTGCTCGCAGATCGATCCATCCTTCCGCCTGAACGCAGCATCGAAGAAGCGATGCTCGATGCCTCGCCAGAGAAATCGATTACGATTGAAGATTTGGTTCAGAGCACCGATGCGGATTTTGAAGTGGATTCCAGATCGGGCATTGGCCGGGATGCTGCTGAGCAAACAGGGGTTCAGAAAGAGCCCGGCTTTCGTTTCTCGCAGGACTTACCCGACGAAACTGCGCCAAGGGATGAGAAAAGTGAAACCGGGTTTGCCGCCAATGATGGAAGCGGCACGAGCCAGAAATTGGAAAGTCCGAAACTGAAAACGGCTCGATCAGAAATAACCCTCGTCGCTCAGACTCAACCCAAAACGGCCGCCAAGACGGTTGAAGTTGAACCGATCAAAACCAAATTTCAAGCGATCGCTTCCAGAGAGACAAAGATCCTGTCGCCACTACAGCCGATCATTGCGATGCCGGAACCGACGGTCGTTAAAACAGCGAACGAAATTAAGATTGCGGCTGTCATGCCAAAACTATCCAGCGCGGACCTGCGGCAAGTGACGCGATCGGCTTTCGAGACTCCAATTATGTCCGCTCACGAATCGGTTGACTTGACGGAACTGGAGCTGGAATCGGCTTTGCTCAAGGATCAACCTGAAACGCAACCGGCCACGGCGTCAGATCATCTTTCCAAGACGATTCAGCTGCTCAAAGAATCTGCCGAAGACGTGACTGTCATCGATGGGCATCCGGGGCTGACCGTCAGCGTGCAAATGCTGGAGATGCTCCAACGGAAACTGGACAAGTCTTCGATTTCTAAATGGTCCATGTCAGTGGAGGAACACGAGTACTGGCAACAGCAGCTGCAGGCCGTCGCGGTCATGTTCGACGCAAGCGCCGAAAAATCGGACGGTAATTCAGGCTACCCACGACAGGAAACTGCGATACGGGCGATCGAACACTTGGACAACGCATCTCACTACCTGCGAAAGATGGCGGGCCTGCGGGTTCGCGGAGGGCAGTTGTGTTCAGAGATTTTCGGCTACGGCCAGTATCGAGAGCTCGATTCGAGTCGATTCCAAACAGGGGATCGAGCGTTGGTTTATGTTGAAATCCAAAACTTCTCTACGCAGCAGTTTGGCTCAGCAAATTTGTCTGAATCTGAAAGCGATGCTCAATGGGTGACTCGATTGCAGACGAGTTACAAAATTCTCGATCCAGCGGGGCGAGTTGTTCAACGCGAAACCTATCCCGTCATCGAAGATGTCGCCAACCAACGTCGTCGCGACTTCTATCTGCACCTGCCGCTGACGATTGCCGATCTGCCAGCGGGAGACTATCAACTGCGGGTTTCGGTCGAAGACCTTGGCAATTCCGCATCCGCAACACTGGAGGGTGTGACGATTTCGGTCACAAACTGACTTGGTCGGCAAGTTCGATCAAGGATCAAAAGTCAATGTGATCGTCAAGCACTTCCGCATGAACTGACGAGTGCCAATGAACTGACGGGTGGCAATGAACCGACGGGTGGCATCTAGCTGGTCCAAACGTCGCTTTGAAGAGTTGGTCGACGATCGATCCAGCATGGTTTGTTCCGATTAGTCGGATTGTCACGGTTGGCGAAAATTGGTCCGCCGGACGTTTTTGAAGCGTCGATAACGTCGTTGGCTGGACCTCCACGAGTTCAGCATTTGGGCAGTTTTCTGAAGTCTGGCGGCTCCGGGGCTGCATCGTTGTTTCCTGAATCGCGCTTGAGAACACGTTCGATGGAGTTGGTTTCACTACTGCTTGCGATCGTGGTGGTGATTTGGGGGCTGGTGATCTGTCGTTATTTCGGCAAGAGACTTTCGCTATTCCATCCCATTCCGGTACTCGGAATGTTGGTTCTACTGACCGGCAGCGTGATCGGCAGCGATTTTTGGTCACTACGATTCGGTCCTTTACCGATCACCATCGACCGATTGCTGGTCGGCGTGTTGGCATGCATGTTCTTTGCTAGGTACATGATTCATACTGAAGACCGGCGACAGGTGAATCGACTGGACATTGCGATAGTCTGCATGATCGCAGTGCTCACGATCAGCACGGTCAGTCATGACATGACCGTGCTGGAGAACTTGCCACTGTCTCGATTGTTGTTTTTTTACCTGATGCCCTTGGTCGTCTACGGTGTCGTGCGCAGTGGTGTCCTCGGAACGGACGACCTGAAACTGATTTCGGCGTCCTTCGTCGGCTTGGGCATTTATCTGGCTCTGACCGCAATCGCGGAAACACGAGGCTGGTCGAGCCTTGTATTTCCCGGCTACATCATGACTTCGGAGTTCACCGAGTTTCTGGGGCGCGGTCGAGGCCCTTTCCTCAATCCGGTATCCAACGGTTTGTTCATGATTACCGGATTCTGCTGCGTGTTGATGTGGTGGCGTTCCGCGAAGCAAATTGGCAAAGCTGCGATCGCCGCCATCGCGTTATTGCTGTCTGTTGGAGTCTATTGCACACTGACTCGAAGTGTCTGGTTGTCATTGATTGTGGCTGGCGGATGGTTCATTTGGTTTCCCGCGTCACGCCGTCTCAAGTCTGTGATGATTGTCTGGTCGATGCTGGCAGCGACTGCTCTGCTTCCCGTTTATGGCGACAAATTGCTGTCGTTCAAACGTGACAAAGAAGTGACTCAGAACCAGATGGAGAAATCGGCTCAACTGCGGCCATTGTTCGCAATCGTGGCCATGGACATGTTTCAGGATCGACCGTTTTTGGGTTGCGGATTTGGTCAATATGCCCGTGCCAAGTATCCCTATCTGAAGGCTCCTCACTCGGGCAAGCCACTGACAAGCACCCGCACACTGATGCAACACAACATTTTTCTGGCGTACCTGACCGAGACCGGGCTGTTGGGCTTGATGAGCCTGCTGCTGGTTCTGGGCATGATGGCCAGAGCCAGCTTGGTTGTGTGGTTCAATCAAGAACTACCGTTTTGGCCCCGTCAGTTTGGATTGCTTTTGGTAACGATACTCAGCTGCGACATGATCAACGGCATGTTCCACGACGTGTCGATTATCCCGATGAGCAACATGTTGATTTTCTTTCTCGCTGGCATCGCCAACAACATCGTGTCAGGACAATGGCAGTTCGATCGTGAAGCGGCGCAGCAAAATCACGAAAGATTGACGCAGCCTACGGTCCCGCTCCGTTCGTCGTCTGCGTCATCAGGGACGCATTTTTCGACGCCGAAATAAACGAAAATCACAAACGTCAAAACGGGCAAGGTTTTCGTGCGTCTTGTCCGATTGAACCCAAAACCCTTTCCTTGTTCTTGAGCCGGACTCCTAAACGATCCTCAGCCCCGAGGGTAATGAGTCTCCGAGGATCTGCTGCTGAGTTTCGGGGTCGAATTGGCCACCGTTTTCTATGAGATTCAATAGAGCGGGCGCTGCTTGCTGGTTTTGAAGTGCTTTCAAAACGGATTGCCGAAAAGTAGGTTCGATGTCACGAAACCGATCACCCGTGTTACGAATCATTTGAGTGATCGACAAATGAACCATTTCAGGTTGTGCGATCTTGGACGTTTGCACAAGCAATTGCTCGGCCCAGTCCTGCACCTGATCGGGAGGGACAACCGTATTCAGGTTGCCGGAAACTGGAACGCGCTGGCCCAATCGTCCTAATGCCCAAACGATCGAAGGTCGTACTTTTGCGAATGATGTTCGATTGAGCAAATCCGTTAGCAAGTCGCCGAACGAAATTTTATTGGCGATGGGTAACAGTTCCAGTGACGCAAGCAGACGCCAGATCTCTGGTGACTCCTCCGGTTTGAGCGCGACGCCCTTCACCTTCTTGCCGCTCAGCTGGAGATGCAGGTTTCGAACGGAAGGCAAGATTGTGCTGGCGAGAGAAGTCTGTTGACCTCGAGTCAGACCTCCCGCGACGCGTCGCCACAAAATCAATGATTCTTTTCGAATCGCGGGAGTGCCATGCGCCAATTTGCCGTTGATCGTCCGCCAAGTTTCTGTGACTCGCCAATCGTCAGCCGCGTAACCAAAACCGGGGCGCAATGAAAATCCCAACAGGTTGAGCCATCGTGACTCGTGCTGCGCTGACTTTCGACGGCCTGATTCGTGCTCCATCAGCGATTCCCAAATCCGGCGCAACACTGACATCGGCCAGTCTTCACGAGGCATCGCCAGAATCTCTACCAGACGATTGACCAAATCTTTCGGTTCGACTGACGCGGAATCTGGTGCGCCGAATACAGCGACGACGGCATCTTCGCACTCCTGCCACGTGGAGTTATCGATAAATCCTTGCGCTTCGCCAACGCCGGAGTGTGCCTGCATGTCCGTTTGAACGGTGCTGCGAATATCAAAATCGAGCTTCCAACTTCGTTCCGAATCAACCTCCTGACAGGAAACATTCAGCGTGCCGATCTCGGTCAGGTCGACCTTCAATCGAACGGGGACGTCGCGCTTTTCATTGCGACTCTTGGCGGTGATCACGGTTCGAATCGACGGAAGAGGAGAAAAATGTTCCGCGTTGGTTTCAATGATCTGCCCAGGCTGATCGGTCAAGCGAACGCTAGACGAGAGCAACGTGAACGCGACTGGTTCGGACAGCTTCAGGCGGAACTCTGGCGAATCGAGCACGAAGCTCTGCCCCGGCTGAGCGTCTCCGGGGACGAGGCAAACCGCTTGAGGACTTCCTGCACTCGCTCCATCATCAATCGCGATGTAGTAGCTGCGAGCCAGCGACGCCGCAATTCGTACGCCTTCGCCTCGATTCACGATCCCGTAGTAAGCGGCTCCGCGTGCGACCGCCAGATCCAGTCGGTCGTTGTCCAACACGATCGGTTTCCATCCATCCGGTTCCGTCGCGCCGAACCAATCATCAAGCCGTTCCAGGACCCGTCGCGAAAGCACGGGCGAGTCAAAAAAACCCCCGTTAAACAAAACGATGTCGGGCCGAGCAGCCAATGTCGCGTTTTCACTTTCCTCGGCATGAGCAGTCAGGAACGTGGCAAGATGTCGAGTGATCGCGGGGTCAGAAGCAAACGGGAGTCCGAACTCTTGGAATCCTGATTGATGAATCTGTGGTTTGTCATGGAGCGAAACTGCGGGTAGGAAACCATCGAGAATCACGTTTCGCACTTCGTCGCGAGTCACCGTCGTCGACAGGCTGCCTCCGATCAGTTTTGATCCGGTGGACGGTAGACTGATCGTCACTTGGTCTGGGGCATCGTCGGAGAGCAAGGTTTCTTTGGCGTTACGAGCGGCTCCGACCAGCAGTTCCCATTGCTGAGGACGCAACTGAGTTCCTTCGGTTAGCTTTGCCTCAACGAATTTGGCCAACGCCAGATCTAGGTTGTCACCGCCAAGGATCAGGTGGTTACCAACGGCAACGCGATGAAACTGGATACGCTTATCGTCTTCGGCACCCGCCTCGTCCTGCTCCGCTGCCCGAACGTTAATCAATGTGAAGTCCGTGGTGCCGCCGCCGATGTCACAAACCAAAATCTTCTGGCCGACATCGACGTTATCCTGCCATGCGTCTCCCTGTCGATCGACCCACGCGTAGAAAGCGGCTTGCGGTTCTTCGATCAGAATGACCTTGGGAAGTTTTGCGGTACGAGCAGCTTCGATCGTCAACTCGCGAGCCACCTCGTCGAACGACGCGGGCAGCGTCAGCACGATGTCCTGGTCTTCCAAGCGTTCATCCGGGAACTGATGGTTCCATGCGTCGCGAATGTGAGCCAGATACCGCGAACTGGCTTCCATCGGCGAAAGCTTTTTCACATCTGCGGCTCCCTGCCACGGCAGCAACGCATCGGTCCGGTCGATGCCCGGATGACACAGCCACGACTTGGCCGACGCGATGGCACGTCCGTTGGTTTTGGCCGATTCTGTCCGAGCCATCACACCGACGCAATGCTTGTTCGGCTTGTCTGCACTCGTATTCCACGGAAGTTTCAAGGCATCCTTGTCCAGCTGTCCACTGGCGGGCTGGAAATGGAACGAAGGCAACGTTTCCCGAGGCTCATTGACCGACGGCGCGACGATTTGTGGAATCGAAAGAATTTTGATTTCGCGCTTCGCCGCAGCGGTAGCGATGTAGCACACCGCGCAATTGGTCGTGCCCAGATCGATGCCGACCAGATAACGGCTGGGGATCTCTTCAAGGAGTGGATCACTCGGGGAGGCGGGCATGGGGCGGGTCGGAGGTCGGAGGTCGGAGGTCGGAGGTCGGAATGGGGAATGGGGAATGGGGAATGAGGAATGAGGAATGAGGAATGAGGAATGAGGAATGAGGAATGAGGAATGAGGAATGAGGAATGGGGAATGGGGAATGGGGAATGTCTCCTTGGTTCAGGCTTCTTCACCGAAACCTGTACCCTGTAAACTGTACCCTTTTAACTTTCTCTCACATTAAACTCCAGCTTCCACTCACCTTCTCCGCTCGTCCCGACACACCATAGCTCGAACATGCCGAGCTCGGTGATGCGAGATTGGAAATGAACTGGTACGCAACTGCCGGGAGCGATTGCCGATTCATCGTCGTCCATCGAAACGGTTAAAGTTGCTTCCAACGAATCGGTTTCCGATAGCTCATCGTCGGTCCATGAGCTCAATAGTATGCCGGGCTGATCTTGTTTTCGAACGTTTGAGCTAAAAAATCGGAAAGCGGCCGGATGCCCCGTCACCAACCCGATTTCACCACTTGGCACGTCAGCCTGGGTTCCTTCCTCCATGCCGAAGGGCACGACACACAGCGCTTTCAAAGGTCGCGGCGCTCCGGGGATTGCAAGTCCAGCTGTTTCGATACCAATATAGTACGACGACGCGACCCCCCCGCGAATCCGCAGCCCACCGTTTTGTTTGCTCCAACCGTAGTGACACGCACCGGTAGCGACTGCGTGGTCCAGATCGTGGACTCCGGATAGCGACTGGACGTTCGTGTCAAGATCCGCAGACGAATCGACCCAGCCCTGTAAAACGTTCAGCAAGCGATCACGGAATCCGGCCGCCTTGAACACGCCGCCGTTGAACAGGATCCATTGTGGAAAATTACTGTTGTCTTTGTCGCTTGAACAATGTGCGTCAAGAAACTGGGCGACATGTCGAGTGACGCGGGGATCGGATTCGTATGCCAGCCCCATTTCTTGGAAACCGGATGCTGGCCGTCTTTCAGGCCGATCCGACCGTTGGCAAGCGGGAAGAAATCCATCCAACAGCAAGTCGGCCGCATCGCTGCGAGGCACCTCGACCGATACCGTGCCACCAATCAACTTGCTACCTCGACCCAGCACGGAAATTTTGTAAGAGTCGTTGCCGCCTTCGGCCAGTAACGCTTCCTTGGCAGCTCGGCAGCTGTGCCAGAGTGAAACCGATTGCCAGGGATTCAGATCGGTGCCCAGTTCGGCAAACTTTCCGGCGACCGAATGAGCCAAAGTCAGATCCATGTTGTCACCGCCGACCAGCAGATGATCTCCGACCGCGGCTCGTTCCAACACCAAGTCACCCGACTCGTCTTGCACCTTGATCAGAGTCAAGTCCGTCGTGCCGCCGCCAATATCGCAAACCAGAACGGATTCGTCGGCCTTCAACTGGTTACGCCACTCATCCCCTTGAGCAGCCAGCCACGCATAGAGCGCGGCCTGCGGTTCCTCCAGGAGAATGAAATTGGAAGGCAATCCGGCTGCCAGCGCAGCTTCGCGAGTCAGTTCGCGTGCGACGGGATCGAACGAGGCGGGAACGGTCAGCACAACCTGCTGATCCGAAATTTTCGCATCAGAAAACTGTTGCTCCCACGCCGCGACCAGATGAGCCAAATAGTACTGGGAAGCGGTGACGGGTGAGATCTTCTGGACTTCGTCGGGAGCTCCGGCTGGCAACACTGGCTGACGCCGGTCGACCTGAGTGTGACACAGCCAAGACTTGGCAGCGACGACCGTGCGGTCTGGCGCTTCAGCACTACGTTTCCTGGCCCACTGCCCCACAACGTAGTTGCGACCTTGGGCCCACGGCAGATCGAACGCACCCTCGGATGATTCCGAATCCGTGCCCAAGTAGACGAAGGAAGGAAGTGAAGTTAGTTTGTCCAGCGTCCCGGCAGCGACAAGCTGTGGAATTTCCAGCAGTTGAATGTTCGGAGAATCGGCGTTCAAGTCGGCATAAGCCAGCACGTTGTTGGTCGTGCCAAGATCAATGCCGATAATGTATTGAGCGGTCATGTCAAATTATTTCGCGAGACGCGATAGCGAACAAAGGCGGCGACGGAACGTTTGACGAAGTCAAAGCTCCAGTTCAATCGGTGCAACGACATTTGCGGATGTCTTATTGCCGGTCCAATCAGGAAGCTGGCATTTTTTTGCCTCCCAGCCGTGATGGGCCAACTTGCCTTTGTAGGGAGCCTTACCGCTGACGTTGCCGGTCAGGCTGTAGCGGCCGGCGTCAAAATTGGTGGGTGTTTCAACGTCGGCTCCATCTTCTTGATCAGTCAACGGCTGCAAATCAAAAATTCGATCCAGCACTTTGCCCGTGTTCGTCAGAACATCTCTCGCCGCAGCGCCGACTTGTTCGTCAGAGAAATTAGCGAGTGGTTCCTTGACGATGTCGACCAGTCGAGCTTCCCGCTGAAGGGCTGCCAACAAGCTGATAGCGTCGCTGCGAACACGCTTCGAGGGATCAGTAGGCGTTTTTTCGGCAGGTTTTGACTCGATGTTTCGAGTCGCTTCACTTGCCCCACCTGCGCGAGCCCACTGGTCAAACGAACCGGACAGGTTTTTGTCAAACAAGAGTTTGAAGAACGCTTTGGTGGCAACGATCAGTCCCATGAGCTTGCTCGATCCGGTTGGTTGTGGAATTCGTAGGAGCGATCATTCAATCGCGATTGGTGCCGAAGAATGACAGTTGGAACTTGCCCCGAGTCAGTCGTTATTCGTCAGTCGTTCGTGTTTGGTTTCGTCTTTGAATCGGACTTTGATGAAGAGTCCGATTTGGATGATGACTTGCTTTCAGATTTTGAGGTGTTCTTTTTATCGCTGGAAGAATCACCTGAAGATTCGCTGGATGCCTTTTTATCTTTGTCGGCACCTTTCTTGTAGCTGTCGCTGCGGTAGTCAGTTTCGTAGAAACCGGATCCCTTGAACATGATCGCGGCGCCCGTGCCGAACAAACGTCGAGCCTTTTTCTTTTTGCATTCCGGGCACGCCTTGATGGGGTCCTCGGTAATCTTCTGAAACAGTTCCCACGTGTGCTGGCAGGCGTCGCATTCATAGTCGTACGTTGGCATGGTTACTCCTGATTTTTGGTCGGCCCGGTACTGACAAAGACTTGCGAAGGCCGGATCACTCGATCGTGAAGTTCAAAACCAGGGCGAAGATCCATCATCACAACATTCGCATCAAATTCGTCGCTCGGTTGCATCTGCATCGCCTGATGTTTGTTGGGGTCAAAAGGTTGGCCGACGGATTCGATTTTCTTGCATCCTTTTTCCGTCAAGGCGTCGGAAATCTGCTGAGCCACCATTTTCACTCCATCCAGCAGGCCTTCACCATTGGGGTCTTGCTCATAAGCCCCAATCGCGCGGTCGAAGTTATCCAGCGCTTCCAGAATCTGAGCCATCAACGGCAGCGAAGCGTACTTCAACGATTCCTGCTGGTCGCGGCGAGTGCGGCGGCGAAAGTTGTCCAGATCAGCGTGAGCCATCAAGACTCGTTTCTCTGCGTCGGCGAGCTGTACCTGCAAGCTTTCGATCGTTGGCTCATTCAATTCTGAAGCCATCGCACTATCGATCGACTGAAGATCTTCGGCGCTCGCCGCTTCGATCTGAGTTGCTTCGTTGGCCGCATGCTGCGGTTGTTCGGCAGTGTCAACCTTGTTGGTTTCGTCCGGATTCGGTTTGTCGATTTCGGTATTCATAGTTCTTCGATCGAGTTTCTGTCTTCTGGAAGTGAGAGGCTCCGTCCGATCCACAGATCCGTGGGTGACGTGGTTCGGGCGGAGCCTTACCCTCCCGGTGGTTTGGCTGGTGCGTTTTGTCGTGATCAGTCTGCTACAGCAAAATACTCGGTCAGACGAGTCAAAAAGTTTTTGCGTTCGGGAAGCACGTCTGCTTCCTCCAGCTTGGCCAAGCGGCGGAGCAATTCTTCCTGCTCGCCCGACACTTTCTTGGGTGTTTCGATAAAGGTTTGGACCAGCAAGTCGCCTGTCCGTCCGCCTTGAGGGTCGGCCATGCCTCGTCCGGCAAGCTTGAAAACTTCACCTGACTGGGTTCCCCTTGGAACCGTCACCTGATCAGGGCCATCAAGCGTTGGGACTTTGATTTCGGCGCCGAGAGCGGCTTGGGTGTAGGAAATCGGCATCTGAAGAATCAGGTTGCTGCCGTCTCGGTGAAACAGTTTGTGTTTGCGAACTTTGATGAAGCAATAGCAGTCACCGTTGGGGCCACCGTTGGGACTCGGTTCGCCTTCGCCCGACAGTCGGACTCGCATTCCGTCGTCGACACCAGCAGGGATGGAGACATCCAATTCGACCCGCTTTCTGATCTGTCCCTGTCCTCGGCAGTCGGTGCATGGATCGACCACGATCTTTCCTTCGCCGCGGCAAACCGGGCAGGTGGTTTGGACCCGCAGAATTCCGGCCGACTGTAGCACTTGTCCGCGACCGCCGCATTGCTGACAACTGGCGACCTCGCTGCCCGGTTTTGCTCCGCTGCCCTCGCACGTATCGCATGATTGGTGACGGTCGAAGCTAAGCGTTTTACCAACGCCCTTGGCCGCTTCCTCCAACGTCAGCGTCACGTCGGCACGAACATCGTTGCCGCGACGAACTCGACTGCCTCCTCGGCCAAAGAAATCGCCAAAGCCTCCGCCTCCGCCGAACATCTCGCCGAACGCGGCAAAGATATCTTCTGCGGAGCCAAACTGCTGCCCTGCACCGTCGACGCCCGCATGTCCGTGGCGATCGTAGCGTGCTCGTTTTTCAGAATCACTCAGAACTTCGTACGCTTCGGCGGCCTGCTTGAAATTCTGGCCCGCTTCGGCATCGCCCGGGTTGGAGTCCGGATGAAATTTGACCGCCAACTTGCGATAGGCTTTTGAAATCTCTCGATCCGACGCATTGCGTTCGACCTGAAGAACTTCGTAGTAGCAAGTTTTGGCCATGAAACGTTTGCCGGTTGAGGGGCGAATGTGACGCCTTCATTTCCGTTGTAAAAAGCGTCGTCCGTGAGTTCTGTCCACCAATGAGCGACAGAAACCCAGAAAAACAGGCCACCTGAATCAGATGGCCCGTGTTCCTATTTGTCTTCATCAACTTCAAAGGCTACGAGATCGCGCCTTCGACAAGCTGCTTCTTTTTGTCGTCGTCATCGAAAGTCGAAACCATCGCGTCGGTGGTCAGCAACAATCCGGCGATACTGGCAGCGTTCGCCAAGGCGGTACGAACCACTTTGACAGGATCGATGACGCCTGCCTTGAGCATGTCTTCGTACTCGCCAGTGAAGGCATTGAACCCGGTGTTGTTGGGCTTGCCGCTGACGATGTCCGCGACGACCGAGCCATCGATGCCGCCGTTGTCGGCGATCTGGCGGATCGGAGCGTCCAAGGCAGCGAGTACAATATCGACGCCGACTTTGGCATCGCCCTTGGCTGACTTGCGAGCAGCCTCAACGGCTTCTTTGCAGCGAAGCAAAGCAACGCCACCGCCGGGTAGAACCCCTTCCTCGATGGCTGCTCGGGTCGCGTGCAGCGCGTCTTCGACACGAGCCTTCTTCTGCTTCATGTCGGCCTCTGTTTCGGCACCGACGCTGACAACAGCCACGCCGCCGGTCAACTTGGCCAAACGCTCTTGTAGTTTTTCGCGATCGTAATCGCTGTCGGTTTGCTCGATCTGCTTACGGATCTGGTCGATTCGAGACTCGACATCTTTTCGCTTACCGGCTCCTTCAACGATGGTCGTGCTGCTTTTGTCGACCACGATTTTCTTGGCGGTGCCTAACTGGCTCAGCTCAAGTTTCTCGAGCTGAATTCCAAGATCTTCGCTGATCAATGTGCCTCCTGTCAGCGTCGCGATATCGCCCAGCATAGCTTTGCGACGGTCGCCGAACCCAGGCGCCTTAACGGCACAAACGTTCAGGGTGCCACGAAGCTTGTTGACGACCAGCAATGTCAATGCTTCGGCGTCGACATCTTCGGCGATAATGACAAGTGGAACGCCAGCCTGACCGACCTGTTCCAAGATCGGAACAATCTCGCGGACGTTGCTGATTTTCTTTTCGAAGATCAATACGCGAGCGTTCTCGAACTCGCACGTCATCGTACCTGGATCACTGATGAAGTAGGGTGAGATATAGCCCTTGTCAAATTGCATTCCGTCTACGTACTCGACGGTTGTATCGGCCGTCTTGCCTTCTTCGACGGTGATCACTCCATCTTGGCCAACGCGGTGCAGTGCTTCAGCGAGCAAGTCACCAATCACCTTGTCGTTGTTAGCACTGATGGCTCCGACATTGGAAACTTCTTCCTTGTTAGAGACCTTCTTGGACATGGCCTGCAATTTCTCAACCGCCGCGTCGACAGCGATATCGATCCCGCGTCGGATGGCGGTCGGGTTGCTGCCTGCGACGATGTTACGAAGACCTTCCTTGAAGATCGATCGCGCCAGCACCGTCGCGGTGGTCGTTCCGTCGCCCGCCAAGTCGGACGTTTTTTGAGCGACTTCGACGACGAGCTTCGCGCCCATGTTTTCGAAACGGTCTTCCAGTTCGATTTCTTTGGCAACCGTCACGCCGTCTTTGGTAACGGTCGGTCCGCCGAACGACTTGTTGATGATCACGTTGCGACCGGTCGGTCCCATGGTGATGGCAACGGCGTCAGCCAATTTTTCGATGCCGCGAAGCATGCGGTTGCGAGCATGATCTTCGAAGAGCAGTTGTTTAGCCACGATGAAGTTCCTTGTAAAAAGTGTTCAGTTATCCGTGTGAAGTGTTCAAGATAGAAGGTGGCAATGGCGTTCAGCTTCGTCGGCGCCGACAGTGGTCGACCCTGCCGCTCAATGGAGCCACCCCTCCATGACACACTTACACGACTTTCGCCAGGATGTCAGACTCGCGGAGAATCTTGACATCGGAGCCATCGACTTCGATCTCTGTTCCGCCGTACTTGCCGAAGATCACTTCGTCACCGACGGTTACCGAAAGCTCGCCACGCTGGCCGCTCTCAAGCAATTTTCCAGGACCGACGGCAACAACGGTTCCTCGCTGCGGTTTTTCCTGAGAGTTACCCGGAAGCACGATGCCTCCGGCGGTGGTTTCTTCTGCCTGCATAGGCTCGACAACGATACGGTCATCCAGAGGACGGATTTTGATTTTGGCCATTGTTAATTTCCTTTTAGTCTTTTGATTTATTGGTTGTTTTGGCTGCTGCGTATTAGCGAGCCGGCTTCTTGTTTGGTGTGAAGTTTTCGGTTTTCGGTTTTCGGTTTTCGG
>CALFWL010000163.1 GCA_937928215.1 uncultured Pirellulaceae bacterium | reverse complement strand
GATCGCCGACGGCAGTCTTTCGGAATCGTGAAATTGAGTGGCTAACTCGCGGGCGAGCCACCCATCTTTTTGACGAACGGGACGCCGTCGTCTTCACCTGTTCGTCCGTAAAAGCTCGAAGGACTCGGGTCACGATGCCGCCTAGTATACGGACGCCGTTGATGAAATTGTTCATTGTCACTCATGCAATGCAGCGCACCTCGGTGATCGCTTGGCTGATTTGACAGTTTCCAATGCACGCACAACACCGCCGGTGCGCGTCATCACTGTTTCATTTCCTCGCACAAACTTGTTGTGCAAGGCCAAGGCAAGATGGAATTCGGCTCATCCAACCTTGGTGACAGAAACGACGGTGCTGTGGAAGGCTTGCTGGCCCGTGATCGGGTCAGGAGCAATCGGCATGATCTGATTTTGGTTCCAGCCGTTGCCGGTGTTCTGCTTCCACGCGGCAGGATCGCCATTCGATTCGTCTTCCCACCACATGTTCCGTTGCCAGTCGGGATCTTGATAGGTCACCGGGTCACTTCCCGCTACGTAGCTGCGATCGCCTTCGGCTGCGACCAACGCTTCCTGCGGTGTCTTCTGTGCTTTGGCAACATCGGTGTACTGCCAGTGACCGCAACTATTGCTCATCGCGATGGCGGAAGGATGGATCCCGGGCATGGTTACAATGGGAACCCGCATTTTTCCCGACACGATTCGGCCCGTGTCGTCTCGGTTGCCGTGTTTCAGATGCGGCATCTTTTCTTCCAGCATTTGCGAGAAGTACGAGGTTAACTCGATCCAGTCGCCATCTTTGAGCCCCAGCTTTTCAGCCGTTTCCGGATTCATCCAAGCGGGATTGGTGTGCACGATCTCGGCCAACCATTTCAAATTCATCGTTCGACCGTGGTTGTGAACATTCCACTTGAACGAAGTCATGATTAGTTCGTTTTGGCTCAAACCCGTGTGCTCGACTGGCTGTAACCAAACTGGCATTTCTTCGATTTCTTGATCGTGTCCGTCGTGTTGAGCCGGTCGATTTTTCGTTTTGGTCATCCCGCTGGCGGCAATCAAGTCGCTGCAATCTTGGTTCATGCCGATCTGGCTGAGGAACACGCTGCGGATTTCGAATTTGCGGCTAGGTGTTTTGAACCCCCGGACGGGTTTGCCGTCCAGCATGATGCCAATGCCCAGCCCGTCTTTAGAGATTTGACTTGTTTCCGAATCGACGACGGCGCCTGCCATGTCCTCATTACTGAGCGGTTGTTTGAACGGTTCATAGAACGGCTCGCGCGTTGTGTCTTCCCAGACGCCTTCGTCGAGCAATCGGTCGAGGCCACCCTTTCCGGTTTCCGGATTCTCCGGCACGGTGGACGCCCACTCACGCATGAACTCTTCGGTGGTTCCGTAGTCGTAGGCTTTCTCCATGCCACCGCCAATTTTTCTGGCCAGCTCGGGGAAGAAGTCTCGCACGTCACGAGCCTCGCCAAGCGGCTCCACCATCGGCGTTCGCAAGCCAACATATGGACGCAGGTTGTAACTTCCTCGTGCATCCAAATCCCAGCGTTCCATGTAGGTCGTCCATGGAAGAACAATGTCGGCGTAGTGAGCCGTTTCGTTGTAGAACGGATTGATACAAATGTGGAACGGGATCAACTCTTCGTTGCTCAGCACGTCCTTGGTCAGGCTCTCCTCGGGCCAAGTCAATGGTGAATCGAGGTTGTAAGTCATGTAGACATCAATCTCGCCACGCCCTTGCTGCAAGTACAAGTAAATGATTTCGCCGACTCGCATCCGACGCCATACGTTGGCCAGAGGGAACTCAGGTGGATCCTCCAGGACGCTCCACGTTTTCGCTCCGGACGGCATCGGCGGAGTTTTTACAACCGGATCAAGCCCACCCCAAGGCGACCAGCACCAACCACCTTTTTGCCCGACACTGCCCACGATCGCATTGAGCAACTGAATCGCGCGATCATTGTAAAAACCGTTCAGATGAGCCGAACTGCCTCGGTTGCACATCGTCGTCGCTGCCGGAGCGGCGGCTGCGAATTCCAAGGCGATGCGGCGGATGTCGGCTGCGGGGACGCCCGAGATTTTCTCGGCCCATTCGGGTGTGTTCTCTTTCAGGTGCGACTTCAGTTCATCGACGCTGCTGGTCGTCCACGTGTTAATGAACGTTTCGTCATGAGCTCCAGCAGTCAGGATCGCATTGGACATGGCGAGTGCCACGGCTCCGTCGGTGCCCGGAAACGGAGCGAACCATTCGTCGCTTGCGCCGGCCGTGTTGGAAAGCCGTACGTCGAACGTCACCATTTTCGCGCCGTTGTTGAAGCGCCCGTTTTGAATGCGCGTGGCGAACGGAATGTGTCCCTGATGAGCCTCAAACGCGTTCGAACCGAAGTTCAGAATGTACTTGCTGTGTTCGACATCATTCAAATCCCAATCGCTTTCCCACAGAAAGGAAAGATTTGCCGCGCGGCGGTTGCCGCTGCACAAACTGCGATGTGATAGCTGCGTTTTGGTTCCGAACGCATCCAAAAAGCGTTTGAGTGCATCCTTGGACCTTTGACGTCCTTGATGGAAGGCAAATTTCTCCGGGTGGCCGGAGTCTCGCGTTTCCTTCAGCCGGCCCGCAATTTCTGTCAGGGCCTCATCCCACGAAACACGTTTCCATTTGCCTTCCCCGCGTTTTCCAATCCGACGCAGCGGATACAACAGACGTTCGGGATGATACTGGTGGTTAAGCCCTGCCTGTCCGCGAGCACAAAGCTTGCCTCGGCTGTTCGGGTCATTGGGGTTTCCTTCCAGTTTAATGATGCGCCCATCTTTGACATGACCGACGATGCCGCAAATGGTGCTGCAAAGCTGACACATGCCAGGCACTTTTTTGGTGCCTTTGTATTTGTCTGGATCGGGCCAGTTGCGCTTGGCGTTCGGCCCAGGCAGCTGACAAACGCCGGGCGTTTTTTCCGTCCCCTTCGGATACGCCTCTCCCTTGAGCCGTTTCCACTTCTCCATGTCGATGCCTTGCGGCGGTCGAGTTTTCTTTTTCAGCTTGTCAGCGGTTTTGTCATCAGCCGCAGCCGATCCCGCAACCGTCGATGCAGAAAGCACCGCAGCCCCCAGCGTGAGGAATCGACGGCGTGAAGATTGAGCGTTGTTCGAATCCGATTTCATGATCACTCGTTCGGCTTTTCTTTCCAGTTGTAAATATTGTAGCTGTCGTTGTTGTACGACTCGCCTTCGCGAGGGATACGCGATTCGATTTGGGCGGGTCCACCGCCAGCGAACCACATGCGCGGCTTCGTTTCCTTTTCACCACGAAGCTGGACAAGTTCGACCGACTGTCCTTTCGCGACCGCCATTGCCGCCGAAACTTTCGATTCCGGATCGTTCAAATCGCCAAAGTAGATCGCGTCTGACGGACAAGTTGTCGCGCAGGCGGGCTCCATCCCTTCGTCGACTCGATGGTAGCAGTTGTGGCACTTGACCGCTTGGTTGGCGACGGGGTCGATATAAATCGCTCCATAGGGGCAGACTTCAACGCATGTCGCGTGGCCGCAGCATTTTTCGTAGTCGACCACCACGCTGCCACCGCCTCCTTTGTGCAACGCGCCGCACGGGCAGGCTTTGATGCATGGAGCGTCCTCGCAGTGCTGGCACGCCATCGGCAAAAACATCCGCGCGACTTTCGGGTACTCGCCCACGTCCTTGTAAAATGTTTGGCGAATGTAGTTGCCCAGCGGAACGTCGTTTTCAGCCTTGCAAGCGACCTCGCAGCCGTGGCAGCCGATGCAGCGGCGAGTATCAATGAACCAGCCGTACTTCTTGCCGTCGTCCGGAGCCTCCATCCGGTCTGACCAGTAGGACTCAGGTTGAAAAAGATGACTGACATCTGAATTCGTTTCCTGACGCTCCGATTCGGGCGCGAAGGCTCCTGCGGCAGCCATGCCCGCAGCGGCACTGGTCAGAAATTCACGTCGGCTGGACTCGGGCGCATTGCATTCGGGCGCATCCGGATCGGATGATTCGTTGTTCGAGTCGATCGGGTCGGGTGTCGGTGGTTGAGTCATAAAGTTCGGCTGCCAGCGATATCGTGATTCAAGAACGTTAGTGGATCGTAGCGAAACGGACAGCGGTATTCAACGCGTGTCCTGCCGATTGGCCCGTTGAACAAACAATGCTTCGGGCCGACAATCATTCGTGTGAAGTTCAATGAGCAATATTGACCCCTTGGTGACTGCCATGACTCGTGCGGAAGAAGAAGTGCGACTGATCAGCGAATCGGTGATGCCGATCAAGGAATTGAAAGGGTTCTCAAGGGGCGGTCGCGTACCCACATCGACCAGTCCGGGCGACATCCGCTACGTGATGCAACTCGCAAAAGCAGACATTGACGCCGACTTGGAAGTCAAGTTTGGTTCGCTGCGTTCCGCGTTTGGGCTCAAGCGGAAACAGTTGGAAGTCACGGAACCGGACGACGGTATAGGTGTGATCACAACACCAGGATTTGCATATGAGGTGACCGTCAGCGTAGATGAAGAGAACCCAGGCAAGGCAATCTGGCGACGATGCTTGGTCGGCATCACGGATCCCGATCTGCTGGCAGGCGAGGCGTTCGATGAGGTGTTTGGCAGCGATTTCTCGATCTTGGAAGTCGCCGTGCCAGACGGCCTGAATGTCGAAGCGATCGTGGATTGTGTGGAAGAAGCCGATCCAGACACCGTGAAAATCGACTACGACAAAGACGTGACTTGGTGCGAGATCCGTTTGGCTGAATCGGATGTCAAGGTTCGCGTCACCAGCGAGGCGATCCGCGTTTCCAGTCGAGGCGAAACTTCACCTACCCAGCTGATCGAAGCGTACGCGGAAGTGCAAACGAGGTTTTTGCAGTCGCTGGGGCTGCAGTGAGCTCGTGCTTGCAGAGAGGTTGAGTCGAGCAAAGGTGAAATAGAACAGAACAAAACAGAACAAAACAATTGGTCATTCGTTATTTGTCAATTCTCATTTGTCATTGAATAAAACTCTCAGCGGCCGTGCGTTGCGGCGACGTTAGTTTTCAGGGGCCGAGCCGCGAAGTTGCAAAAACTGTTAGGAAAAGATGATCCGTTGTGAATCGCGGAAAGCCCGATGACAAATGAAGAATGACCGTTGGCAAATGACAAATTCGGGTTGGAGTTGACCGGTATGCTGATGCGAACGATTTGTCCTGATGCCGGCGATTTGTCCTGTCGCCAACAATTTGTCATTCGTTATTTGTCAATTCTCATTTGTCATTGAATAAAACTTTTAGTAGCCGTGCGTTGCGGCGACGTTAGTTTTCAAGGGCCGAGCCGCGAAATTGCAAAAACTGTTAGGAAAAGATGACTTGGTGAGAATCGCGTGCCTGCGATGACAAATGAAAAATGACCGGTGACAAATGACAAATTTGGGTTGGGGCTGAACGGTATGCTGATGCCAACGATTTGTCCTGATGCCGGCGATTTGTCATTCGTTATTTGTCAATTCTCATTTGTCATTGAATAAAGATCTCAGCAGCCGTGCGCTGTGGCGACGTTAGTTTTCAGGGTCAGTGGAGCCACTTCGCCACTGTTGAAATCCGGACCAGACGCGGGTTGCCAGTTTCCCTGACACGATATCTTCCGTCAGCGTCGGGCGATCACTAGAAAAGTTAAACCAGACGGCTTTGATGTACGGCTCACTCGTCTCGGCCAGCATCGCGTACAAACCTTGCTCCTGAATTTCGCTCAGGCCTTTCCGGTAGTGATCAAACACTTCTCGATCGAGCAACTGCCCGGTGACTCTGACGGTCGTCAGTGCACCTTTGGTGACCGTGTTAACGTTGTCCAGCGTGTACATGGTCATCGCACTGGAGATTTCGAACAGGTTGACCTTTTCTCGGTCGGCCATCGTTTGCATGTCGGTCCACAACCGATTGATTTCAGCTTGAGGCAGAATCAAGGTTGGATCGATCGAGGAAAGATGATCCCTCGTTTGCTGAATCGTATCGGCCAAGCCTTGGACGCTCAGCGGCGGTTTGTCGAATTGATCGGCGGTGTCGGAGGAGGTTTTTGCGATAGCATCAAGCAACTCTCCGGCACTGTTGATGGTTGAATGTTCGTCAATGACGCCTTCGCGTTTTAGTTCGTCCGACAATTCGTGCAGGTAAGTCTTGGTTCCATAGGCCACGTCACTCACGATCGCCAGCACGGTCAGTGGAGAAACGTGCAGTGTCGCAAGTCCGGCGAGGTCCACGAAAGTACCGACCGTTTTGCGAGCGACAAACTCCTGCGTCATCCCGTCTGCTTGATCGGCATCGCTTTCATCACTGCCAGTCGCGTCGCTGGGCTTCCTTGTTTTCGAATCTTGGTTGGACCGTTCGACTCCGCCCACATCATTGGCAAGCATCTCGATCATCTGATGAACGAACACGTTGTATGTTTTCGAGTCGCGGAACGCCTGCGGAACCAGCAGCATGGCGGATTCGTGAACGGCTCCGCCGATCGTCGCGGCGGTCGTGCGGATGGCTCGTTCTGGCAGTGACAGACCGTACATCAAGTATTGATAAACGCTGGCAACGCCGGGATCGGACTTTGAGATTTTCGGATCTGTTGGGTTCATGGCGAGGTACTCGTCACAAAAAAGGGTTTGTTGAAACATACAACACGCATTCGCTGGCGCCACCGGATATTGGGAAATCGTCCCTGCGTCGTATCTGAATTCCTGTTAACATGCTGAATTAACCGCTAATTTGCGTCTTCAGCTGATTCATGTTCCACAAAATCTGGATACTGCTAAGTTCGTCCGTCACGATCTGGAGCCAGGCCCAAGCTGCTCGGATGGCCGCTGCGCTGACGTATTACACGATGCTGTCGCTGGCTCCTTTGATGCTGATTGCCATCGCGATCGCTGGATATTTTTATGATGACACGGTGGCTCAGACGGAACTGATCAGTCAGGTTCGCAACCTGACCAATGAAGGCGTTGCGAAAACGGTGGCCAGCTTGATCAAAAATGCGACTCGACCGAATTCTGGCTTGTTGGCCGGAACAATCAGTGTCGCGATTCTTCTGTTTGGAGCGTCGGGCGTTTTCTCGCAGCTGTATGACACCTTCAACGATATTTGGCATGTGCCCTACGATTCGCGAGCCGGTTTTTTATTCACGTTGCAGAAACGTTTGATCGGAATCGGGATGGTGTTGCTGGCGGGGGCTTTGCTGGTCGGCACATTGATGCTCAGTTCAGCAATCACTTATTTGAACACCGTGTTTGCTGACGGCATAATGGCTTACTGGTTGAATCTGGCCGATCGTAGTCTTTCATTTTTGTTGATGCCGCTGATCTTTGCGATGATTTTCTG
Organism: uncultured Pirellulaceae bacterium; assembly: GCA_937928215.1. Classification (GTDB taxonomy): domain Bacteria; phylum Planctomycetota; class Planctomycetia; order Pirellulales; family Pirellulaceae; genus Mariniblastus. The sequence continues at coordinate 12,017 of CALFWL010000163.1, read as the reverse complement.
GTTCTTTCCTTCGGCGAAAATTCAATGGAGCGATGTTTGGCCGGCGGGTCTGTTGACGGCCGTACTGGTGGCAGGTAGTCGCTATTTGATCGAACTATATTTGAGGTTTTCTTCGACCAGCGAAGTGTACGGAGCCGCCGGTTCATTGGTCGTGCTGCTGGTTTGGGTTTACGTCATCGGAATGATTATTTTTTATGGAGCCGCCTTCAGCCACGCGTGGGCTACGACATTCGGGTCTCATAGTGATTCCGATCAGCCCGTCGTGAAATCGGCCAAGCCGCCGCTCGTTCCGCAACGCCGGGTGTCAGAGCAATGAACCTGAATTCGCTCGACCGTCTAGGTTCTGGCTCAAATGGTGTCCTCTCGTTACGATAGCATGTTTTGCAATTTTGGCGAAACGTGAACTCAGGTTTGCCACTCGTCTTATCCGTTTTACAGGGACCGCGGCACATGGAAGCCGGAATCGTCGGTTTGCCCAACGTAGGCAAAAGCACTCTTTTTAATGCGCTCACTTGTTCTAAGTCAGCCGCCAGCGCGAATTATCCGTTCTGCACGATCGAGCCAAACGAAGGCGTCGTCAGTGTGCCGGATGGTCGCTTGGAGCGGATCACCAAATACATTACTCCTCAGAAAGTCATCCCCGCCGCACTGAAGCTGGTGGATATTGCCGGGATCGTCAAAGGAGCCAGTGAAGGCGAGGGGTTGGGGAATAAATTCCTCAGTCACATTCGCCAGGTCGACGCGATCCTGCAAGTCGTGCGCTGCTTCGAAGATGACGACGTGATTCACGTCAGTGGCAATGTCGATCCGATCGCCGACATTGAGATCATCGAGCTGGAGCTGATGCTGGCGGATATCGAAACGCTGCAGAACGCAAAAACCAAGGCCGCCAAGTCCGCTCGTTCGGGTGACAAAGAGGCCGTCCTGCGAGTTACCGCGATTGAGAAATGTCTGGCTCACCTAGAAACCGAAACGCCGCTGCGTAATCTGGAACTGCCAGAACCTGAAGCGAAATCGATCACCAGTTACGGTTTGTTGACCGCCAAGCCAATTCTGTACGTGGCGAACGTCGCAGAAGATGATTTGAAAGGCAAGGATCCGCTCGTGCAGAAAGTGCGTGAGCATGCACAGAAGGTCGGAGCCGGTGTGGTTGCGGTTTGTGCAAAGATCGAATCCGAGATCGCGGAACTCGAACCCGAAGATCGAGCCGAAATGCTGGAAGCGGTCGGGCTGACCGAGCCCGCGTTGTCGGTGCTAGCGCGTGCCGCTTATGCGACGCTGGGCCTAGAAAGTTACTTCACTGCGGGCGAGAAAGAAGTTCGGGCGTGGACGATCAAAAAAGGTGCGACGGGCCCCGAAGCGGCAGGTGTTATCCACACCGATTTCGAACGCGGCTTCATTCGAGTCGAGGTTTACTCTTTGGAAGATTTGGAAAATCACGGGACGGAAGCGGCGATTCGGCAGAATGGAAAACTGCGAACCGAAGGGAAAAACTACGTTGTTCAGGACGGAGACATCTGCCATTTCCTGTTCAATGTTTAAGAAATGGTTGGAGGGGTAGTGAGTACTGAGTACAAGTTTTCGGTTTTCGGTTCTCGGTCTTAGAGTACAGTTGTTGTGAGTCGCATTTTCAGCATACATCAAACGCATCGCTCGATGGTCGCCAACCGCTGCACTGGGTTGTGGTTGACTTATCTGTTCAGGGCAATTGCCCTTGGGACAGTGTTCGTTCGCTTGGGGCTTGGGGATCCGACCGCTATCGCGCAGTACGCGAATACCGATCCGGTGCCCCACGATTTGCAGACAGGGTTCGAATCGATCTCCGTGGCGCAGTCCAAGCAGTGGCTTTCGGTGATCGCGGGCACGGAAACGAACGGTCGTGGTACGGGACAGCCGGGTTACTCGAAGGCCGCGAAGTTTGTCGCCGAAAAGTTGCGTGAATTCGGGATTGAACCGAAGGGCGATCACGGCACTTACTTCCAAAATGTGCCGATGACTCGACGAGTCCCCATCATCGAGCAATGTCGAATTCTGGGGCCCGGCTTTCAGGTGCCCGGCAAGGGCAACCTTGGCTTCGAACGCTATACCGAACGAGGTCAAGTCGCGGGCGAAGTGGTTTTGCTGGTGTTTGGACAAGACAGTAAGAATCTGCCTGCCGAACTGAGCCTTCGCGACAAACTGGTTTTCTACGTTGCCGACAGGTCCGCTGCGACGTCGGCTCCGGTAACGATAGCAAAAAAGCGACCCGCAGCTGCGATTCGAATCATCGACGGAATCCCCAGCTCGATCTCTCAGCTGGTTCAACATGACAAGGCGACTCGGTCGACCAGCGTTTCTGGTACCATTCGACGTGAAGCGGCAATTGCGATGTTCGGTCGTCTTGGTGTGCAACCTGAAGCCATGCAGGCTCGCGGCGATGGGCGGACGTTCGTTCAGCCAACCGGACAGTCGTTGACCATCCAGATGCGGATCGTTGATCAACCCGCGACGGTGCCCAATGTCGTTGGCTGGTTGCCGGGAGCCGATCCAAAACTTCAGCACGAATACTTGGTCATGGGGGCTCATTTGGATCACTTGGGCGTGAAGGCAGGCTTTGTGTTTCCGGGAGCGGACGACAATGGCTCTGGATCGACGGCATTGTTGAATGTGGCTCGAGCGATGACTCGCAATCCCGTCCGTCCGAAACGCAGTGTGTTGTTCATGTGGTTCGCAGCGGAAGAAATCGGACTGATCGGTTCGAAATATTATTGCGACCATCCAGTGCTACCACTGCAAAACATGACCAGCATGTTGAACGTTGACATGGTGGGCCGGAATGAAGAATCGAACACAGAAAAAGCGACGGACAACGTCGACAGCATTCACTTGATTGGCAGCCAGAAGGGCAAGACAGAACTTCACCAACTGATTCAGGATGCGAATCGCCATATCGGCTTCCGGTTTGAGTACGATGAAGAAAGCATCTTTAACCGCAGCGACCAGTACAATTTTTACGCCAAAGGGGTGCCCGTTTCGTTTTTGTTTGGCGGATTTCACCCGGATTATCACGAGCCCACCGATACGATCGACAAGATTAACTTCCAAAAGCTTGTTTCTGCGGCTCGGTTATACTACGTCGCCGCGTATCTGGTCGCAGATCACGGGCGGTTTCGGCTGGCTCCCGACCAGACGCCGGTAAATGACAAATGAAGATTGATACACAGCTAGTGCTTTGTGACTGATAAAGTTCGAGCAAGGTAAAGGCGCAATGCATTAAGCGGCAGCAACCTGTGTCGTCGTCAAACTCGAACATTTAGTTGCAACAAAGCGCTGGTGAAAAACACGGTTCCCACCCGGCTACCATTTTTCATTCGTCATTCACCATCTGTCATCTGTCATTGAAAAACAATTCGTTACCCCCAAACTCCTTTTTCTTTATGCCCATCACAACGCACACTCACACCGTCACCGATGAACAGGCGGGGCGAGTCGACTTGGTGGTTCGGGATTTGACTGGTCTGTCGAGAAGTAAATTACGCGGACTATTTGATCACAACTGCATCACGGTAAACGATGTCACGTGCGATGACGTGGCGGTCCGAGTGGCTGCGGGAGACGTTGTCGGAGTCAAGTTCGATCCGCATCAGGGCTACAAAGAGAAACCAAAGATATGGGAAGACAACGCCTTCAAGATTGTCTTTGAAGACGAAGACCTGATTGTCGTCAGTAAGGAAGCGGGGGTGCTGGTGACTCCGTCGAGCCCTGATGATCAGAACACGCTGGTCGAACGTGTGTCCAATTATCTTTCACGCAAACGCAAGAACGCGGCTGCGGGGTTGGTGCATCGAATGGAACGAGGCGCCAGTGGGTTGATGGTGCTTGCGAAAACGCCCGACGCTTCCCAAGGGCTGACGCGACAGTTTCGCGATCAGCAGCCGAGCCGAAGTTGCATTGCGGTCGTAATGGGAACGCTTGACGCAGCAGAAGGTGGCTTCGAGTCGTGGTTGGGAACTCGGGATAATCTGGACAGCTTTTCGATGCAGGAAGGAGAAAGTGGCGGCGGCAAGCACGCGATCACTCGCTACAAACTGCTCAAGCAACAAGAAGAAACCGCCGTTGTTGAAGTCCAGCTGGAAACGGCTCGCCGCCATCAGTTGCGAGTTCACTTCGCCGAAGCAGGGCATCCTGTCTTGGGCGACAAGCGATATGGAAAAAAGAAAGCGGTCCATGATCGCTGGAACAAGAAACGATTGGCCATGCATTGCCACCATCTCGCGTTCAAGCATCCGGTCACCGACCGTCCGGTTCAGTTCCAAACGCCAATCCCTTTTGCGATCCGTCGGTTCAAGGCGGGGCCTTGAATCCACTGCCCAGAAAACCCCGATTGATTTTTCATTCCACGTTCCGAATTCCGACTCGATAAACTTCCATGGCTGTCCTTCTTCAAGTTCGCAAAGCATTCAAAAGTTACGGAGACCAAATCCTGCTCGATGGAGCCGAGGCGACGATCACCGACGATGTCAAAGTTGGTTTTGTCGGTCGAAACGGAGCCGGAAAGTCGACGTTATTGAAGGTATTGTTGGGCGACGAAGAACTGGACAGTGGCGAAGTGATCCGACACCCGCGTCTGCAAGTCGGCTACCTCCGGCAGCACGATCCGTTTGTCGAAGGCGAGTCCGCGATGGATTTTCTGATGCGAGACAGCGAGCAGCCCGACTGGAAGTGTGGCGAAGTGGCGGGCCAGTTCGAGCTAAAGGGAGACTATCTGTTTGGTCCGGTCACTGCATTGTCGGGTGGTTGGCAAACGCGAGTCAAACTGGCGGCGTTGTTGCTGCACGAGCCGAACCTGTTGCTGCTGGATGAGCCAACAAACTTTCTTGATGTGCGGACTCAGATGCTGCTGGAAAGTTTCTTGAGAGGTTTTCGACAGGCGTGCTTGATCGTGTCGCACGATCGAACGTTTCTGACCGCAACTTGCGATCATACGCTCGATCTTTCCCGAGGCAAACTGACGATGTACCCCGGCAAGATCTCAAACTTTTTGGAGTATCAGGCTGAACAGCGCGAGCAAGCCATTCGCGAAAATGCTTCGACGCTTGCCAAAGCAAAACAGCTGGAGAAGTTTATCAACTCGAACCGAGCCAACGCGAATACCGCTTCGCAGGCACGTTCCAAACAAAAGCAGCTGGACCGGTTGAAGCTGAACGAAATCGCAGTCGATGAAAAAACGGCTTACATTCAGGCTCCCGTCGTTCAGCCTCGCCAAGGAGCTGTCGTACGATGCGAAGGTCTGAGCATCGGATATCCGGACCACACGGTGGCAACGGATATCACCTTGGAGATCGAGCACCAACAACGCGCGGCCATCGTGGGCGACAACGGACAGGGAAAGACGACTTTATTACGGTCGTTGACGGGCTCGCTTGATCCGATCGCAGGTGAAGTGCGATGGGGGCACGCCAGCGAGGTTGGCGTTTACGCTCAGCACGTGTACACGACGCTCGACGAACGCGATACGGTTCTGGAGTACTTGGAATATAAAGCGGAAAAGGGAACGACCGACCAACAGATTCTGGCGGTCGCCGGTTCGTTGCTGTTTCGAGACGAACACGTCAACAAAAAAGTGGGCGTCCTGTCCGGAGGCGAGCGTGCTCGGCTGTGCATGGCGGGTCTGTTGCTGGGCAGCTACAACATTTTGGTGTTGGACGAACCGGGTAACCACTTGGATGTTGAAACAGTCGAAGCACTGGCCGAAGCCCTGCTGGCGTATCGTGGTACCGTGATCTTCACCAGCCACGATCGTCACTTCATGAAGCGGATCGCCACCAACATTATCGAAGTCCGTGACGGCAGCGCGAAGAATTACTTGGGCGACTACGACGCATATCTCTATGCGATGAATCAGGAAATCGAGGAAGGAAACCGCGACACCTCCGGCAGCGTTTCGGCTCGTCAGTCAACACCGGCGAAACGCGAGATGACCAAGGAAGAGCGAATCGCCAGCCAGCAAGATCACAAGCGTCGCCGCAAGCAGCTTCAAGCGTTGGAGCGAAAGATCGCTCGACTGGACGACCAGAAGAAAGCCCTGAACGAACAGCTGCTGACCGAAACCGATCCGGATTCGGCCGTCAAGTTGCACGATGAAGTCACTCAAATCGTCCGTGAGCTATCCGATGCTGAGAATCAGTGGCTGGACTTGAGCCAAATCGAATGACCGGAAAAATGGATACTTCTCGACTAACGCGACATCGGCAATCAATCCGTGACGGAAGAAAAACAGGAGCGCAAAATTGATCGCGCGTTGATTTCGTTGGCTTTGCAACGTCGCGGCACGCGCGATTTCTCTGCTTTGCACAACTTTGCTTTCCCACCATCAGGCAGCAGATGAAAACGCTCGTCACCGCGATTCGACCGGCTCGCCGGAGTCGATCGTACTCAACGTGATGTAGGAATTGACATCCATGTCCTGCGAGAGGAACCGAACCGAGCCGTCGCCGAAAACAAAATTGGCTCCCTGAGCAGAGTGATAACTGTAAAAGCCGCGAACTCGATCAAGGCTGTTTCGTCGATCGTCATCGGAGGAGCTGGCATCCACCGAAACATCGGCTTTCAGCTTGTTGATCGGAGTGACCAAGTCATCGTCGGTGTGCCAGATGCCATCATCGCCTGGATTCTGAGCCGTCACCGCGAGGCAGCTGCCTCGTCCACCATCGCTTCCTAATTCTCGGATACCGTCAAAATCTGCTTTGGACCAGACCTGGCCCAGATGTAAACCCGGTCAGCCTCAGGTTCCACCGGCTTCCAGCATTGGGTTGCTGGCCGCTTCCCCCAGCATCATCGTGTTGGACAAACCATCGGTCACAGCGGCCAATTTCAAATTGCTGTTAACGTCGAACATTCCGTTTTGGCTCTCCTCGGAATCACTCAGCCAAGCTGTAGAGCCCTTTGAAAAGGCGTAGTCCGTCGCCGCCCCCGAGTACGCTCCCGTTTCTTCTTCGCCAACTTCGCTCAAGGAGTTCGAACGACACAGAAGGCCGGGAAGCACATTGTTCGCCAGCGGAGCGTTGTTGGCTGACTTCCAATCGGTTGTCAAATCAAACTGGTCGTACAAACTCGCCTGCTCCAGATAGGGCAGCAGATAAACGAACCCCGTGTGCATTGCATCAACCAGGTACGAGTCGTCGTCGGTGACTCCGGGGGGCAGGTGCTGTCGGGCCGATTCATAGTTCAAACAGGCCAATCCCAGTTGCTTTAGGTTGTTTTGACATTGTGTCCTGCGAGCCGCTTCACGAACGCTTTGCACCGCTGGCAGCAGCATGGCAATCAAAATTCCAATAATCGCGATGACGACCAGCAGCTCGACCAGTGTGAAGGCCGAAAATTTTCTTGAAGTTATTGCCATATTGAATCACTTTGCCACGGAATAAGCGGGAGGACCACAACATTGAAGTTATCGGCTGTGTCCAAGCGAGTGTGCACATGATACCCGTTTCGCTCGCCGCTGACGAATTTTCTCATACGAATCGACGCAAGTATTCACCGAACCGCCAACGACACGACGTCCTGGAACGCTTGAGATAACACTGCGTGCCGATCGAGTGTTTTATGGTAAAAGCTCCGGTCATCGAAATCCTTCCAGCTGTTCTACTCTTTCAGATCGGCAATATCACGCGGCAAATTCAAGTCAACAACGCCCCAAGAACCGCGACCGTTGCTTTTGATTCGGTTTTTCGCGTCTCGTTGGATTTTTGCAATGTCGGCGTTCCAGAACGACTCTTGGTCCCTTCGGTCGGTGGGCGGATTGAGCGGGCGGATGAACCGAAAGCCAATTCCCAGGCCGGGCGTGTCCGTGAACCACCACGGGCTCTTGGGGAAATTCGGATCTTCGAGTCGCCAAGCCTTGTCGTGCGAACCGAACCGAGCCGCGCTGCGACAGTAGGTTGGAGCAAGCTCGAACGAACCTCCTCGCACCACACGGGGGTACAGTTTTTCCGGTCGCCGCCACGCTTGTTCAGCCGCGATTTCCGTAGTGCCCATGTCGGCCTGGTGCTGATAGCCATCCTCCGAATAAGCGTCCAGCACCCACTCGGCCACATTGCCGTACATGTCGTACAGGCCCCACGGGTTCGGCTTCAGCGTTCCGACGTTGTGGCGCTCATCGTCCCCGTTGTCCAGATGCCATGCATGGTCGTCCAGTTCATCGGCGTCGTCTCCAAAGTAGTACGCAGTTGTCGTCCCGGCTCGGCAAGCGTATTCCCATTCGGCTTCGGTCGGGAGACGATAAAAATCCCCACTGATCAGGCTGAGCCATTTCGTGTACTGCTTGGCTGCAAACTGAGTCATCGTGGCGGCCGGTTGCCTCGGTCCCACACCCGCGTCGTGAGTAAAGTCCGGATCGTACAACTCGGACGGAGCCGTCACGCCATCGATTTCATTTTCCTCGGTGACCTTTCGGAGGCCATTGCGATGGAGGTTCTTGAACACTTCGTCCAACGCCATGTACTGTTCGTACTCAGCCCACGTGACTTCGTACTTCCCTATCCAGAAAGGTTCCACTTTGATGTTGACGACGGGGCCTTCGTCATCGTTTCGATCGGACTCCGATTCCGGGCTGCCCATCGCAAAGGTGCCGCCGGGGATAGGAACCATTTCATAAGTGACCGTCGTTCCTGGGATGGTGGCGGTGTATGGCACCATGTATCTCCCGTCGACCTCGACAAAAAAACCGGATGCAGGGCGAGTCGCCAAGATTCCGGCAGTTTGAACTTGACCCGTTGTCGAAGGCTGTGCTGCCGCGACCACCGAAGACTGATCGTCGCCGAACAACTCACCGGCGCAACCGATGCAAACACTTGTGACGATGGTCAGGCCAACGATCGCCTTGCTGGTGAAAACGGGAAGCCGAACCATGCACTTCATAAGAACTTGACTGCCAAAATAGAGGTTAGAGCTAAAAATTGGACGGAGACGGAAGGCGCGAAGAAACAAAGCTGTCAGTCGCCCGAAATGGCGTTGAGTTCGGTATTTCGCACCATCAATTCCGTTGTGTCTTCTGCTTGACGCCTCCTGCCCGAAATAACGAGGCAAGGGAAAGTCGAGAACTTCTCTGCCAGCTTACCATGCAACCATCAATAAAGCAGTGAGTTTCTATCACGCGTCAATGGGATCTGAGTGGGATCGAAAAGAGAAACGCAGAATGTTATGATCTTCTTTGATTATTTGTTGTCGCTTGTCCCGGTACTACCAGCGGCAATCATTATTGATCCCCATTTATCAGGACCTACCATGGCCAAAGAAGAAGCTCAATCAGCCGGCTCTAAATCACAGCGCCCAATAACGGTAGACGAGTCGAAAGCCGTTTGCTGTTATGCCAATTTCTGTCGGGTGACGGGATCGCCCGAAGAGTTAATCGTTGACTTCGGGCTCAACGGGCAACCGATGGGGAGCAACGACAAGCCGGTCGAAATCAATCAACGAATCGTGCTGAATTTTTACACCGCCAAGCGACTCCTGCACGCGCTTCACATTTCAGTGCAACGTCATGAAGAAGTGTTTGGCTTGATCGAAACAGACATACAAAAACGGGTCAAGCCAAAAGAAGAAACGAAAGCGTAACGCTGGCCACGGGCTGGTCACGGAAATTTTCTGTGACGTTCTTACTCGGGCTTCACATTTGAAAACTCAACAACTTCACATTCAATAGACAACGACAGGTTAGAGACTCTTAATGGCTAAGAAAACGATTGATGCAGTAGATGTCGCAGGCAAAAAAGTATTGATGCGAGTCGATTTTAACGTGCCGCTGGATAACGACTTGAACATCACTGACGACCGCCGCATCGAGATGGCCTTGCCCAGCATCAGGTCCGTCATCGATCGCGGTGGCAAGCTGATCCTTGCGAGTCACCTTGGTCGTCCCAAGGGGGAAGCCAATCCGAAATTCAGTCTGGCTCCCGCTGCCAAACGCCTAGGTGAAATCCTTGGCAGGGACGTAGCCTTTGCTTCTGACACCGTAGGCCCCGACGCCGCCGCCAAGGTTGCGGCGTTAACCGATGGCGATGTCTTGCTACTGGAAAATCTACGGTTCAACGCCGGCGAAAAAGCGGGGGACGAGACCTTTTCAGCTCAACTGGCTGAATTTGCGGACATCTACTGCAACAACGCGTTTGGCACGTGCCACCGGGAAGATGCCTCGATGTACGGCGTCCCCATGGCAATGGGGGGTAAACCAAAAGTCGTTGGCTCGTTGGTCGAGAAAGAAATTAAATATTTGACCGAAGTGATTGAGTCTCCCCAGCGTCCATTCGTGGCGATCCTCGGTGGAGCCAAAGTATCCGACAAGATCAAAGTTATCGATAACCTGTTGGGTGTCTGCGATCATGTCATCATCGGCGGGGCGATGGCTTACACGTTTTCGCTGGCCACCGGTGGCAAAGTCGGCGACAGCCTCGTCGAACCCGACAAGGTGGAGCTTGCGAAGTCATTGCTGGACCAAGCAGGCGACAAACTGGTGCTTCCCATCGATACTCATTGCGGCGACGACTTCAACAAGGACTGCAACAAGCAAGTGGTTGCGGCAGGCGAGATTCCGGACGGGTTTGAAGGTTTGGATATCGGCCCCGAGTCGGCCAAGAAATTCGCCGACATTGTGAAGGCAGCCAAAACGGTCGTTTGGAACGGTCCGATGGGCGTGTTCGAAATGCCTCCATTTGATGAAGGCACCAAAATCGTGGCTCAGGCAATCGCCGACGGAGACGGAATCAGCATCATTGGCGGCGGTGACAGCGCGGCTGCCGTTGCTCAACTGGGTTTTGAAGACTCGGTCACACATGTCAGCACCGGTGGCGGCGCGAGCCTTGCGATGCTCGAAGGCCAGAAGTTCTCTGCCGTCGAAATTCTCGATGAAGCGTAGCTCAGTTCGTCTTTCGCACTTTTTCATAATCCCGCTACGCGAAGGCTGTTTTTCTCGGGAATCGTCGACGCTTGCCTCGAAAATGGCAGATCAGAAATCGCCAAAAACGCGAGTAAAATCAATGTCTGCGAAAGTCGAACTCAGCCAATTTACCAAAAACTGTAAGCAGGCGGTGGCTCAGCGAACCATGAATTCGAATCCGTTCGAGCCGCCAACTTACGTGGGCCAACCCAAGCGAGGCATTCGATCGAAGGCACTTAGGATAGCATTTCGATGTATTGCGGGGTTGCTCGTTTTCGGCTCATTCTGGACGGCGAAGTTGGCTTGGTATTTCCTAAATCAGGATCACTTGCACATTTGGCCGACGGAGGGAATTATCTGCGAAGTCGAATTGGCTGGCGTCGGCGGATTCACCAACGATCAGCTGATCGTTGTCGCGATCGCGATGACATTACTGATGTGGGTGGTGGCGATCACGCTGCTGCTTCTGTCCCGCCGTTCGCATCGCCATTTACGATAGCGTCTCGTCGGTCGAGCGACCTACGAACACTTTGCAAACGTGAGCAAGCCCTCAGCCCTGGAGCGTTACTAGGAACGACTTATAGTTTCCACGCTCTGGCGACCGCAGCTACCTTGCTGGTTTCTACTACTTCAGAACTTCAAAAGTGAGGTTGTGAAACGAATCATTGCATCAGAAATCTGAACAAGTCTCGTTTTTGCTCAAGAGTCATCGGGTCCAGCAGGCCATCTGGCATGAACGACAGTTCGGTACGCTTGGTTTCCTCGATCGTGCGACGGTCAAGCGTCAGTAAATCTTCTTTCGTTTGCAGCTTGAGCGTCCGATCATTTTGTTCGGTGATGACACCTGTTAACAGTCGCCCGTCTTCCAGCATGATGACGGATGCTTGAAAGGTTTCGGCGACAACAGAGCTCGGATCGATGATGTTTTCCAACAGGTAGTTCACGTTCCTGCGATCGGAGCCAGTCAGATCGGGGCCGATTCGACCACCTGTGCCATGCATAACGTGACAGCTACCGCAATGCTTTTCGAACAACAAATGGCCTCGCTCCAGATTTCCTTCGCTTAAAACATCCGGCGTCAATTGACCTCGCAATTGTGAAATCT
>CALFWL010000162.1 GCA_937928215.1 uncultured Pirellulaceae bacterium | reverse complement strand
TTCCTTCGAAAACCCTTGCTGAAGAAAGTATGGAATCACGGATGATGAAACTTCGTCAGAGTTTGGTCAAGAAGTATGAATCTCTTGATCCTTTGGTCAAGCAAATGGTGCAAGTCATGTCGGTGGCGGGAACGCCGATGTCTCGATCCGATTTGGCTTCGTTGGCCGGGGATGCAGGCGTGCGACGCAAGGACGGTCGGAAGCCAGAATACAAACTAGATCGCGACGCTCTGAACCACGCGATCGATGCCGAAGTTCTCCAGTACGTTTCGAAAACAAAAACCGGCAAAATTGATGTTGCTGCTGAAGTGCTTGATATTGCCTTCGAGGAAGCGTTTCGCGGTGGTCTTGCCAAATCCGTGGTGGAATGTATTCCCGATCGCATGTCGGTTCATTCACTTTATCACAAACCGCGGGAGACGGTGCTGCGCGAAATGCGGATGTTTTGTTACGGTGGGGAATTTGACAAATGGCAGCAGTATCGGTCTCAGTATCACTACCATCCGAACGTGTTGTGTCCGTTCCGTGCGGAAACATTCCAGCATCTGAGCCCCGAGTTCCAGTCATTCTGGGTGCAAAAATATTCGTTAAAAACGGTCGCAATTGCCAGTTTCTGGCAAGCGGGTTTTCTCGACCATGTTGACCACTATTTGGACTCGCTGAAGAAAGTCCCGGAAGAAACGATTGTCGCTCTGATCGATCTTTTTTGTGTTCAGGGAAACCTCGACGGACTTCGGAACCTGCAACGTAAAGTCCAGCCGCTTCGATCCGACATCGAAGCGAGTATCTGCTTCCTCGAAGGTGACTTCGAAACGGCTCGCGATAAATTCGAATCGGCAGCCACAGAGACTCGTAAGCGAACGAAGAAACGAAATGTCGCATTCAAGCACATTCCGTCGTTGTTCTACGGCGTACTTTTACTTAAAGAGAACTCGCCACAATCACAGAAAAAGTTAGCGCAACTGGTCAAAACCGTTGACAAATGGGAATCTGAGTATTGGTCGATCGGCCACGCACTTTCTTTTGGTCTTTTGCAGCAAGTCAATCCATTAAGTGATGGCAGAACGGAGTTCGACGAATCTGAATCGAAACCGATTGGTATCGTTGCCGCGGGGCTGATCGGATGTTGGTTGTTTCGGGGGAAAAAGCTTCCGTTTGAAAAAAAAATCTATCTCGATCTGCTTGATGGTTACAGGCAGGCTGGGCTCTCATGGATCGCCGCCGAGTGCAGCGCGATCGTGGCCAGCGTGGAGGAGAATAAAACGAATTCAACAAAGCACAGGAAATTCAGCAATCAAACTCACAAGCAACTTGGGACCGTTTCGCTGATCGATTTCATCAAGCCTGCGCCTGCGTGGGAGGCCGCTCTGAAACGTATTGAAAACCTGTGCAACGGCGAACTTGCCGCTGGTTCGACCAACGCGGCGACGACCAACGACCAGCGAATGATTTGGGAATTGAATTACTCAAAGCATGATTCGTGGCTGGACTTGACTCCCTACATTCAGAAGCTGGCGGCCAAGGGGTGGACCAAAGGGCGGAAAGTCAGTCTGGGCCGGTTGTTCGAACAATGGAACACCGGCGAGTTCGACTTTTTGACCGATCAGGATCGCGAGATTTGTCGCTGTCTGACCCACACATATGATCGCAACTACTACGGTTATCGCGAAGACAACTACGAATGGAGTCAGAAGAAAATCGGTAAGGCAATCGTCGGTCACCCGCAGCTTTACCATGCAGGGGATCGGCAACACCCTGTCGAAGTCACCGAAACGAGTCCGCACATTGCGATTGAGCAAACCAAGGGCAAGAGTCTTAAGCTTTCGATTCAACCAAAAGGAAACGGAGAGCGCTCGATCCTCGAAGAAGGCTCGCACAGGCTTTCGATTTGCGAGTTTTCTGACCAGCAAATAGAGATTGCTGAATTGATGGACAAGCTTCCGCTGATCCCGGCCAGCCAGCAAGAACGTGTCAGCGAAATGGCTCACTCGATCTCTTCGATTTTTGCGGTTCGTTCGAGTATCGACGGTGCGTTGTCCAGTGGCGAGTCAGTTGATCCGCTTTCGAACGTTTTCGTGCAATTGACTCCGTATCAGGACGGATTGCGCGCCGAGCTGTTTGTGCAACCGCTTGGCCCAGAGGGGCCATTTTGCCGACCCGGTGCGGGGGCACCTTCGGTATTCGCCAATATCGAAAACAAGCCGCTCACGACAACTCGCGATCTGGCTGCCGAGAAGGCCAACTTGAAATCGCTGCTTGACTCATGCCGCCCGCTTGATGCCCGCACGATTGGAGATCAGCAAACAGAGTGGCTGTTTCACGAATCAGAAGACGCACTCGAATTGGTGATGGAGTTGCAGGCACTTGCCGAACAAGAAAAAGTCTCCGTGCTCTGGCCCCGTGGAAAAACGCACGATGTTGCTGGCAGCGCGTCAAGTTCAAGCTTTCATGTTAGTGTCCGTCGAGACAAAGATTGGTTTGCGGCTTCGGGAAAGCTGCATGTCGATGACGAGTTGACGATCGACATGATGAAACTGTTGGAACTGGTCGATGCCAGCCCGTCTCGTTTTGTGTCGCTCGATGACGGTCGGTTTCTGGCACTGACGGACGAGTTACGGAAGCGGATTGCCGACATCGCCGCCTTCGGTAGTCCAATGAAAAATAAATTGCGTTTCGCGCCGATTCGCGCGCTTGCTGTCGACGATTTATTGGAAGAAGCCAATACGAAAACCGATAAACATTGGAAAAATCACATCGCGCGCATCGAAGAAGCAGGTGCGATCGATATCAAACCGCCGACCACCCTGCAAACCGAACTTCGTGATTATCAGTCCGAAGGTTTTGGGTGGCTCAAGCGACTGGCGCACTGGAACACGGGTGCCTGCTTAGCCGACGACATGGGGCTGGGTAAGACGATTCAGGCACTCGCTTTGTTGATCCAACGAGCTTCCGACGGTCCTGCGCTGGTCGTCGCGCCCGCTTCGGTTGGCTTCAACTGGGAGAACGAAGCGCGCAAGTTTGCGCCCACGCTGACGCCCAAATTGTTTCGCGACTGCGACCGCGCTGCGTTTTTCGAAGACATCCAGCCGGGGGATCTGGTGATCACCAGCTACGGTTTGCTTCAGTCGGAAGTCGAACGCTTTGCCGATGTGCATTGGTCGACGATTCTGCTGGACGAGGCTCAGGCGATCAAGAATGCGGATACGAAACGGTCACAGGCGGCCATGCAGTTGAACGGCGATTTCAAAATGATCCTCACCGGCACGCCGCTCGAAAATCATCTGGGTGAGGTTTGGAATCTGTTCCGGTTCATTGTGCCGGGACTGCTGGGCACCAATGCGGATTTCAGAAAGCATTTTGCCCTTCCCATCGAACGCGACCAATGCCGGGCGACGCGAAACCGGTTGAGAAAATTGATCCAGCCGTTCCTGTTGCGTAGAACCAAGTCGGAAGTGCTTTCCGAGTTACCGCCACGGTCGGAGTCGTTGTTGGAAGTCGAATTGTCGCCTCAGGAAGTTGCACTGTACGAGGCGTTGCGGTGCAAGGCGTTGGAAAAAATCAACAATGTGAATGAAAGTGACAAATCGAAAGGCGAAAAGCACTTGCAGGTGCTGGCCGAGCTGACTCGGTTGCGGCTGGCTTGTTGCCATCCGTCGTTAGTCGGCGGCGAAGGCATCGAGAGTGCGAAACTCAATCTGTTTCGCCAGAAAGTCACCGAGATCGTTGAAGGCAAGCATCGAGCGTTGGTGTTCAGCCAGTTCGTTAAGCATCTTTCCATTTTACGCGACGAACTCGATTCGCTCGGTATCAGTTATCAGTATCTCGATGGTTCGACTCCTGCCAAGAAACGAAAACAGATCGTCGAGGCGTTCCAAGCGGGCGAGGGCGATGTCTTCTTGATCAGCTTGAAAGCGGGCGGTACAGGTTTGAATTTGACAGCCGCCGACTACGTGATTCACATGGACCCGTGGTGGAACCCGGCCGTTGAAGACCAGGCGACCGACCGAGCGCATCGAATCGGCCAGCAACGACCGGTCAATGTTTACCGTTTGGTTACACGTGGTACGATCGAAGAGAAGATTGTCGACCTCCACCACACCAAACGCGACCTAGCCGACAGTCTCCTCAGCGGCACGAACATCTCCGCCAAACTTTCCACCGATGACTTAATTGATCTGTTGCATGAATCCAGCGAACCGGTACCGGGGTAACGAAAGCTGGCCTCGTTTTGATTTCATTTCGCTCGCGTAAAATCGGCACTGAATCATGGTCATCAGGCAACTTATGGATTCGCGAGTTTAGTTCGACTTTCGCAGAAATCGATTTTCCTCGCGTTCTTGGCGATTTCTGATCTGCCATTTTCGAGGCAAGCGTCGACGATTCCTAAAAGACAGCCTTCGCGTAGCGGGGTTATGAAAAAGTGCGAAAGAGGAACTTAGTTGTTCTGTCCAATGGATTACATTTTTCCCAGCCTGAACTTTAACAGTTGCAAAGAACCGCATCGCAATTGATATCGGGAAATTGTGGACTCTTAGCCGGCGCATCATGAGTAGGAGGCTGGCTTAATCCCCACGGATTAGAAATCAATCTGTCATATAGGAGAGTAGTTTACCGGCTTTCTTGGCGAGTTTGCCTGATGTGGCAGTGGGATTCAGGGACACATCGCGACTTATGTTTGTGGCAGGCTACCGCACGGGCAGATCCAAGCGGCGTATCTCAATAGTTTGGAATGTCAAATCTTCTAGTGACTTTTTTCAAACAAGTCGGAATTTCGCATTAGCTTTCACGCATCCATCGTTGTGTTGCGGGCGTTATTTGGATTTGACGAACGGCCTTTGATGGGTTAGTCTTCTACTCCCCCTCGTGCACACTTCCAGCCATTGTTGTAACAGCGTTTCTTACGCGATCCGGGAACGACTCGCTTCTGCCATTTTGTTCTCCAGCCTGCGTGTTGGCCTGCTTGTTACTCGTTTTCTCAATGTCGATTTAGCTTATACCCGTGATGGACTAGCGCTTTGTCATACCTAGGTGTTCGGGCTTGGTGACTACACAAGTTGTTGCCGCCCGATGGATTGCATTTTTGTCCAGCCCGAACCATTGGTAATGACAAAACGTTGGATCCCGAGTTTCGGTTATAAGTTATATAAATGGAAAGTAATGTGTCTTCATGGGCTCAAAGAAGCGTCGCGTCAAAAGCAAGCCAGTTCGCCGCCGTCAACGGAGTATTACAAGGACGTCAGGATCCAAGAGTGAGTCGTTCCATTACGATCATCTTGAGCCGCGTCAACTGTTGGCCACCTTCTACGTGTCGAATAGCGGAAGTGATTCGAACGTCGGCACAGCAGTGGATGCCCCCTTTGAAACGATTCAAAAAGCGGCGAACGAAGCCCGCGCAGGCGACACCGTTTTTATTCGAGGCGGAACCTATCGAGAGCAGGTGAATCTGACGCAGTCGGGCACCGAGACGGCCCCGATCACTTTCGCGGCGTTCAACAATGAAAATGTTACCGTTACGGCCACTGATTTATTGACCGGGTTTGTCCGGTCGGCCGATCCAACTGACAATAACAACATTTACACGGCTAACCTGTCGGGAGATGCGAGTGACAGCTTGCTCAGCCGACACGAGCTGACGGTGTTTGTAAATGGACGAGTGGTTCAAGAAGCCAAATCTAGAAACGCCGCTGACTATCTGAACGTCGATACATGGGAAACATTTAATTCGGCTAACGGCAGGACGGTCCGCGACAGCACGTTGGTCGGTTCGACGGATAATTATGTCGGGTCTTTTATTCGACTTCGAACATCAGACTTTACATTGGGCGAGAGCCGAGTGACTGGCTTCGACAGTTCCACTGGAACGTTGACCCTTGCCGATTCGATCGGTAACCCACCAAGTAACGGACGCTACTTGTTGCACGATGCGGTAGATCTGGTGGACTCGGCGGGCGAGTGGCATTTCAACGAAGAAACAGACACTTTTACTTTATGGGCACCCGGCGGCGGTGATCCTGACAACCAAGTTGTCGAAGTAAAACGGCGAGCCGAAGCGTTTGACACCAATGGCCGTGATTACATCCATTTCGAAAACTTGACCTTTACCGGAGGTGATTTGGATGCCCGTGGTTCGGATGGCTTGGTTCTGGACGGCATCCATGTGATTGCTTCAGACCGTATTTTTGGGCCTGAGTTTGGAACCAGTCGCACTGCGCTTGTGTTTACCGGAGACAACAACGTCGTTCGAAACAGCGAGTTTGAGCAAATCTGGACGGCGGCAATTCGCAGTCGCGGAGACAACAATCATTTTGTCAACAACTTTTTCCATGATATCGCCTTTAGCGGCGGGGGCACCGGCGGGCTTGTGATAGAGCCAACGGCCGACGCAAACTTGGTCAGCCACAACACGTTTACGCGGTCGGGGCGTGCAGCGATCATTGGAACTGGGACGCGAGGCGTGATTCAGCATAATGATTTTTCACGGATAGGCAGGATCACCGTCGACGTGGGAGCGATCTACTTCTTCAATCGAGACGCCGGGGGTAGTGTGATTCGCAATAATGTTTTCCACGACATTGGCGGCAAGCTGAATTCCGGGGTGTACGTCGACAATTACACGACCAACTTGGCGATTCACCACAACGTGTTTCATCGGGTGTCTCCATTTGGCGGCAAGCTTAATTTGCCAAACAGCTTTATTCTCTACTACAACAATACTATCTTTAACTCGGGCCGTGTTGATGCGTTTGGTGTTGATGGTGAACGGAACAGCTACGGCAGCAAATTTTTCAACAACATTTACGGCTCGATCGACAGCGATCTGCGAACGGGCGGCGATCCTATTGAATTCGCAGGCAATTTTGCAACGACCAGCGGCGGCAACTTCGTCAATGCCGGTGCAGGTGACTTTCGATTGCGAAACAGTTCCGGCGCGGTGGACGCGGGAATCGTGATCGAGGGCATCACGGACGGTTTTGCTGGAGCCGCGCCCGATGCTGGTGCCTACGAGCGGGGTGCCGCGCTGTTTGAGGTTGGTCATGATTTCAACGC
Source organism: uncultured Pirellulaceae bacterium (assembly GCA_937928215.1). Classification (GTDB taxonomy): domain Bacteria; phylum Planctomycetota; class Planctomycetia; order Pirellulales; family Pirellulaceae; genus Mariniblastus. The sequence continues at coordinate 21,172 of CALFWL010000162.1, read as the reverse complement.
CTCGCCGAACCCTGCCTATGAGTTCCAGACGCCTGCATTTTCCAACCTCCTATCGAATAGCAGTTTTGAGCTCGGGCTATCGGACTGGAATCCTACCGGATCGCCGGAACTTTATAACTCCAATTCGTCCAACTTTCGTGCGGCCGCGTTAGGTCGATATGGAGCGAGGGCCGCTCGCTTGAAGCCCGGTGATGGGGTGTCGCAAACGGTGACCGGTCTGAAGCCCAATACGAATTACACCGTCGCCTCTTGGGGCAAACTGGTGGGAGAGCAATTGGATGCCGCTGACGCAGCTTTTGTTGGTAATCGGAGCGGTGGAGCGGGACCCGCATCAACTAACCATCGTGGTGAAGCGGCGTTGGGCCAGCTAAACAACGGCGACTATATTCGTTTCGACGACGTTGATTTTGGTAGCGGGTCGGGTTTCTACAATCAAATCCAGTTGGCGATGTCGCTAACGGGGTCGGGGGATTCAGTGCAAGTCCGACTCGACAGCCTCAATGGTCCGGTGTTGGGGTCGGGTAGTGTTCCTAGGAACAATGAAGTCTGGTCGCCGCTATTGGATATTGACTTTAGCAACGTAACGGGCGTGCGCGATGTCTTCCTGATCTTCTCGGGTAGCGGCAACATTGGCCTGTTCGCCGAAGCGAGATTGGTGAACACGAACGAGGCGGGCAACTTGGACTTTGTTGTTTCCGATTCGAACGGCTTCATCATTCAACAAACAGCTTTTGGTGCCACTGAGCACCCTAACAGCATCGCGCAAGCGAGCTTTCGCACTGGTCCGGGCGAGACATCCGCCACGATTACGATTCTGAACCAAGCGGGTAACTTTTTGGATGGTTACATCGACTTGGTTTCGGTGGCCGAAGCGCCTGCGGTTCCGACAACGACCGTCGATTTGAGTCAAACCGAGTACTCGTATGATGTCGGAACACTCGAATCGCCTCTTCTAGGCGGGTGGGAACGTCTGTCACCGTCAACCAACGGCGATATCTTCTGGTCGGGAGGAGTGGTCGGTTCAGTGGACCGCGGACCGAATACGGGAAGGAACAATGCCAACCGTGATTTCGTCCGCGGCACCAGTCCTGCAACACTGTCGCATAAACTGGCAAACGGCATCTGGAGAGTCACACTTAACATGAGCGACACAGAGGCGGCTCATGACAATATGTTTGTCCGAGCCGAAGGTGAACTGCTGGCCAGCGACATCGACCGAACCGCAGGGCAGTTCTCAACATTCGGTTTTCAAGTCACTGTCATAGACGGCCAGCTGGATCTGGAGTTTGGCGATGCGGATTCAGTAAATCCTGAATGGGTTCTGAATCGCTTGTCATTGAGATTGATATCCGCGATCGAAGCTCCCACCACCGTCGACTTGAGTGCGACAAGCTATCGGTACGACCTGCAGCCTACTAGCCTGCCGACGATCAACGAAACGTTCTTGCCCTTGACCGACAAGACCAACGGTGATCTTTTCTGGACTCAACCGGTCGGTTCGGTTGACCATGGCTCCAGCTCGGGGGAAAACGGGCTCAACCGAGATAACGTCTTCAGTACGAATGGTTCATCCGTGCTTGAGCATAAGATTGCTAATGGAATCTGGAGGGTGCTGGTGACCGTGGGCGATGCCGTGCTTCCGCTGGATCAGGTGAATATCGGGGCTGAAGGTGAAATCTTCCGATCGAACATCTCGCGAGAGGCGGGCGTGCATGGCAACGAGACGTTTGAAGTTGCCGTTTCTGACGGAAGTCTGTCATTGATGTTCGAGGACACCGGCGGCTCCTCCACCCTCTGGGCAGCAACAAGAATTATCCTGACTCGCGTGGGCGACCTGCCGGCGATCGATCCTGAAGTTGTCACCGAATTTCGAGACGGCGGTGCGTTGGATGGCGTCGGACTGGTTCGTCCGGATCAGCTGAGTACGTTGACCGTTGGCTTCAACCAAGACATGAATGTTCCATCTAGCGGTGGACTGGTTTTGATCAATGATGCCGACGGCTCGCTGATGGATATCTCAGGGATCACCGTTAGTTACGACTCAACGAATTTCGTCGCGACGTTTGACTTTAGCGGCCTCAGCACCCCACTTGAGCCGGGGTACTACAGCTACGTGCTCGGCCCGCAAATAACGAGCGTTGCGGGCGATAAAGCGGTTGCTGGCAGTGGCGCTGACGGTGCTTACGCTGCTCAGTTTTACGTCGCGTTACCGGGCGATGCCAATCTGGACGGCCGCGTCGACGTGCTCAACGACGGGTTCGCCCTAGTCGCCTCGCTCGGCACTGCGTCGGGCGGTACATGGGCGACCGGCGATTTTGATGGTGACGGGCGTGTTGACGTGCTCAACGACGGGTTCTCGCTCGTGAGAAACCTCCGAAAAGACGTTCGTCCGCCCTCAAGTCCATCGGCCGCCGGGTCGTTCCAGTCGTTCGTTACTCAGGCAGTTTCCATTGAGACGACGAGTGATTTTCAAGCTAGTGGTGACGCCGACGAGGTTCGCCAAGAGCCCGCGTCCGACGTAGGTGCCGGAGAAAATGTTCGCTCATCCGCCGCGGTTCCCATCAACGCTCCCTCCAATGCTCCAGTCATCCAGCCAGAAGACCAGCCGGAGCGAGAAGAGCAAGAAAAGCGATCCGTTCGCGTTGTAACGGCGGAGACTCAACAGACCAATGAATTGTCTCTGGCAGGTGATCTTGAAATTCGAGATGCCGCTTTCGGTGCCGAAGAGTGGTAGATAACTGAACGACACGATAACTGAAACGACACGAGCTAACGTACAAACCGCTCTGTGACGCCCTCGGGTAGACCAATATCGACCAGTTGAGTAACTCCGCAATACGGGCCTCCATTGACGTTGTCCATGCAAGGCTTGAAAGCGATAAAGGTGCATGTCAAGTCGGCGCGAAATGCTTCGTCGACGACTTCTCCGGAATCACCGTCAAGTCCGGTGGGGATGTCGATGGCGACGCGGATCGCGTCAATTGAGTTGGCGACTCTGACGACGGAGTTGAACGGAGTTCGCAGTGGCCCCTTGGCTCCTGTTCCAAGCATGGCGTCGACGATGCATTTTGTCGGCTTCCCGTCCGCCGTGGCTAACAGTCTTTCGATTTGTGCGTCCGATGCGTTCGAATGCAATTCGTTAACGGGGACGTCGACGCTGGCCAACCGCTTCAAATTGATAAGTGCGTCACCTGCATATTTTTCTGCTTCGCACAGGCGCACGACGGAAACCGCGATTTGGGCTTCACGCAGATACCTCGCGATGACGAAACCGTCTCCACCATTGTTGCCGGGGCCACAGAGAATAACGACCGGACCACTGGGCTCCAGTTTCTGAATCGCTTTGGCGCAGCCACGGCCAGCGTTCTCCATTAACTGGATGCTGGGTACCCCGAATTCCTCGATTGCGATTCGATCGGCCTCTCGGCATTGTTGGCACGTCAACTGGAGCACGGCTCGGATTGGGTGTTTGGACAATGTTGATTGTTTCAGGGGGGGCGTTAACGAACAGGGTCTGCCCGACTGCGTGAACGTCGACAACATGATAAACTGTCCGCCTTAAATTCAACAGCAACCGTAGTTACTCGTTCGATGCCCGCACAAGTTTCTGACAATTCTGAATCGCTTTACTTCGTTGCCGGGGGCGGGTATCCCGACTCAAAGTTGAAACTCGGGCGGTGGCAGGAAAGTTATCCATTCGCATTGCGTCCGCTGATCGTGGGCGGTCATCGAATCAATTACGTTGACGAGGGAGATTCCGCTGCCGACCCGGTATTGATGGTCCACGGGAATCCGACTTGGTCTTTTTATTGGCGTCGGCTGATTTCACAATTAAGTGATACGCATCGGGCCATTGCGATCGATCATTTGGGGTGTGGGCTTAGCGATAAGCCGGCGGATCACGACTACTGTTTGCAGAACCATATTGATAACCTGTGCCAGTTGATTGATCACCTCGATTTGCACAACGTTACTTTGATGGCACACGACTGGGGCGGTTCGATCGGGCTTGGGGCATTACTTGCGAGGAAAGATCGATTCAAGCGAATCGTGTTGTCCAACACGGCCGCATTTCCGCCACCGTATATCCCGCTTCGCATCCGGGCCTGTCGCTGGCCAGTCTTGGGGAAACTTGGAGTTCAAGGGCTAAACATGTTTGCTCGTGCCGCCGTAACGATGGCGACGGAGCGTTCGGGGGGCCTGCCAAGCGATGTTGCCGAGGGCTTGTTGGCTCCTTACGACAGCTGGGAGCATCGCATCGCAATTTATCGTTTCGTGAAAGATATTCCAACGAATCCTTCGCACCGAACGTGGTCGGTACTTGAGAACATAGAGGGACGTTTGGCAGAGTTGGCGGATTGGCCAATCTTGATGATGTGGGGCATGAAAGACTGGTGTTTTCGACCAGACTGTCTAACGCGGTTGCAGCAGTTTTGGCCGAACGCGGAAGTTCATAAAATCGAAGACGCTGGCCACTACGTGATCGAAGATGCCGCTCAGCAGGTCGGGAAAACAGTCGCCGAGTTTTTGCAGCGGACGTCATCGTGAACGTTCTCGGGATGACTCCGGGTGGAATTGCGACGTTGGCGTGTCTGCTGGAGGTTTCTGCGCCAAAGCCGGGCAACGTTCATCGAGGGGCCGACTTCGAGGATTCGACGCTGAACGATTTTCTGTCCAGTGCCGTTGCGCTGGGACAGGCGATTGACCGGTCCGCCAGCAAGGGGGTTGGAGAAACGGTGCTTGCTGCCGTAGAAGCGACTCAGGCACTGGTTGGATCTAATACGAACTTGGGGATGATTCTGCTGTTGGTGCCATTGTCAAAAGTAAACCTTGGCGGCGAAGAGCTGACCTCGCGGTCGGTCAGTAAATTGCTGGCTGAAACGACGGAGTCTGACACCAAGTTCATCTATGACGCGATTCGATTGGCTCAACCGGGCGGATTGGGAGTCGTGGATCAGATGGACGTGAACGACGCGGTGGAAGATCCGCCCGGTTCTTTGTTGCAAGCGATGGAGCTTGCCGCTGATCGAGACATGATCGCTCGCCAGTTTGTGAGCGGTTTCGCTCAAGCGTTTGAGGTGGCGAAAACACTAAACCAGAGTCGGCTGAGGTTTTCCAGGCTCAGTGACGCAATCGTGTTGACCCACGTGATGATGATCGCTCGGTTTGGCGACAGTCTGATTGAGCGAAAATGTGGCAAACAAGTATCCGCGGATACTCGCGTGCGGGCGCAGCGAGTTTTGGAATTGCTGCCTCAAACTGGAGACGATCTGGCATACGAGCGATTCTGGAATGCGGTGGGCGATTTTGATTTTTGGCTGCGGAGCGATGGGCATCGTCGAAACCCCGGCACGACGGCAGATTTGATCTCCGCTGGTCTGTTTGTGGCCCTTGCTTCGGGCGAAATCTCACCCCCGTTCAGCTAAACTTGAGGCATCGTTTTGCGTTTTCGTTTTGTAACTCTGTTTGAAGACTTGCCATGTCTAACTTCCGCGTCAGCCTTGAAAAAGACAACCTTGTCTTCAGTGCAGCTCATTTCATTACCTTCAATGGCGATGTTTGCGAGTCTTTGCACGGTCACAACTATCGTGTGAAGTGTGAAGTCGTTGGACCGCTTGACGAAAATGGGTACGTGGTCGATTTCATTGCATTGCGTGATTCGTTGACTGAAATCGTGGGTGGTCTGGATCATCATGTCCTGCTGCCGACCAATCATCCAATGATCAGCGTGTCGGAAGACGGAGACGAGGTTTTAGTCACATTTCGTGAGAAGCGATGGATCTTCCCAGCAGATAACTGCGTGCTGCTGCCGATTGCTAACACGACGGCGGAGTTGATGGCGGAATTCATCGGTCAACAATTGAAGGATCGGACTCGCGACAAGTTTGGCGACTCAATCAAAAAGCTGATTGTTGCCGTTGACGAAAACCGTGGTCAGTGGGGAATTGCCGACTTGGATTGGTGAACCGTTTTCCTAAAGACAAGTCGGGATCGAAACAGCGACGATTGGTTCTCAGTCATTCGCTGAAACTGACTCATTGAATGATGATTTGAGATTTAATGACTCTAGGCTTCATCGCTGTGTTAACGAGTCGCGGCAATGCAATAGAGTTTGCTTTCACTTCGGATAAAGATCTTTCCGTCGCTGATGGCGGGCGTCGCGTTGAACAGGCTGTCGTCTTCGATCGTGTTGGTTGCGACGAGCGTATAGTCTTCAGCGGCCTTGAGAACATAGGTCGCTCCGCCGCGAGTGGTCAGCAACACGTTGTCGTTGACCTTCAGTGCCGAAGCGTAATCTCCTGCCGGACTGCGTCCCTTGCTTTCCTGCATTCGTTCTTTGAACGTATATTTGCCGGACTGACAGTCCGCACAGTAGGCGATGCCCCTTGAGGTCCAATACAAACGGCCGTTCGCAACGACCGGTGTGCCGATGCCACTACGAAGCTTACCCGCCCAGACCGTGTGCGTGTTAGTGACGTCTCCCGAGCCACCGCAACGGATGGCAACTGCCCTGCCCTCTCGACCGCCCATTGCGAAAACGACGCCGTCGAGTTCCGTCAACGACCCGCAGACCGTACCGGTGATTGGCGAATCGGCTCGCCAGAGTTCTTTTCCGTCTTCCGGGTCAAGAGCGATGATATTTCCGGGCGTGCTGCACACGAGTTCTTCGTGGCCATCAATGGATACGACCGATGGAGTTGACCAGCCGCTGGTAAATTTTTCATCGGTTACTTTCCAGACTTCGGTGCCATCTGCTTTATTCAATGCAACGATAGCGTGGCCAACATTGCCGGCGTTTACGATGACTTTGTCTCCATGCAGCATGCAGCTTGCTCCGCCACCCCAGTTATGAGGGTCGGATCGAGTGCCTAGGTTGGTTTTCCATTGTTGATTTCCGTCAGTGTCGAAAGCGATCAGGCCTGTTTTTCCGAATAGGACGAACACCTGTTTGCCGTCGGTCACGGGGGTGCTACTAGCGTAGCCATGTTCGCAAATGAACCCTTTGTAGGGATCCTCATCATGATCCGAATCAACGGTCGCGCGCCATCGTTCAGCACCGGTGTTTCGATCAAAACAAAGCAGGTGGCGTTTCAGATTGGCGGGACTCCCGGGATTCGCTCTATCCAAGCCGTATCCTGTGTAGGCTGTCAGAAAAATCTGATCCTCGAACACCACTGGACTTGAGCTGCCTTTGCCGGGTAGGTCGGCGGACCATTTGAGGTTCGATTGGTTGTCCCATTCCAAGGGAACGGATGTGCTTTCGCTGATTCCCGCCCCATTCGGTCCTCGGAATCGAGCCCAGTTTTCCGCATCACATGTTTCAACCAACGCGGAGCAAGCGACCAATGAAAAAATCGCAATCGTGACCTTGAACGCAGAAAGAAATCGGGATTCCATCGTTTTTCTCCTCGTGATTTGTGATGAGTGAAAATTCAGTTTGGGCATGTACGGCACAAAACGAATCTCTATTCTTATCGACAGAATCGTTCAAGCGAAAGTAGCAGCCGCTGAGACAAGCACTCCTCAAGACCTGATTAACCGTCAAAAATGGCCGGAACTGCGGTGTGTCATACGCCTTAGCGACATGATTCGCATCGCGAAGTGGTCTTGAAGAAAAATCTGGGAGTTGGCGTCTTTCATCAACAGCAAGCTAGACTTGCGGAGGAAGGAAACTCAGTCACAGGTATGCTCTCATGATTCTCAAGCCGCAGGAAATTTCATCGATTAACGACACCGGTCGCCCGAAAATGGCCACCGTGAAAGTTCTTCATCTTGTCAACGGGGAACATTATTCTGGTGCCGAGCGAGTTCAAGACTTGCTTGCGATGGCGTTGCCTCGATTCGGCTACTCGATTGGGTTCGTCTGCCTGAAGCCGGACCGCTTCCCAACGTCTAGGGAATCTGTCTCCGCGGAATTGCATTCGCTTCCAATGAAGTCGAAGTTTGATCTCGGTTGTGTGAACCGTGTGGTCGAGATTTTCCGTCAGGGAGGATACCGGGTTCTGCACGCTCATACGCCACGAACTTTGTTGATCGGAAGGCTGGCGGCCAAGAAGCTGGAATGCCCGCTGATCTACCACGTGCATAGTCCTGTCGGTCGCGACTCTGAAAAAGGATTGAGAAACTGGTTCAATTCCAAGTTTGAGAAATGGAGCCTTCGAGGTGTTGACCGCATGATTTGTGTATCGACCAGTCTGGCAGGCTACATGGAAGAACTTGGACACTCGACGGAGCTGCTCTCGGTGGTGTCCAATGGTGTCCCAGTTCTTGATGACCTGCCAAGACGATCGGTCCCCGAACATCCTTGGACCATTGGAACGATGGCTCTGTTTCGTCCTCGCAAAGGAACCGAAGTTCTGCTCAGGGCCATCGCCACGTTGAAAGAACAGGGAGGCAGCGTGAAGCTCAGAGCCGTTGGACCATTCGAAACTCCCGAGTACCAATCGGAGATCATGGCTTTGGTCGATGAGCTTGGCATTGCTGATCGTGTCGAGTGGACGGGGTTCCAGCGAGACGTGAACAACCAGTTGCGACAGATGGATATCTTTGTGCTACCCAGCCTCTACGGCGAAGGCCTGCCCATGGTCGTGCTCGAAGCGATGGCCAATGGAGTGCCGGTGGTCGCAAGTTGCGTGGAAGGCATTCCTGAAGCCGTCCGGCACCAGACGGACGGCCTCATCTTTGAGCCAGGCAATCCAGATGATCTGGCCGCCAAGCTCTCTCAGATCGTCGACAATGTCACCCTTTGGAATCGGTATCGAGAAAGCTCGTTGGCGCGTCAACGAACCAAGCTTTCCGACCTGAGTATGGCCCGAGGTGTCGCGGAAATCTACGACGAAGTGCTGCGATTCAAACATTGATGTCAAGCGTCATTAACGCCAATCGCCATTGACGCCAAGCGTGTTAGTTCATCGATGATTCAAATCGACGAATGGGACATCGTCAATTCATCAACCCACCCCGGCACTTCGAACACTTTAGCCGTTTTGGATGGTGGCGACGGACACGTGGTTCAAGAATAAGTGGCGTATGCTTCCAGCTTGCGATCCACCCAAAACCGCAAGCTGGAAGCTTCCGCCACTTTCAATTGCGACAGCAATTGTTTGGTCGATGCTAGGCTGCGATTCGCAGTTTGGGTGCTGCGAGTGAGGCAGTCGAATCGCTGAGGATCGACTGACCGATGATCGATTCACACAGCTCGATCAGGTTGTCGCCATAATCGTCAAAACGATACTCTGAATGAACTCGTTCCAATGATCGCTTGCTTGCCAAGGCGGCGACGTGAGACTGTTCGGAGAGCATGCGAAACAAAGTGGCTGCTTGTTCGTAGTCGGCGTATGGAATCACAAATCCGGCTCCGTCTTTGACCGCCGTCTGTGCTCCACCCGAATCCGCAAATGTGACGATCGGCAATTGACAGGCCATCGCCTCGTGGATAACGCAAGGAAATGGATCGACGCGTGACGACATGAAAAACGCGTCCGATGCAACGAAGAATGGCTCGGTGTCCTGTTGCTCGCCCACAAAATGGACGAACTGGTCGGCTCCCGTTTTCTGCAAGTCCAACTGGACGTAATGGAACACCGAATGAGTCCACATGGGACCACCGCCCACCCAAACAAAATGAATCGGGGTGCTCCCCCGATGGTTCAGTTGGGCGACTCGACGAGCCACCGCTGAAAAATGATCGATACCTTTTCGAAGGTCAAGCGTTCCACATCCGAGCACTAGAAAGCTGTCGGTAGGAATGCCAATTTGATTGCAAATGTTATTTCGAGCTGCCTCTCGGTCGACTCGCTTACCGAATTCAGCATCCAGTAATCCTTGCGACATGACGACTGCCTTGTCAGCAGGCATTCGGAACGCTTGAGACACCGCTTGGTAGACGTCATCGATCGGAAAGACGACCTTTTTCGATGTCGAAAAAACGGTGCGGTAGTCTTCCGGCTTGTAAGATGATGGCAACTCGTGCAGCAGCGAGATGACGGGGACCCCGAAGTTGGAAAGTTCTTCTGCCATGAAACGCGATTCCATGCTGTTGCAAATTGCCAACAACGGAATATTTTTTCCGTCTCTTCGCACGATGCGCTTCAGCTTGCGATGCAGACGCGGCGAACGCTCGCGAGGGTGATTCACGCAGTCGACCAGATGGGAATGCTCATGAAACTCCTTCATCAGAGGCCCACCATCGTGCAGCAGTGACTCACAGCAAACATCGCATCGTTCGCGAAAGTGCTTCACGATGTTCAAAATGATTTTTGGAGCACCCGTCCGCGATGCCTCGTGCGAAACAAACAGGATGCGGCGGTTCGGGGCGTGAGCCGGTAGCTTTCGTACCTTCGATTTTGGGAACAACCGCATGGTCAAATCTCGCTGGAACAGGTTTGTTGCATCGGCGATAAAGGGCCAATCACGCAAATGGAGCGCGGACGGGTAGTTCTTTGTGATTGCTGAAAGCTCGCGTTGGGCAAAACGCAGTCCGCTGGGCGGCAACAACTTGTGTGGTTGTAAAACCCGAGCATTTCGATGTGACAAAGCAGTAGGGACCGCTTGGAGTAAGATCGACGATTTCGCCCCCAAACTGTGTTAAAATTTGCCGGTGGCGATGATTTTGACGCGAGTTCGCGCACCACATCGCAACGTTGTCCATTTTGTCTGATTCATCAACGCCAAGTCATGTTCGATCGTTTTCCGTTGGATTCAGACACCTTTCGCTTGAACTTTGGAGTCCAGGCCGTTGCCGCCCATCAACCAATCATTGCCGAAACGGTCGAGTATCAAGCCGAAATTGATTTGAAAGCTCGCTTGTTGGAACATCATCTCGAAAAATGCTGGGCGAGTCTGCCAGATTCGATTGAGCCTCAGGTTGAGGCCGCGCAGTTTTTGCAAACACGATGTGACGAGTCCCACCCGCTGGCATCGATTGACAGCAACGAACGATACCAAGGATGCAATGGCGAAGCGGAGCCTCCGTTGCTCAAGATCAGCAGGTACGTTCAGGAAGATCTTGTGCTGCTTCGGCACGATATCGAGGCCGGGTTTCCGGTTGTCGCCGGGAGCGTTTGTTTCCCCTCGGGTTGGTCGATCGCTGATAAGCTTGGCCAATCACAGCGATGCGTTCATGCTGCGGTTCCAGGTTTTAATCAGCATTTGCTTTCACCCAGTTTGAAGCTGTTCGGACGCCTAAAAAGTGGACGATCCGTTTCGCGACATAACTGGGGTGTCCGTGCCCTGCCCCGCTTGGCTCAATATCCTAGTGACTCAGATGAGATACTTGCCGCGAGCCAATCCGTATCGCCGGATACGGCGGCAGACTGCATGTTCCGAGTGGAGTTTCAGACTTTCAGCCGGCTGCCAGAAACGCAGGCTATTTTGTTCACCATTCACACTCACCAGCGAGCGTTGAAAGACCTGTCTCATTCCAAGAAGCAGCGTCTGGCGAGCGTGATTTCGACCTGTCCTGAATCGACTCTCCGCTACAAAGGGATCTGGCCGATGCGAGAAAGCGTCGTCGCGTATCTGAATGGTTCGAAAGTAAGTTGACTTACTTGGATTCTTTCCGCGAACCACAGACCTAATCGACTGCTCACGCGACTCGTGCGAACAGCGATTGGAACTGAGTCGAATTCTTTGTGGCTTCTGCGACTGAGCTGTCGTGAACCACCTCGCCCAGATTCATCACCAGAACTCGATCGGCCAACCGTAATGAGGAATGACGGTGAGTCACAATAAAGGTCGTGCGGTTCTCGATGAACTCGATCAGCGAATCGTGAATCAGGTTCTCGGTCTCGCCATCGATCTGGCTGGTGGCCTCATCGAGAATCAGAATTTTTGGATCCGCCAGAATCGCACGAGCCAGCGCGACGCGTTGACGCTGTCCGGCAGACAGGCTTTTGCCTTCGTCACCAACCATCGTATGAAAGCCATTGTCCAGTTGGTCGACATATTGATCCACTCGCGCCAGTCTGGCGGCCATCATGATCTCGTCTTCGCTGGCGTCACGATTTCCATAGGCAATGTTGTCCCATAGAGTGCCCTGAAACAACACCGAGTCCTGAGTCACCCAAGCGATCTGCTGTCGCAGTTTCCGAGGGCTCATGTGCCGGAGGTTGACGCCGTCAAGCAAGACGTGTCCCTGGGTCGGGTCATAGAATCGAGCAATCAGATTCATCAGCGTTGACTTTCCGCAACCATTGCCACCCACGATGGCGACGGTCTGCCCAAACGGGACCGTCAAGTTGATGTCTCGCAGCACCGGGTGGTTCGGCATGTATGCGAACGACAGATTTCTGAATTCGATGCTTGTCTGATGATCCGGGACCGCGGCTGCATTCTCTGGTGCGCTCACCAACGATTTTACATCATATTGGACTTGTAGCACGTTGCAGGCGATGTTCGCTCTGACGAGCGCGTTAACGATTTCGCTCATTTTTCGCACAGGATCTGCCGCACCCGCCAGCATCGAGTAAAACACCAGCAGCATCGTGGGCTTGATTGGCACTTCACTGATTTGAATTCCAAACAAGTGAGTCTCTTGGTTCAGTACCAAGTAGGCTCCCACCATCATGGAAAGAGCGATCGAAAGGATGCTCAACACTTCCGTGATAGGTCGAAGCAACGAATCATAAAGCGCAATCTTGATTGACATGCGGTACAGCATTCCGGCGTTTTCCTTGAAGCGACGGCGCTCGGCACGTTCCTGATTGAAGATGCGAACCGTTTTGACGGACTTGAATGTCTCCATCAGCGTCTGATAGACGTCGGAGATCCCCGTCAGTTCGGACAAGCTGGCATTCTTCATGCGCCGTGAGACGGAATGAATCACGTATGCTCCTGCTGGCACAACGATCAGCGAAAGCAACAACAGCGGCAACGAAATGTAGGCGGCACACACAAGACATGAGATCATTTTCAATGGCTCGCGCAGGCACTTGCCATAAAACACTCGCAAACCTTGAGAGATCATTTGCATGTTGAACGTCAAATCCGTCATCACGTTCGCCGTGCCAATCTGGTCGATTCGCTGCTGATCCATCGCCAACGCTCTTTGATAGTAGATGCGTCGCATGTCACGCACGGTGCCGTGGGCGACCAGTGAATCGAAGATGGCTCCGCTGACCAGCAGCACACCTTTAACGGCCGTCACGCCCAGCAGCCATGCGAGCGCATAAACAAGCGTCGCGAAGGCCGACTTGGGTGCGTATTTTTCGAGCCAAGGTTGAAGTGATTTATATCGTTCGAGCGATTTTTGCTCGCCATGAGCTCGGTTCTTCTTTAGCTGCATTGCAGCGGTCAGCACTTGTTTCTCTTGTCCGTCCGCAGAGTCAATTTTTGCTTGAAGGTCATCGATCGCTGCGTTGGCAGTGGCAAGATTCAGATCCGCCAGTTTGATTTCCTGCTCGACCCAAGTTTCGGCGGTTTGACCTTCCAGCACAATTTTCACGACTGGGAACACGGTCGTAATGCTCGCGCTCCAGCATACCGCGATCAGCAAAGAGCAAGTCAGTGCTCCGACGATGGCAAATTTGTATCGAAGCGATAATCGAATCGCACTTAGGAAGGGTTTCATCCTTGAAAGTCCTTGAGAGTCCGAACCGGCAGCGTGCTCGGTTGCCGGAACCGTGTTCGTATTCGGATCGTGTCGTTGAGTCTGATGCGAATCGTGCCAATTTTACTCAAATGAGTCAACGCGAATCTGATTTCGACGTGTTCTCGGGTTCGCAAAAGCAGCAGAGCTGAAGTCATCAGCTGGAGGTCTGCGCAGTCTGGGAGGGCAGCGTTCTTTAGCCGATTCTCAGATTTGATTCGATACGTTTGAGCACCTCGCGGGCAGAGTAGCGAGCGTGAGGGAGGGCGATTCCTTCGTCTTTCTCAAGCCACTGATCGACCTTTTTTTCGGCCGCAATGACAGTGCTATGAGTCCGTCCACCGTAGTAATCGCCAATTTCAGAGAACGCGGATGCCGTATACCGCCGCGAAAGGTACATCGCCAGCATTCTGGCCGAACTGATCTGCTTCCTACGACTGGAAGATTTCAGCTCGGAAGGCTTTAATTCGAACAGTTCACAAACGGCCTTCTCGATGCTGGGCATCGAAGCACTGGACGAACAGGATGTCGCAAACAAATCCGACAGAGTCTCGCGGACTTGATCGGTCGTGATGCGACGGCTGTTGAGCGATTGCAGCACGCTCAATCGATTAACGGCACCCGAAAGTTTTCGGACGTCACGTTTGAGCGTTTCGCAAACCAGTTCAACCACCTCATCCGCCAAGTCCAACCCCAGTGGTTTGCAAAACTGACGAGCGATCTGACACCGGCTTTCGAAGTCCGGGTAATCCAGCGAGCACACCAGCCCTGCGGCGACTCGTGTTGCCACTTCGCTGCCCATGTCTTGAAGTTCCAGCGGAGGCCGGTCCGCCGACAGCAGAACTTGCTTGCCACCGCGAATCAAATGATCGATCGTGTACTGAAACTCGTTTAGCGTGGCACGCTTACCGGCGAAGAATTGGACGTTGTCAATCGCCAGCAAATCCAAGTCGCGATACTTGCGGCGAAAAACCGGCAGCCCGGAACCGCCTCTCAATGAGTGCAGGAAATATCCCGTGAACTGTTCCGCAGTCAGATAGACGCAGCGTGACATTCGTAAACGTTTACGAAAGTCGTGCGTGTAAGACTCCAACAGATGAGACTTACCGCTTCCGACGGAGCCATAAACAAACAGCGGTGAATAACGTCCGGGATTGCGAAACGATTGCTCGACCGCTTTTTCGATCAATGGATTGTTTTCACCAAACCAGAATCCGCTCAAGCCACGGGGCTTTCCAGTCGGTTTCGCTTTGCCCAAGGGGGTCGTGATGGTGAGCGCGGAAACGGTTGCGGTACCCGAATCGCTCTCGCTGGAATTGCCTGTTTGATCTTGATCATTCGGCTGGCCGAACAGCGGCAGTATGGCATCGTCAGTGAGCGTTGAAGATTTGCCATTCTCGTTTTGCTCGGCGCGGGAAACGCAAAGATCCGATACGTCTTTCGATTCTGCAACCGAGTACTCGATTTCGAACTGAGGCCCGCAAATCCGGTCCACGATCAGCCGAATGTCTCGACCCAACGAATTCTGAATTCTCTGACAAGTGAACGGACTATCCGCCGATACCACGACCATCGATTTGGGAGAATGGGCAACGTGAAAATTCTGATCGCCGTCAAACCACATGTCAAATCGATCGTCTCCGATCCGCTGAGCAAGTTGGCGTCGAATGTCGGTCGAAGTCGTCGGCTTGTTGGCCGCTGCTCCGGACGCAGCTACCACCGCATCCTGCGCTTGGGGCGCCGATTCCGTGGCCTTTTCGCGGGGCGAATTTTCGACAAAGTCCTGAGTCGACGACAATTAAACATCCTGACGCATCAATGCTCGCCGGGCACTCCCTGTCAGTGGCGGTTGCCACCAATCCGCTAAAAAAACAACGCAAAATACGTCGTTTTTAAAAGCTTGCCCAGCCGATTCCGTTTCCCTGGTTCTCCAAAACCATCCTGAATCATTCGTTGACTCATTGGGTGGTCTTAAGCGAACCTTACACCTGTGGGACGAGATTCTAAGAGTGCTAGCATCGGTGTCAAACGGTCCCATGAGGTTTCCGTCAAACTTTTCTCGAAAGCTGAATTCCTCGCCCGAATAAGACGCATTCGTTCCGCAATTTCGCGCACGTTTTCAACGCGATTTGTTTTTTACAAAACGGTTTGAAGATGTGGATAAATCGTCGAAGCCGTCGACAAAGAATTTTTGTCCGAGGCGGCGGACGACTCAGCCGGGACTTGGCAACCAGATCTTGTCGGGAAAACAGGCTCCTCTCGGCTGCCCGCTACTGGCTGCTGACCGCGTGACGCAGCATGTTGACAAACGGCTCGCTCAGCTGGAAGGAACCCTGTGGATGATTCAGTTCCATCACCAATGCGACCTGCTGGACAGGATTTTCACGAGTGATTACGGCTGGGTGCTGCATCAACAAACCCGCCGTTGGGACGCGTCGATCGTTCTGCGCCGCGTAGGCTCCGGCCCAGTGAGTCGGCTGAGCGGTCAAGCCAAACTGCGAGGTCAACAGGCTGACTAGTCGGCTTGAATCGCCCGTCCAGCCGCGAAACGTGATCCGCTGGGCTCGCTGATTCACATCAAAGTAATAGGTTAACGAACCGTGCAAGTCCCACGTATTTGTTCCAGTCACAAGGGCGACTCGTAGGCCGTGCAAACCCGCGTCACCTGGATTGGTTGAGATTCGTTTCCATCGACTCTTCACCCAATTCGGATAAACATCAAAACGGATGATCTCGGCAAGGTTGGTGACCGGCACGAAGTCCGTTGGCGTGGCCGTTAGGTCCGGACCGTTGGCGTCTCCAGGGAAGACGAAAGTTTCTGCGGCTCCAAAATCGGGGGCCATTCCTGACATTGACGGATCGATCATCGCCGAACCGCCGACGATCGGGCCGGAGACAGCCATGCCTCGCGGTAGCATGGTCGAAGTCGGCAATTGCATACCAACGCGGTGAGGAATTGGCTGAGCCACCATTGCGTTCTGGGGAGTTGAACCGACAAAGTTGGAATTGGCAAACTGAGGCAGTTGAAGTGAGGCTGCGGGGTTCGACGGGATCATTGTCTGGCCGGATGAATCGATCGCGTTGACTCCTCTCGTCGACGCTGGTTGTGACGGGATCGGTATCGAGTTGGCGGATCTCGCCTGAGTCAAAGATTCACTCGCAAAAGATCCATCGGCCACAGAAGCTTGATATCCGAACGGCTCGAAGCGATTGGCATTTTCTGGACTCCAACCCGTTGAATACAACATCGGGGCACCAATCGCGCAGGCGACCAGCGAAGGATAAAGGATTGAGCGTAAAAACATGTTTGCGAACTCGGTGAAAACGAAACCAGAGACATACCGGTACCTTTTCCGCATCGACTTGAGCCGACGTTTTCGTTGCGTTTTTTCTGGAAACGCGAATGATCGTCAGAGCCTGACGATCCCTGAACAGTGGAATAACGCGTGCAACGGGCTCAAGTGGCTTGCGGGTTGCGTCGTTTCTCGTACGATCCAACCATGGATGAATCGACGCGCGATGACTATTTCTGGCTGATGTCTGAACCGGCCGAACGATTGCTTCGGCAAGCGATGGATTCGTTTCGCTCGCACGAAAACGTTGTCCGCATTGCCCGGCTGTTGAGACAGGAAATTTCCAACAATCGTGCCGCAATCGTAATGGAACAGGCTCAGTTGCGTTTACGAGCCATCGCAAAATTCCCCAACGCAGACGAGATGTTCTTTACCAAGCGTGGACTGGAACAAGCCACGGGGCGCTCGCTCGCCTGTTACAAGGCCGAACAATTCTCTCAGTGCGAAAACGTGGCCGATGTCTGTTGCGGGATCGGAGGTGACTTGATTGCGCTGCATCACCGAATCGGCTCCAGTGATTCACGGACCACAGGAGTCGACGCGGACGAACTGACGGCCCGCTTCGCACAACACAATCTTCAAGCCTGTAGGTCCAACCGTGGTGGTCACGGTGAAGTGTGGTTCAAAACGTTTGACGCAATGCCACTCGACGACATTGACGGACTTCATGCCGATCCAGATCGACGAGGCAAAGCAGCCAATTATCGGCGAACTGTTCACGGTAGCCGATTCGAGCCTTCATTGTCAGAAATTTTTGAACGCACCTGTCGTGTCGGCCTTGTCGCCATTAAAGTCGCTCCCGCAACGCCGACTGCCAAGGATTGGCCTGAATCGATCGAGCGTGAATGGATCGGTGATCAGCGCGAGTGCAAACAGCAAGTGATTTGGTGCGGCGATCAAGTGGTTCGCGCCGGACACAGGACCGCCACGTGCGTTGACAAAACCGGCACTGCGATTCGATTTTCTGTTCCGGAATCCAAGGTGAACTTGAAACTGCCGTTGGCAGATTCGGTTGGCGATTACATTCACGAGCCTCATCCGACTGTGCTCGCCGCGAAGCTTGGTCACGTGCTGGGCCGAAATGTGGACTTGCGGCCTCTGGCAGCCGATGTCGCTTATTTAAGTGGCACGAACGCTCAGCTGCCCTTGATGCAGTCGTTTCAAGTGATCGAAGTTCTGCCTTTGCATCTGAAAAAAGCCGCCGCTGCCCTGCGAGCAATGGACATCGGCTCGTTGGAGGTGAAACGGCGTGGAGTCGAACAGGTTGCCGGGGCTCAGTTCGCAAAGCTCAAGTTGTCAGGCAGCAGACAAGCGACCGTGATTTTGACCAGACTCAATCACAAGCGAATTGCGATAATCGCCAAGCGGGTATCCAGCTATCTCGGTGAAATAACGGAGACCGTGTAGTACAATTGCCCTCAATTGTTCGTGTCTTGAGCCCGCGATCGTGATTACTTTTTGGCGTCTAGGTTCTGCTCAATCTCTTCCGCCGAAACAGATGAGTCGACCCCGTTGGCAGGGACTTCAACCTTGGCAATCCAAAGCATGGCATTGAGCACAACCTTTCTAAAGTTGTCGTCCCGCCAATTGTCATGGAAATGGCCGCCCGTAAATCCGTAGCCGCGACCGCCATCGGGTCGTTCGACGGTCCACAACATTGCTTCGGCCCGTCCTTTGGTCGCCTGAATATGTTTGTACGGGCCTTTCGGGTGAACGTAAGGCCCGTCTCGTACCGCGTCGCTGGGGCTGGCCACCAGAATAGGAACAAATTTTACTCCGCCTTCTTCAAACGGTTGATCACCTGGGTTGTCTGCAATAAACCTCATGTGGAAATACCATTCGTCCTTGATCTTGAATGGCTGCATTCCACGCGTGACTGGGTGATCTGGAAAGTGAGCAAAGTTTGGCTCCCAAATCGGGTTGCAGGAAAACATCGCTTCGTAGTGCCCTCCGATCCAACGTTTGAACTCTTCGCCCGCTTGTTCAGGGTTAGCGTCCACGCCATAGTGCATGAATCCGATTCCAGTGCCTTTGGACACCAGCCCGTCAATCAGCTTCATTCGTCGCCCTTCTTCCAGAACAACTTCGTGGCGACGTCCTCCGTCCATGTAAAACACGATCGCGTCAGCGGATTCAAAGATCGATTCATCTGCCGGCCAACCGTTGAGCACGAATCGTGTGTTCAATCCCGGTACGTCAGCAAGGCATTTCGACAACAGTTGCACGCCCGCGTTAAACTCATGCAATCGCGGCGGATGCGATGGCTTGCCTGCGACGATAACTAGGTTTTGATCTTCACCACGGCAGCTAGTAGAAATGAGCCAGAAGAATGCGGCGAAGATGATTGACAATTTCTGGTAAGGAACTGGATTTGTCTCGCGTGAGGTTGGTTGCATCGAACAGTCACCGTTGAGAATGATTGAAAGCCAAGTCGGGCAAGTATAGCAATGATTGGTTGGAACTCTGAGAGTATTGCAATCGAAACAGGGTTTGATGAACAGAGTTTGACGCTCTGCCTCTCAATATCGTTGTGGGTTTGCCGAGAAATCTCTGCCAGAGCCACTCAGCATTCTCGGGTTCTGCATCGGAGTACGACCGAGCCGAAGCGTCAGCGGTTACGACCGAAGCAACTTAAACCGAAAAATCGCCAACATAAAACGAACGCCAAAACACCACCATGAAAAAATGCAAAAACGCGATAGGAAACGCATTTGCCTAATTGGGGGCTTCACAGTCGTCAGTGATAACGTGGCCGTGATTAAATGTTGATGAGCGAAGTGTACTCGCCAGCACTACACGGTTCGCCGTTCATCATTTTACTGTACCGCGTCTTCGGAATCTGGAATAGATCGCGAAAGGTCGGTAGGCAATGGACCTGAATATCCTCCGATTTTCGACCGAAGTCTCTCCAGTTCCTCGATTCGTTCCCTAAGGGTGGCAATTTCTTGGTCAATGGCGAAGGCGTTTCGTTGTTCTATCGGACTGGCAGGTCGCTGCTTTCTGTGATCGCTCAAGCTTATTCGGGATAGCAACGGAATCGCCAGCGTCACCGCGGCATCAACGATTGCGGCCACAGCAACAAATCTGTACATGCGCTTGTCGTCCAACTCCCAAATGATCATCACACACAGCAGCGATGCCACTCCAAAAATCACTTGAAAAGCAACGAACATTGTCGGTTGAAGCGTTGCCGGCAGCGGAACAATCGATAGAAGGCAAACATGCACAGACGCGAAGCAAAAGACTGAAACAGAGATCGAAATCTTCCAATACGCATCTCCGTAAATACCGCCCCACATTCCTACGAGAATCAAAACAGTGGAAACCGAGGTCAGAAACAGTCCGAAAGTTGGCAAGTAGTTTTTGCTGCAAGGTATTCGCGACAGATCACAAGCTAGTCCGCAGAGGCTTGCAATCGCGATCACGACGGTAGTTAGAATGACTTGAATCTCAAACCATCTCCATACATTTCGAAGAACGAGAAACACACCTAGAACGGCGCCAAGTGTTACGGAGGCGAGTAGTGAGTAGAGCAGCAGGCGTTTTAGAGATCCGTTGGCACTTGCCCAACAAGAACTGTTAGATTTGATTTCATTTCGCTCGCGTAAAACCGGCGCTGAATCATGTTCATCCGTTACCGTATTGATTCGCGAGTGTTTAGTCATCTGGTCGATCCCGACGCGATACAAAGGTAACAATCACCGGACGGAGGCGAGCGATTGTCCATCGCGAAAAAGCTAATCACCGCCACTCAGGTGCAACGGATGGTTATCCGCCGTCCGCGCCAACGTGCCGGAAGTTCTGAGAAAACCACGCAATGGCGAAATGAATAATCCCAAGCATCAACGCGAGCAAAAAGGTGACGGTGGGGATCATCCAAGTGTACACGAAAGTGTCGATGCGTGCGTTTGATGGCTTGGATGGATCGTGCAGCACGGGCACCTGATCGCCGATGTCGCCAAGTGACGGTGACACAAAGGCCGATGGCGTCACGGAATAGTCGCGACCGTCAACGGTGAACGTGAAAGTGGGGCGGTACAAGAGCTTTCCTTCGTCCCCAATCTTGGTATCCGATTCAATAATGGTTCCGGTTACGGATTTGGCATCGCGTAGGAAGTCGGCAGTCACGATAGTGGCAATCAGCGAAACAAATAGCGAGCCTCCGGCAATCAGCGGAATGAGCACGCGGGCTACACAGAACCAGTTTCGTATCATTTTAGAGCTTGGGCGA
>CALFWL010000161.1 GCA_937928215.1 uncultured Pirellulaceae bacterium | reverse complement strand
ATTGCCTTCGTCCAATTCATAGCCGCCTTGAACCATGATCAAGGCAGCATTGAGATAGGCCTCGTAAAGCTGATCAAAATGAACATAGGTAGCCAAGTCTCTCATTGATGAAATGTGGCGCCGCAAATGGGCTTCGCATTCTCTGAGGCCGACGAGGTTTTGTTCAGCATCTCTGGAATCCCCATTCTGGACAGCCAGCCACTCTTCCTGCTCGGTCATGTAGTCGGTGTTGCCCCGCGCCCAGATGACACGCTGCGGAATCCGAAGCGTTCCGTAAGGTATCTCCTGCGCAAGGAACTGGGATATGTAGGGACCCACGGCTTCCCGATTCGGATCGCTGGCAAACAGTTCCCCTCCACGAAACACAGATTTCGGATTTAACGCGCGATCGACAAATGGGTGCACCGATGGCGGTTGGTTGACATCTTTCTGCCGGTTGATGAACAGAGGCAGTTTGGAGAGTTCTTTGGCAGCCGCAGCAATATTGGCGTCCCAATCCCAGCTGTCAAAAGGAACATCACGTACCAGCGACATCCAGTAGAGTTCTACCATTTCGGCAGCAGCCTCTGGAGAATCCAGAGCTGGTGGATCCGGAATGATGTGAAAGCAAGGGTCACTGAGCTCTGTATCGACGGCCCAACCGGCAAGTGGATTGACCCAGTTGCGATGTCCATCCGGCTTTCCGATCGCCGACAAGTCGGCAGGAGAACCAGTGGCATCCAAATCTCTTAGTGCCGATACAAAATCGGTAAACGCTAATGCATCCACATTGCCGTCGACATCGTGTGGCAAGCCTTTGTGGAAATAAGCTGCGCCATCAGATTTCAATATTTGATTGAGCCGAGCCTGGCTGGTCTTGCAGGGCCGTTGGCCAGCTTGCGGCTTGCTCTTTGCTTCTTTCATGGCAGTCGTTCTTCGTGTTGTTTTCTTGCGGGATGTTTTCGTCGCACGTTTCTTTCTGGCCATGTGTCAGCTCCATAAAAGGTCAAGATGTCCGTGGCGTTGGCTTTAATAGAGCGGATAGACTAGCAAATGTCCATCAATGTGACGGCGTTGCCTCAGTCGCAGCGTCTTCTGCCGAAATCGCAGCTTCTTCTGCCGAAACCGTTGGTTTTTCTGCGGGAGCGAGCGGCTTTTTCGCGGGTGCGGCGTCGTCCCGTCTCAAGCGGAGATGGATCGCGTCGTCGATCACTTCGATGGACTCAAAACATTGGAGAATTTCTGCGGTGTCCACGTCGTCGTACGCTTCCTTGGCAAAATTTTGTTCTTTCAGCGAAGCCATGACTGCTTCGGGCAGCGACTCGCCTTTGACTTTCGCGTCGACCAGTTTGATCACCAAGATTCCGCCTGCCATCGACACTTCGACCTCCGCATCGGCATTGAAATAGCGTCCTTTCCCGCCCGGCACCTGATCAGTGGGAATGCTGACCTTGGCTTGAATTTTTCCATCTGCGATCACCACATGAGCCCTGCCACGAAGCACCTCGTTGGAGTGAATCAACGCGTTGATTTCGTTGGCGGTCAGAACCAATTCCAGCGGAGGTTCATCAGCATCATCGAGCACCTCCGTCGGTTCTTCGGCCTCGGTTGCTGCCGAATCTGGGGTGACTTGATTTGAGAACGAATCGATTCGTTCCTGCAATCGCTGCAGTGCTTCCTCGTCCATTTCGACAATCGGGATCTGCTCGGGCTCGGTGTCGGTAAATTTTTCAACTTGTCCTGACAGATACCAATATCCGCCAAAGCCCAGTCCTGCCATCAACACGAGGCAGCCGACCATCAATCCTGCGCAACCAAACAACCAGCATCCACAGCCGCTGCCCGATGAGGATGGATCGGTACCGATGGGGGCGTAGGGTGAACGGCCGGCCCCGGGATGAGTTCTGTTTTCGTTGGCGGCGAATTCGCCAAATCGCTCTGATTGGTTGTCGTTCGCCACGTCGGCTCCAATGAAACGTGCTGCGCAATATCATAATGCCCGTGGGCCGATCATACCGCATCTTACCCGCCAGCGCCAGTCGAAAGCGAAGGGAAGACGCGTCCGCTCATCCGCGAAAAGGGAGGGGAAGACTCCGTCCGCCCCCGCACCGATGATCCGCACGGTTATCTTTGACGCCCAACGGCCTTGAAAATGACGGGGCAATTTGCATCCGCTGGCTTGGACGGAGCCGCGCCCTCCCGATCATGCCGCACGCACCGTTATGCCGCACGCCCGATCATGCCGCGAACCCGATGAAGACGGACTCCCGACGACACGCGTTCAATCATGACGCGAACCGACAGAGCCAGCTGGCTTTCCGATCTTCGCGATGTAAAAACCGTCAAAACGACCCGTGGGCAGAATGCGCCGGGTGAGCAGAAGATCATCGGGATAGCTGGCGTCGTCGAATGAGGTCAATCCGGTTTGCCAGTTTTCAAACGGCATCTCGATCGGGTGCAGCTGAGCCTCCCCGTCGGTGACATCCAGCAAGTGAGCCACGATCGCTTCGTTCTCCTCCGGAGCAAAACTGCATGTCGAATACAGCATCGTGCCGCCCGGCTTCAGACAGGCAAACGCGGATTCGATCAAGCCTTTTTGTTTTCGCGATTGTTCTTTGATTTTGCGAGCACTCCAGAACTCATACGACTTTGGATCG
>CALFWL010000160.1 GCA_937928215.1 uncultured Pirellulaceae bacterium | reverse complement strand
TGCCGGTTGGGTGTTGGCTGAATACTTGCTCTTACGCGATTCACCGTTCAAAACGATGCCAATATTATTACCATTTTGGTATGTCATCGTTTGACTGGCGGGTTATACGTGCCAAGTACGGAAGCGGTTCGCTTGGTTTGGAATTTTTTGGTCCGAGGTGCTGGCAACGATTGGAAGCACGCCGTTGGCGCTATCGATGACAGCATTCATCAGACGGATTTGAACAAGATTGATGTTGTCTGCGTTGATAGGATTGATTCAATTACTCGCGGCGGCAACGATTGCGGCCATCACTGGCAGGGAACGCTTCACTTCTTTCAGGAGCCCGGTCTCATGTCAGTTCGCACATATTCGCCACCAAAGATCGATGTTTCCGATGCCCGTTTTGAGCGTCCTTGGAACATCGACATGGAAGCCTTCTTTTCATTCTCTTTCGATATGTCCGAGCGGTTGCTCGATCTTGAAGCTCAGCATGTGAGCCCACTACCGCTTGACGAAACGTTGTTTTCGGCCGCCGCGACTCAAGCGACATGGATGTAAGGCCATTCGATTGCGAACAACCCGTTGGGTTCTACGCAGCAAGATCGTCAAGATTCATTCCAAGTGCTGAGTCAGTTGGACAATCTGCAAATGTTCGGCGCTAACCCCGAAATCTCGATCATTGGTAATCAGCGCTCTGGTTCCGTGATCTAACGCTGCTGCCAGCTGAATCGCATCGGGCGTTTTAAGGTTCCGGGTGGCTCGGAGTTCAGCTGCATGCTGTGCAATCGGAGCCGTGATCGAGAGCACGGTGAGGTTGGGAGAACTCATCAGAACGTCGTTGTAACGCTGAGCGAGGTGTTCATCGTCGTTTCGCAGTGGATGAACTAAGACACTTCCAGCAAAGTGATAACGGACGTTACTAATTCGATTTGTCCTCGGTCGGCTGACTCGAAAGGAGGACTTACTATCGATCCGTACGTTTTATTCTGCTCGATAAAGTAAATAAATGGAGCTGTATCAACAAAAACAGATTCTCCGGCGAGATTGTTTACCCATTCCATGAATCGCGTTCCCGATCGACAAGGCTATCGGCGTTGACGGAACTCCAGATCTCTTTCCCGAGTCCTTTCAGTTCCATCACGCTATGACCGGAATTTGACATTCGGTTCTTCGCCAATTCACAGAGTGTTTCACCCAGACGTTTTTGCTGTTCTGTCGTCAGCTCTGCTTTTGCTTTTTGAAGAATCTCGTCGTACGAATCTTTATCCATGATTATTGATCGACCAACCAAGTGCAGGATGTTTTTGGGAGAATCAGCGACGTAAATAGATTCTACCTGAAGTAAGAGCGGGCTTGCCATTTTTCATGACAAGCCCGTTCGTCGTATTCTATCTTTCCGCCAGTCGAATTATTAACCGCCGAATTCAACTCGACGTCGTCCCAGTTGCTGCTGGAGCCGTTGGACGATGCTGCTGTGCATCTGGCTGACACGGCTTTCGCTCAGGTCGAGCGTCGATCCGATCTCTTTCATGGTCAATTCCTCATAATAGTAGAGGATGATGATCAGACGTTCGTTGCGGTTGAGTCCCTTGGTGACCAAACGCATCAGGTCGTTTTTCTGAATCCGACGCGTCGGGTCTTCGCCCTTCTTGTCTTCCAGCACGTCGATTTCTCGAACGTCCTTGTAGCTGTCGGTTTCGTACCATTTCTTGTTCAAGCTGATCAGTCCGACGGCGTTCGCGTCGCTCATCATCTTTTCAGTTTCAGGTACCGAAAGCTCCAGCCTTTCGGCCAATTCGATCACCGTCGGGGCTCGGCCCAGCTTGGTTTCCAGCGCCTTGGTGGCGTTGTTGATCTTGCTGGCTTTGGATCGAACAAGACGAGGCACCCAGTCCATCGTTCTCAGTTCGTCCAGCATGGCTCCGCGAATTCGGGGGACGCAATACGTCTCGAATTTCACGCCGCGTTCCATGTCGAACGCATCGATCGCGTCCATCAATCCGAACACGCCCGCCGAAATCAAGTCGTCAAGCTCGACGCCATCCGGCAACCGCTGCCAGATGCGTTCACCATTGTATTTTACCAGTGGAAAATACCGCTCCATCAACGTGTTGCGTAATTCCTTGTCTGTACATTCGGGTTTATATTCCCGCCAGACTTCCATGATCGGGTCTTCGACTGCCGCCGTGGTCGCCATACAATCCTCCGTGACTGGTATGCGATCATCGTCTTCCGGTGAAAGATAAAACAGAACCGGCCTGTTCAATGCTCGAACGCAGTTTGCATCCGAGCGTTGTCCAGTCAAGTTTGTTTCTGTCTTCCGCCTTGGAACGAATGATTAAGTTTGTGTTGAGACGTTAAATAGCAAAAACGGGCCCTGGCCGTCAATGAATAAATTACATGGTCGAAAGAGATTCCAGATTTTTTCAACCGTCTTGGTTGCCAGTCGTGACCAGGGAGTCATCGTTTGCTCGGGCCGCTACCGACCCTCGATCCTAATTCGACGATCGGCAGCTTGATACTTGATTCAAATTTCCGTTTTTAACGATCAAGCTGATTAAGTGATGGCAATCTGTAGGGGTGTTCGGTGTTCGGTGTGAAGTGATCGCAGCATTGGACGACTTGGAAAGAACGATAGCCATTCAGTCCGGCATTTGAGTTACCCGTCCGGCACTTGGTTTGATCATGGGTTTCGTTCATTGCGATTTGCGCTACGCCGCCGCGGCCGCTAGCGAAGAAACTTGATCGACTGAGATCTCACCAAGTTGCTCGACATCCGTGCCTTCCAGCTCTTCATGGCCAAGGACGAATAGATCTGCATCGACGCCGTTGGCCAGTTCCGCAATCACCGGGCGAATGCATTGATTGACCAGCATGACCGGACGATTTCCAGACTTCTGCAAGCTTGCCGTTGCTGAAGCAATCGATTGAGCCAAGCTTTCGACCAGCGAACGTGGGAGATCCAAGCGAATTTCGTTGCGGTCTCGTTCCCAACCGCAAGCAATGCGATCTTGAAGGTCTTGAGCGATCGTGAAGACCGGGAGCGGCGTTTTTCGGTCGCCTGCCAGAGAAGAAGTAATGTTTCGAGCCAGACGAATGCGAACTTTCTCGATCAGGTTCCACAAATTCGGGGTGTTTTCGATGTTGTCGCCGATCGTTTCAAGAATCTGAGCCAATGGACGGATGGAAACTCCTTCGGCCAGCAATCCCTTCAAAATCTGTTGAACCTTGCCGATCGAAAGTTGTCCCGGAATCAGTTCTTCCACGACCGCTGGCGAGACTTTTCGAGTCTGGTCGATCAACTCGACCGTCGCATCTCGTGTCAGCAGGCTGACAGCGTGACGTTTCGCAGATTTTTTCAGCTGACCTGCCACGACCATGTCGGCTGATTGAATTCGATAGCCAAGCGATTTTGCTGACGCATGTGCGTCGGGTGTGATCCAATAGGCTGGCTGGCCGCTGATGGTTTTTGATGCCATGGCAATGATGGCGCTCGGGTGGAGTGGCTCGGTCGCGAAACCGTCGTCAATCGCCAGTAAACTATCCGGATCGATCTCCGCTTGGTCCACCGAATTGCCCTGAATGAGGATTCGATAGCCGGTGGATGAAAGTTGCAGATTGTCTCGAACTTTCACTTTCGGAAGAATGATCCCCAGCTCCGTCGCAAGCTGCTTCCGAGTTTCCGTGACCATGCTCAGGAGGTTTCCACCCTGATTTGCATTTGCCAGTTGCAGCAAACTTAGCCCAAGTTCGATTTCGACGGCGTCTTTGGTTAGTAGATTTGCAATGGTGAGATCTTGTGGCGTCGTTTTCCCGTCAGTTTGAGACTCGGGCGGATGCTGAGTCGTCGTGTTTGTTGTGATCGCGTTGGCATTCGTTGCGACGGAATGAGGAGCTCCTGCCGGTTGCTGACTCAATACCCAAGCGCCGGCGAGGCAGGCGGCTGCCAGCACCAGCAACGGAATGGCGGGAAGATCGGTCAGGACAAGAATCCCAAGGAATACCGCTGTGATGACCAGCACGATTGGCTTGGAAAACACTTGCTCGACCGCCTGCCCCGGCAAATTGGTATGGGCGGTGCTTCGTGTTACCAGCACACCAGCGGCCAGGGAAATCAGCAGCGCGGGCAGTTGGCTGACCAGTCCGTCTCCGATCGTCAGCGTCGTGAATGTCTGAGCCGCTGATTGGATTGACATGTTGCTCGAAAGGCCGATTGCCAGACCGCCGACAATGTTAATCAACGTGATGATCACACCAGCCACCGCGTCGCCGCGAACGAATTTGCTCGCTCCGTCCATCGCACCGTAAAAGTCGGCTTCAGCGAACAGTTCAGCGCGGCGGTTCTGGGCCTGATTTCGGTCTATCACGCCAGCGTTCAAGTCGGCATCGATCGCCATCTGACGGCCAGGCATCCCATCAAGCGAAAATCGAGCGGCAACTTCGCTGATTCGAGTCGCTCCTTTGGTAATCACGACAAACTGAATCACGATAATGATTGAGAAGATCACTAATCCGACGGCAAGGCTGTCTCCGGTGACGAAACTGGAAAACCCTTGGATCACTCCGCCTGCCGCCAATTCATGATCGATTGCTCCACGAGTCAGAATCAATCGTGTCGTGGCGACGTTCAGAGCCAGTCGAGCCAACGTGGTGGCCAGTAGCAACGATGGGAAAATACTCAGCTCAAGCGGTCTGCCAACGTAAACCGTGGTCAGTAGGATCATCACCGCGACTGCAATGTTGGCTGCCAGCATGATGTCCATGACTGCCGTGGGCAGGGGCATGAAAATCAACAGTAAGCAGGCGATGATGCCAACGGGAAGCAATAACTCGGGCAGGCGAGGTTTTGTCATGGTTTGAATTCAGAAATCAGATTTCAGATACGAGGTTTCGGATTTCAGATCGCTAATGCGGTTGTGAGGACGCAACTTGATCGCCCGCTCAAGTCGCAACTGGCTTACTTCACGCTAAGTCTTACGGGCGTGAGCGGTTCGGATTTGAAGATCGCGAACATTAGGCGAAAGCAAAAAAAACGTCCAGATCGCTCGTGCTATCAGTTTCCCTCTTTCGTGCCTCAACTTGCTTTTCTACACTCCCGCCAAAATCGCTCACCCGAAAACTGCCAGCATCCAGTTTGTTCAGGCTGGATGATGGCTCCGGCCGCCTGCTGACAGCTAGGCCATTCATTGACATGAGGAACACCAATATGGTTTGTCTTGCCAAAAAGCTCTCTTTCGTTCTTACGCCGACGATTGCGTCGTGCTTGCCCGGCCTCGCGATGGCAGAAGAAAAAGCGGTTGAAGCTTCCGAAGCTGGCTTGGACGAGATCATCATCAAGGGGACGGACACGTTCAAGCTGGCATTGCAAGGTGACGGCGCAGCCCAGTTGGCGTTGCTCAGAGACCTAGCGGCTCCCGCGCTGGCCGTCTGTGCAGCGGTGGTTATCAGCTACACGATTGCGTCTGCGATCGGACGGGTTACGGGAAAGATCGTGTCCGAAAAAGTTGACCTGACCCTTGGGAAATTCCTTGCGAAAGCGGTTCGCAACGGGTTAATGATTCTCGTGGCGATGATGGTGCTGCAGTATTTTGAAATCAACGTCACCGGTTTTGCTGCGGTGCTGGCAGCTGTCGGTTTTGCCGTCGGCATGGCGTTACAGGGAACGCTGGGTAATTTTGCAGCGGGTGTGATGCTGTTGATGTTTCGGCCATTCAAGGTGGACGATTACATCGTGGTGGCCGGGACGGAAGGAACGGTTGAAGAAATCGATTTGTTCACCACGCGCCTCAACGCCTTGGACAACCGCCACCTGATCATTCCCAACGGGGAAATATTCGGTAGCCTGCTGGAGAACTATTCCCGCAACGAAAATCGTCGGGTCGATGTGAATGTCGGAGCAGCCTACGACGCTGATCTGAACGAGACGCGAACCGCCCTTGAATCAGCCGTTCGCAGTGTTCAGATGATGGGGCTTGCGTCACACGACAACGCCCAAGTCTATTTGAAAGACCTTGGCGATTCGTCAGTTAACTGGCAGTTGCGAGCGTGGTGCAAGCCGCAGGACTACTGGGACGTGCGCGAACAATTGACCGTGGCGGCCAAAGAATCACTCGACGCGGCCGGAATTTCGATCCCGTTCCCGCAAATGGACGTGAATGTCGTCGGGAAAGTTTTCACTCGCACGCAGGCGGCTTAGTTCGTCTTTCGCACTTTTTCAGAATCTTGTTACGCCAAGGCGGTTTTTCCAAGGAATCGTTGATGCTTGGCTCGAAAATGGCAGACCAGAAATCGACAAAAACGCGAGTAAAATCAATTTCTGCGAAAGTCGAACCTAGCACTCGCGGAACCATAACTCGTGGATTTGCAAGACGATTCGACGGTGAAATACGCGGGTTTCGAATGCTCAAGTCCGTCATGTATTCCTTGTTGAGTGCTTAACTGTTCCGTGCGGAATGGTGGATGCGGAGTGCGGAATCAAGATTCCCCACTCGGCACTCCTCATTCAAAACTCAGTCGTTAAACTCAGTCATTGACGTGTGTTTCTAGGAAACGAGCTAAGCGATGGAAGTCGCTGTCCGGGTCGATATAGCGAACCACCGTGACCAACGTTTTCGGATCGACCAGATTCTCAAACGGTTCGTACCGCAGATCCAACTGGCCGCTGACGCTGACCATCACGCCGTTTAGCTTCTGTTCGGCCAAAGCGCGGAAGGCTCCGACGCCCAACTGGCTGCCAAGCATCGCGTCAAACGCATGAGGCTTCGCACATCGGGCTTCATAGCCTAGTTGCAAACCCTTGACGGCTCGTTTGCTTCCCGTTTTTTCGGTGTACTTTTCTTCGACCGCTTTTGACATCACGCGGTAAAGGTTGACCTCAGAAATATTGATGTGACCGTGGTCGTCGCGTTTGACGCCCATCACGTAGCTGAATGGCAGGTACTCGGCCAAGCCTTCGGCGATCACGATGACGCCGTATTGCTTGCCCTCCGCTTCGCGCGCCAGCATTGTTTTCACGATTCGCTCGGTCACGCGACTCATGTCCATACACTGTCGAGTCTTTGTTTCGCCCGCGTCGGTCGTGAAATTTTCGTCGATCAGGTAACCCGCCATCACGTCTTCGACGCTGATCACCAAGCTCGCCTCGCCGGCAATCGCGGCACCATAGGAAAGCCATCCCGCGCTACGTCCCATCGTTTCGGCCAGGAAGTACGATCCGGTTGCTTCGGCGTCGTAGATCAGGTTTCGAATTTCTGTGGCAAGGAAATCGACTGCGGTGAAGAAGCCGAAGGTGAAATCGATTCCGTGATAATCGTTGTCGATTGTTTTCGGCAAGTGCACTACCGGAATCACGTTATCCGACTTGTTAACTTCCTGGAACAGTTTGAATTTGTTGGCGGTCTTGAGCGTGTCGTCGCCTCCGATCGAGATCAACGCGTCGATACCGATAGACTTGAGCCCCTCGACCGTGCGTTTCATCGGCGCGGTCTTGTCCGAGTCATTCAAGTCGGCCGGGCAAGTGATCATCTTGCCGGGGTTGGTCCGAGCGGTCCCGATGATGATGCCCGGCTCGTTACGCGTTCGCTTCAGCACCTCGGGCGTCAGCTTGATGAACGCTTTGCCTTCTTCGAGCGGCTTGGACGAATCAAAATCGGCCAGCGACGAATACCCGTGCTTGATCCCAATGACTTCCACTCCCGCTCGCAGAAAAGAAGCGGCGGCTGCAGAAATCACCGCGTTGGCTGCCGGTGCCGGGCCGCCGGCGAACAAGATTGCAACTCGTTTGAAATGGTGATCGGGTCGAGCTGGAGGGGAAAGAGTATTGGCCACGGTGGTATGCCTCTGATCGTCAGTTGGTGGAGTGAAACAGAATTGAATCGATCGACAATTTTATTCAAAATCGAGTGGACTGAATACCGTCGCGAACGAGTTTGCCCTGCCCGCACAAAAGGAATTCAGGGCGAATACAGTCACCGTTGCGAAGGTTTAAGGGGGCGAGGAAGGCGAATCGTCTGATCACACGATTCTTAATCGGTCGCAAATCTTTTTCACGCCTCGATGTGAGAGATCCGATGGCAGGCATCCGATGCACTCAGGTGACGCATGACGCAATCGGTTGGCCGCTTGGATTTCTGGCCCGAGTCAATCGATGATTTGATCGTTGGCACGTTGCGGCAAAGCTACATATTCCGTTCGACCCACTTGGTGTCGACTTTGCCGTTGACGAAGTCGGGATGCGCGAGAACCTGGCGTTGGAAGTCGATGGTCGTCTGGATGCCTTCGATGCGAAGTTCGGCAAGTGCGTTCAGCATGCATTTGATGG
This sequence comes from uncultured Pirellulaceae bacterium, assembly GCA_937928215.1. GTDB lineage: Bacteria > Planctomycetota > Planctomycetia > Pirellulales > Pirellulaceae > Mariniblastus. The sequence goes on along the minus strand of CALFWL010000160.1, from coordinate 3,220 downwards.
CTTGTTCGCGCGTTGGCTGATGAACGATCAGTTTGCCGATCATCGAATCATAGTACGGCGGAACCGTGTAACCGGCGTGAACGTGCGAGTCGAAACGGACGCCAAGGCCTCCGGGCGGAAGGATTTGTTCGATCAGCCCTGGGCAAGGAGCAAAATTTCGCTCAGGATCTTCCGCGTTGATGCGGCACTCGATGGATGCCCCGTTGCAAGGAATTTCATCCTGAGTGAACGGTAGCTTCTCACCCGATGCAACCAGAATTTGCTGCTGGATCAGATCGATGCCGGTGACCATTTCGGAAACCGGGTGTTCGACTTGGATTCGAGCGTTGACTTCGATGAAGTAAAAGTTATTGTCCTTGTCGACGATGAACTCGACCGTTGCCGCATTGTAGTAGTTAGCGTGCTTGATCATCCGTACGGCTGCTTCGCAAATGTCTTTGCGTACGTTTGGCGGAAGCGTCGGAGCCGGACTTTCTTCGATCAATTTCTGGTGGCGGCGTTGAGTCGAGCAGTCTCGTTCCCACAAGTGAACCACGTTGCCATGCTTATCGGCCAAGATCTGGACTTCGACGTGACGAGGTAGTTCCACAAATTTTTCGAGGTAGACTCCGCCGTTTCCAAAAGCGGCTTTCGCTTCGGTGGCGGCTTGATCGAGTGCGATCTTCAGCGAGTCGTCATCCGTGGCGACTCGCATGCCTTTTCCGCCGCCGCCTGCGGTTGCTTTGACCAAGACGGGGTAGCCAATTTCGTTGGCGACCTTGAGGCCTTCTTTTTCGTCGGTGATCAAGCCGGCGCTACCGGGCACGACGGGGACCTTGGCCTTACGAGCCAACGCGCGGGCCTTGTTTTTGTCGCCCAGCATGTCCATCGCTTCGGGCGTGGGGCCGATGAAGTCGATGTTGCTGTCGCGACACACTTCATTAAAGTGCGAATTTTCGGCGAGGAAGCCGTAGCCGGGGTGGATCGCTTCTGCGTCGGCGATTTCGGCAGCACTGATGATCTGATCGATGCGCAGGTAGCTGTCGGACGAACGTGGATTGCCGACGCAGTATGCTTCGTCGGCCAGTTCCAGATACTTGCTGCCTCGATCGGCTTCGCTGAAGATCGCGACCGACTCGATGCCCAACTCCTTGCAGGCTCGAATGACACGGAGAGCGATTTCGCCTCGGTTGGCGATCAGAATTCGGTTATACATGGCGGCGTTTTGAGAGTGCAGTTTCAGTGTTCAGAAAATTCGAGATACCCGGTGACTCTGCTCAGGCGCATCCCAACGATTTGAATCGCGGGAGTCATCGACTTTTTTCACGGGCAACGAGTGGCTGAAAATTGAGTCGCCGACCGTTGAATCGAAAATGACCAAGGCGGAAATCCTAGCCACCTTAGCTTGGCACAACTTTGAACAGCGGCTTGTTGTTGTCGACCGGGTCTTCGTTGTTAACCAGGCACTCCACGATCTTGCCGGAGACGCCCGCAGGAATCTCATTGAACATTTTCATGGCTTCAACCAGACAAACAATGGTATCTGGAGTCACGGTGTCACCGACTTTTACGAAGTCCGCCGCGTCGGGCTTGGGACGACTGTAGAACGTGCCGATGGTCGGGCTTTTGATGTACGTCGCATTGTCATCCGCTGCCGGGGCGGCGACAGTTGAAGGTGCGGTTGCGGCAGCCACAGGAGCAGCAGCGGCGGGAGGCGATGCGTAGCTGACGACAGGCGCCTCACCGGCACCTCGTTTCAGGCGGATGCGTTGTTCCGCTTGCTGTAGATCGACCTCGCGGAGCTCATGTTCCTGCATCAGTTCGATCAGTTCGCGAATTTTCGCCACATCAAATACAGAGGTTTCTTGCTTATCCTTGGACATCGGGGAAGGTTGCTCCGGAGGCCGTATAAATTTCGATGATGCTGAATGAATCTTTGGGCGGATGATTTTCACATCCGCCAGAAATCAGACGCATACGATACACGCATCCAGCTGTTTGGGCAATTCGCTCAATACCTCGCAGCCGTCCGGCGTCACCAGAATATCGTCTTCGATGCGTACTCCGCCCCAATTCGGGAGATAGATCCCTGGTTCGACAGTCACGACCATTCCTGCCTTCAGTTCTGTTTTCTGGCTGGCACGCAATCCGGGCCCTTCGTGGACCTCCAAGCCGATTCCGTGGCCTAAACTGTGAGTGAAACGTTTTCCAAACCCGGCATCGGCAATGACTTCTCGGGCGGCTTCGTCGACGTCCGACGCGATGGCTCCCGGTCGAATCGCATCGATCGCGGCGAGCTGAGCGGCAAGCACGGTATCGTAAACCTTGCGGAACTTTGCCGAGATTTTATCGGAAGTCGCCAAGACTCGCGTCAGATCGCTGGCGTAGTGATCCAAGTCGGCACCCCAGTCGATCAGCAGCAACGGGTGGTCGCCGATTCGAGTGGCACCAGGTGTTGCGTGTGGCAACGCGGCGTTGGCTCCGGCGGCAACAATCGGTTCGAAGCAACAACGGCTGGCTCCGAATTGTCGCATCTGGTGTTCGAGGTTGAATCCGATTTCGCGCTCGGTCAGATCGCCCGTCATTTGGGCTCGAATGACTTCGAAGGTTCGCTCGTTGACGCGGATCGATCTTCGGATCGCGGCGATCTCTTGCGGGTCCTTGATCCTCCGCAACGATTCGATCAATCCCGATGATGCGATGAGGCTCACCTGAGGCAGTTTTGATTCGAGTTCATCGAAGGTGGCTTTGCTGACCGAAGGAGCTTCAAAAGCCAGTTCGCTGATCTTCGCTTGCTTTAACACTCGGCATAATAGTGCGATGAGGGTCTCGCCGTGCCGTTGGATCTCGACATCTAGGCTTGGGCATTCTTGTTGAACCTGGGTGGTGTAGCGTCCGTCGGTTAGCAGCGTCGTTTGATCGGGCGTCACCAACAAGTATCCGGCGCTTCCTGTGAAGCCTGTCAGGTAAAAGATGTTGGTGCGGTTGGAAACCAGCAGGTTGGCGGGCTGATGGCTGGTGGTGAGTTGACGCCGCACATTCGCCAGCCGTTTTTTGAAATTGAACATGCGGCGATTGTCGCAAATCGCGGGAGCCATGCGAAGAGGAGTCCCGCAGCCCGACTAGAAGTTTGAATCGCGGGCTTGGTCAGAATTCGAACCACGCAGGCGCGAAGTTCACGAAGGTTGAAAGTGGTTGCCTTCGCGCTCTTCGTTTCTTCGTGGATAATTCTTGACGTGGG
>CALFWL010000159.1 GCA_937928215.1 uncultured Pirellulaceae bacterium | reverse complement strand
ACGGCGTGCTTGTGCTCGTACAATCCCGGCTTCGGCGTCCGATCCGAATTAATGACTCCGTTCAAACAAAAATTTGAAGAATTTGGTTTGTCCCCATAATCACCGCCATAGGCGATGAATGTTTTTCCGGAGCCATCTTTCTTATACAACCCTTGGTCAATCCAGTCCCAGATATAGCCACCAATGAGCCGAGGTTCGCTACGAATGAGTTCCCAATATTCGGTCATATTGCCTAATGAGTTGCCCATCGCGTGAGCATACTCGCACATGATGATTGGGCGATTGTCGTTGTCCGAGTCGTTGATCAGTTTCAGCTGCCGAGCCGAGGGATACATTCGACTTTTCATGTCAAGCCAAGAGGGATCTGTCGGGTTGCCGATGTAGCGTCGGTCTTCATCGTACTCCCTGCTGAACCACGGCTTGTACTGCGGATGCATCGGCAAGCCACTGGCACCTTCATAGTGAATCGGACGAGTCGGATCGGCATCCTTGATCCAGCCAGCGATGGCCGCGTGGTTGGGACCTTGCCCCGATTCGTTGCCCAACGACCAGATGACAATGCTTGGATGGTTTGTGTCTCGCATTACCATTCGAGTCGCACGCTCGATAAAGCTGCCGGCCCATTTCGGATCATTCGACAAGTATCCCGGCAAGCCATGCGTTTCTAGGTTGGCTTCGTCCATCACGTACAGACCGTGTCGATCACAGAGGTCGTAAAAATACGGGTCGTTGGGATAATGTGAAGTCCTGACGGCGTTAAAATTGAACTGCTTCATCAGCATCACGTCTTTAAGCATTTCCTCACGAGAAACCGCTTTGCCATTTTCCGGGCTGTGGTCGTGACGATTGACCCCGATCATCTTCACCGAGATTCCGTTGACTAGGAACTCGCCTTTCTCATTAATTTCGATGGCTCGAAATCCAATGTTGATGCCTGTTGTGTCAACCAAATCGCCATCGCCGTCAACCAGTGAAACAGCCAGTCGATACAAGTTGGGCGTTTCTGATGTCCACCGTTTCGGACTGTTGATTGTTGCCCCCAGCATCGAGAACGGCACGGTATCTCGTTGAGGCCGTCTTTCCTTGATCACCTTGTCGGCCGGAATTTCCATTGCGTCGCACTCGACGGGTTTTCCGTCGGCGTCAAACAGCTTCGCAACGATTTTCCATTTGCTGGTATCTGTCTTGCTCGACACGGACTTGCGAATCGCCGGGCGAATCTGCAACGACCAGTGTTCGTAATCATGGCCTACCGGCAACGTGCGTATGCTGATGTTTTCAAAGCCGACCATCGGACGAGCTTCCAGAAACACCTCGCGATGGATGCCACTCATTCTCCAGTGATCCTGATCCTCTAGGTAACTGCCGTCGGACCACTTGTAAACCTGAACCGCGACCGAGTTTTTGCCCGGCTTCAGAAACCGCGTAATGTCAAACTCGGAGGGCAGCCTAGCATCTTCCGCGTAGCCAACTTTCGTCCCGTTGACCCAGACAAAGTACGCCGATGAAACTCCGCCGAAGTGCAACACAATCTGACGACCACTCCACGCCGCCGGAGCATCGATCGTGCGACGATAACGTCCAACCGGGTTGTTGCTACCGTCAATCCTTGGCGGATCCACTTTGAAAGGATACTGGGCGTTTGTGTAGATCGGGATTCCGTGACCGCGTGTTTCCCAGCTGGAGGGGACGTCGATCGTATCCCACGAAGCATCATCAAACTCGGCTGCCTGAAAATTGTCGTCTGGTACGTCTGCCGGCTTGTCGGCAAAACTGAATTTCCAGTTGCCATTGAGCGACCGAAACCATGGCGAATCCTGGCGTCGCCCATGGATCGCCATTTCCTCGTTGAGAAAGGCCGTCATCGTGGCCCGAGCGGGAATGCGACCAAGCCCGTTGATTGCTGGAGTCTGCCAGTAATCGGTCGAGATGTCAGTTGACTGGGCGGGTGTTGTGCCACTCCAGCCAAAACACGCAACAGCCAATACGCAAAGCGTCGCAGGTAGTGATTTCACTTGATCGCCTGAGTTGAGTACTCGAAAATCCTGTGCCGCACGCTCATGCGCAAATGCGGCACCAAAAAAACGAATCGTACTCAACCTTGCCTTGGATTGGAAGCATTCCAAGTTCAGACTTGACGCGTGAACTACATAATCGAGAAGTAGTTTTCACATGCGAAATCCAACGCTTCTTCGCTCAACTCGATCGGTCGGCCAAGATATTTGCAGTAGTTGGTAACCTGAAGCAACAGGTCTCGTGGGTGGCAGTTACGCAGTGGGCGATTGGTCGGAAGATAATGCTTGGTCAATAAACCCTGAATCAGCTCGGGCTTCCATTCGAATTTGTACACCTTGCACATGATCTGGAATAATTTGACAAAGTTTTCGATCGAAGGGTTGGCAACCTCAATCTTGTAAGGAATACGTCGCAAGAACGCATCGTCGACCAGATCCTTCGGTTCCAGGTTCGTCGAGAAAACAACCAGTTGATCGAACGGAACTCGAATCTTTTTACCGTTACTTGTATTCAAGAAGTCGTAACGTTTTTCCAGTGGAACAATCCAACGATTGAGCAACTCGTCGACCGACATGCGTTGACGCCCGAAGTCGTCGATCAACAACAGGCCGGTGTTGCTTTTCATCTGCACCGGAGCTTCACTGATTCCAGTCGCCGGATTGTATTGGATTTCCAAATGCTCCATCGTCAGCTCACCACCGACGACAATCGTGGGCCGTTTGATGCGGACCCAGCGTCGATCATAATCTTCTGAATCCATGATTCCGTCACCTCGCTCGAGCGGAACTTCCTCGTGACTCATCGGGTCAAAGATACGAACGATATCCCGGTCCATGCTGATCGCGCGAGGAATCCAAACGTAAGGTCCGAAGGCGGCCGTGATGCGTTCTGCGATACTGGTTTTTCCGTTACCCGGATAGCCAAACAGAAACATCCCCTTGCCACTGTTGACGGCAGGGCCAAGTCGAATCATCAGATCGGGATCGATTAACAAATCGCTAAACGCGCGATCAAGATCTTCGCGAGTCGGGTTCTGATTGTTGATCGTCTGCGCTTCGACGCTCGCGACGTAACTATCAAACGACACAGGCGCCGCCCCGTAGTACGAACTGAAGGCGTTGTATCCTCGCCCACGGTCGCGTCCGACTTCCGTCAGTTTGCAGATGTAGCCATCGACCGCCGACTGGTCGATGTAGCCCAACACTTGTTCTGACTTCAGCGAGTGAATCATCTCCTCGATCATGCAGTACGGCAGGCACACTTGCTCAGAAATTCTGCGGATCGACGCTTCACCTGCCGCCAGCAGAAACTTGACAACCAGCTCTTCTGCGATCGCGTTTGAAATCCTAGCCTGAGCCAAGTCGGCTGGTTCTCGTGGGTAAAACTGACCATCGGGTCCGACATTCGCTTTTGTTTGTGTTTGCGAAACTGCCTCCCCTCCCTCTGACGCGATCGCGTCATTCCCGTTCGATTTTCCGCCCGACAAGACGTTGATTCTGGCCAGCAGCGTGTCCAAGTCTTCTTCTGAACTGTTGGCATTGTCGGTGATGATGGGATTCGAGGCGGATGCAGCGTCCATGAGATATCTGGTTGGGATAGGGGGTGAGAGCAGAAATTGACTGGAGCTTGCAGGGCCCAACCGGTAGTCGCTACTTGGGCCTAGCATTCTCCAGCGAACGGTAGGTTGCGGAAAACGACTTGTCAAAATCACGCTCACAAAGAGCCACCAAGCTTGATTGCCGGGAGGTCGGCACGATTCCATTGGAACGATCAGGCCGATTTTGCCGATTCGCAAAACGCTATCGCAGTTAAGCCCAACGCGTTACAGTGAGTGAAGGAGTCAACTTTCACACGCTCCAGCAAATGCGATTCGGCGGCAACGATAACAACCCGCCCCATCTACCATCCGTCCCATCCAACAAATGAGGGAACCCCAACATTGAATCCAAAAAGCTGGATCATTTTCGGCGCTTTTTCAGCGGCAGTCGCTGTCGCGCTCGGGGCCATCGGTGCTCATGGGCTAGAGGGCTGGCTGGAGAAAAATTTCGAACCCTCAATCGCGACCGCTCGCATGGAGAACTGGCAAACGGCCGCCCAGTATCATCGGTTCCACGCCCTTGGGATCATGGTTGTCGGATTTCTATTGCAACGCGATAGGTCGAGAATTCTGAACGCTTCGGGTTGGCTGATGGTTTTGGGGACAATCCTGTTCTCGGGCCTGCTGTACGTCTACTCGGTCACGGGGTCGAAATGGATGGGGCCAATTTTTCCGCTTGGCGGGTTGAGCTACATCGTCGCTTGGGTGTTGCTGGCAATCGGAGCATTGAGACAGACCGAAGGATCGCTGCCCCGATGATCGGCTACTGCACGAATGTGCATCCGGGCGTGACGCTTGAACAGATCAAGCAGAACCTGGAACGCGAATCACTCAAGGTGAAGCAAAGCGTTTCTCCTGACCGTCCGATGGGCATCGGGCTGTGGCTCAGCAGCACCGCCACCGAACAGCTGATGAACCGGGATGCACGATCCAGATTTCGAGACTGGCTGGAGCAACGAGAACTCGTTCCGTTTACCGTCAATGCGTTTCCAGCGGGTGATTTCCACCAGAACGTTGTCAAACATGACGTGTACCGTCCCACTTGGGCCGATCGGTCTCGGTTGGAATACACTCAACGTGTTGCGACCATCCTAGCCGACCTGCTTCCCTGCGGCAGCCTCGGGACGATTTCCACGTTGCCGCTCGGTTGGCCAGCCATCGGCAATCAGGACGCTGGTTTGCCAGCGAGCGAAGACTTTCTGCAGTCGTGCGCCCAGAATTTTACTCGGATGGTGAGTATGCTGTCTGACCTTCAAGATTCACGCGAGGTCCATCTTCGACTGTGCATCGAACCGGAACCGGGCTGCATTTTGGACACCTGCGACGACGTGGTTCAATACTTTGATCGATTTCTGTTCGACTCTGATCAGACAGCAAGCGAAGTCCAACGGGCGAAGCAGCACCTTGGTGTCTGTCACGACATCTGCCATTCGGCCGTCATGTTCGAGCCTCAACCGGTTGCACTCGAACGGTACGCTGAAGCAGGAATCACGGTCGGAAAGGTGCAGGTCTCTTCTGCCGTCGAGGTGGATTTTGACTCGATGGACGCATCGTCCATCACCGATGTGATGGCTCAGTTGGCCGCTTTTGCTGAACCTCGATACCTGCACCAGACGAACGTTCGCAAGGACGATTCCACGTTCTTTCATGAAGACCTGCCGAGTGCACTGGCAACGATCGATGAAAATGGACCGGCCGGAAAATGGCGAGTCCATTTCCATGTTCCGATTCACGAGCCCACGTTTGGATTGATCGATTCTACTCAATCTCAGATTCTGGAATGTATGGATTGGTTCGAGGGATCGAATCAGCACGGTATTCATTTTGATCAGCACGGCATTCATTTTGAAGTCGAAACCTACGCTTGGAATGTTTTGCCGCCATCGTTACGCCCCGACTGTCTGGCCGACGGTATCGCCAGCGAGATGCAGTGGTTCCTCGAACGATCGTGCACCTAGTACGAGCTCATCGCGCAAGCAAACTGATTCGCCAGCGATAAGTGATCCACTGGCGAGTCGGGCCTCCCGCGTCCGCCATACTGCTCGCTTCTCACCCGATTCGATTCCAATCATTTCGGTTGTGCAACTTGTTCAGGCGTGGTGACGATTCAGCGAAAGAGAAGCGGCTATTTCTATCAAATAAACTTTGGGGATCAGTGAAGCTTCGACGATACCTGCTTTCACGTCAGCACGTTACGCACGGCAACGGACAGCCTGCGGATGTGTGATTTTGCCATGGGATGGCACACGACGACAACGGAAGGTCAACAGAAACCCTTTCCAGAACCTTGAATGCAGCAAACCTGCAAATTCCCAGGTGTCGTCATGAAAAATACCGCTCCCCACTATCTGCTGATTACAGAAGCAAAAACGATCATTGATTCGCGCGAAGAAGGTCAGGCCACGCCCAGACGCAGCGGACAATGGCGGTTTGTGTTGGAACAGATGGGTGTCGAAGCTCGCATCGAGGTAGCCGATGAAGAGCCGGATGTATTTGGGGAGCGGCTGGAGCTGTTGGCAGTCGTCCGCGGCTTGGAATCGCTCGAACAGGCTTCGCGTGTGACTCTTTTGACTTCCAGTCGTTACGTCGGTCGAGGCATTCGCCAAGGAATGAACCAGTGGCGATCCAATCATTGGCGCTGGGAACGGTTTGGCCGGATGACGCTGATCAAGAATCATGACTTATGGCGTCGAGTTGATCAAACGTTGCGATTCCATTCGCTGGAATGTCGAATTTTGGATCTCGGAAGACTGACTTCTCATGCGAACGTCGCAGCCGTAAGTGGCAGGCTCGGTCCGCCCAATCACCCCGACCGATCTCGTGTGGATCCACCTTATCGGCGATCGAACGTCATCCGACCGCACGGTGATCGTTCTGCGACCGCGCGAAAGCCGATTGAGCCTCAGCCTTTCGCAGCGCTCCGTTCGTCCGGTGACTCCACTTGCACCGCCACTCGAAACAACGTTGTCAAAGTTCAAATGAGCCCCAGCGGTACGACCGGTCCATCGCCAGCAATGTCATTGGATCCGGGGCTGGAGATTGGCTCCGACAGCCAGCAACGCGCCGATCAAAGTCACAAACTGGAAACGATGGCTCGCGTGAAACCGCCGCGTGCCGGTCGAGCCTATGGTTACGCGGTTAATTAGAAAATTCGACAAATTGCCATGATTCAAAGCGATATCGCACCCACGCTCGTCCCCTCCGCCGACGCATGCGTTAGACTCAAGGAAGTTGATACCGCTTTGAGCAATGTGGCTCATGGTCTTTGTGATTTTCCACAAAGTGTTCTCGGCGCGAAGCGCCTGAACTCAAAAGAATTGGTTGGCAAAGCGGTCGTTCGAACCTTCCAGCCGGGTGCGGAGAAAGCGTGGGTGATTGCGGCTGACGGGCGAAAGTTCAAGCCCATGCGACGCGTCCACCCCGACGGGATTTTCGAGGCGGTTTGCTGCGAGAGCTACCTTCGCGACCAGGATCAGCGCTACCAGATTCGCTACACTCAGGAAAAAACAACCATGACCAAGCACGACCCGTACGATTTCGAGCCTCTGCTATCCGATATGGATCTGCACTTGTTCAACGAGGGCAACCATTTCGACATCTACGAAAAACTTGGAGCGCATCTGCGAACGATTGATGGCGTGGAAGGTGTCAACTTCGCGGTTTGGGCTCCGAATGCTCAATCGATCAGCGTCGTGGGCGACTTTAACCATTGGGACGGCCGACAACATCCAATGCGAAAGCGTGTTCCAAGCGGCATCTGGGAGATTTTCATCCCCGGCCTTGGAGTCGACTCGTTGTACAAATTTCGCGTGGTGGACACGCATGGCCACCAGATTGAAAAATCCGATCCGTTCGGTTTTGGAGCCGAACTTCCTCCTCGCACCGCGTCGGTCGTGCGCGATCTGACTCGGCACAACTGGCAGGATCAGGAGTGGATGACCAAGCGAGCGGAAACGGATCAGCTTGAGCAACCGATCTCGATTTATGAGCTCCATCCGGGCAGCTGGAAACACGAAGCCGGCAAACACGAAGGTTGGATGAACTATCGCGATCTGGCTCATCAGGTGGTTGGCTACTGCCTGGAGATGAATTTTACTCATATTGAACTGATGCCCATCACCGAGCATCCTTACACGGGCAGTTGGGGCTATCAGACGGTCGGCTATTTCGCTCCGACCAGTCGTTACGGAACGCCGGAAGACTTCATGTACTTCGTTGATTTCTGCCACCAGAATGGCATTGGGGTCATCGTCGACTGGGTGCCGGCTCATTTCCCCAAAGACGCACATGGCTTGGCCAAATTCGATGGTACGGCCCTGTACGAACACGCCGATCCGCGCCAAGGCGAACATCCCGACTGGGGTACCTTGGTTTTCAACTACAGTCGTACGGAAGTCCAGAACTTCCTGATCAGCAACGCTCTGTTTTGGTGCAAAAAATATCACATTGATGGTCTGCGAGTCGACGCGGTCGCATCGATGCTGTACCTGGATTACAGCCGAGAAGAAGGCGAGTGGATTCCGAACGAGTTCGGTGGTCGCGAAAATCTGGGTGCAATCGAGTTCATGAAAAAGATGAACGAGAAAGTGCACGAAATTTGCCCGGGTGTTTTGACACTCGCAGAAGAGTCTACCGCGTGGGGTGGGGTTTCACGTCCGACCTATACCGGCGGTCTGGGCTTCAGCATCAAGTGGAACATGGGCTGGATGAATGACACGCTGCGATACATGCGACACGATCCAATCCATCGCAAGTACCACCACGACGAGCTGACCTTCAGCTTGATCTACGCATTTACCGAAAACTTCATGCTGCCGTTTTCACATGATGAAGTCGTTCACGGCAAAGGATCGCTGCTGGATCAGATGCCGGGTGACTTGTGGCAGAAGTTTGCCAACCTGCGACTGCTGTACAGCTACATGTGGACCCATCCCGGCAAGAAGCTGATGTTCATGGGTTGCGAGTGGGGTCAATGGAACGAGTGGAATTGTGATTCTTCGTTGCAGTGGGATCTGCTTCAGTGGGGATCGCACTCCGGACTTCGCCGTATGGTTGGAGACCTGAACGCTCTTTACAAGAACCAACCGGCACTTTACGAAGTTGACTTCGATCCGGCGGGCTTCGAATGGGTTGACAGCATGAGCCGCGACATGAGCGTTCTCGGTTATATCCGCCGAGCCAAGGACCCATCCGATTTTGTGCTGGTGGTGTGTAATTTCACTCCGGCGACTCACGGTGAGTACCGGATGGGCGTGCCCGAGCCGGGATTTTATCGCGAGATTTTCAATAGCGATTCGGAGTACTACGAGGGAACGAACATCGGCAACGGAGAGGGAATCGAAGCCGAACAGATTGAAGCCCAAGGCCGCGAGTGGTCCATCAAAATGGCCCTGCCGCCACTGGGCGTAACGGTGCTAAAAAAATCGTAGAGGTGTATTGCGTCGTCGAACCAGACAAGGTCACTAGGAACCTCAGGTTTTTTCCAAAACTGGGCTGTTTACGTCGCGCCATCATTGACGACTGATTTTGGCCAATAGAGTATCTGAAGACTTGCAACGGCAAACAGTGCGACGACTCCGAAATTGAGCGACAAAGCGATTGCCTTGGGCGAAGATACACCAAGGACTGCGAAAGGTTTTGCTGACACAACCAAAACCGCAACCAACCAAACAAGACTGACTACTCGATCGAAACAAAAACGAGAATTATTTTCAAACATTGTTGCGCCAGTCAGAAAGATGGTTGGCAAAGCTAAGGAGTAGTAGTGTCCCCATGCCAGCGGAGCCGAAAGCAGTGGAACAATCAGCCCCAGTGAACCGGCTAACATAATTTGGCGGGCAGTCGACACGGGCAAATCGAGTCGCTCAGGCCGGAGCAATTGATTCGGCCTCGTCCACCGGCAGCAAATGGCGCCGCAAACGCACAGCACTAGCGAGATTCCCGCAACTGCTCCCGCAAAGGGAGGCACTTGGAACAGCGCTGTCCAGCTGTAATTTCCAGCCTCAAGTGGGTACAAGCCCTCCGCGGTCTGGACATATTCGGCCCATTGCCACCAACAATGCAACCCGCCGAAAAAGACTGACGCTCCCAAGACACCGATTCCCCCTCCTGCAAAGCATCCGAATGAAAACAGTAAGGCTTGTCGGGAGCACTGTTGTCGCCACAGCCAGACAGCCATGAAAATCGGCACCAAAAATGTGTTTGGCTTAAACACGATTGCAAAGCCAAGCACCAGTGCACCTGTCAAAAGCCAACCAATTTCTCGAAATCGCGTGCAACAAGCCAGCCCGATCGTCACCATGCCGAGTTGCAATCGATTAGTATTCGCGACACCTGCATCAATGACAATTGGAAGATACAGGCAAGCAGCGACTAGCGTAACTCCTGTAGTGACATGCCATTTTGCTCCACTGGCAGTAGCAAGTGAGATAATGCCGCAAACCAAAAATAACGCGCTGACGAATTGAAAAATCCTGTAATCCCAAGAAAACGAACCAGTCTGAATAGCTCCCAAGGACGCGTACAACAGTGGCGTCCCTGTCGGCGCGACTCCCTCATTGTAAAGCTTCTCGTTCTTCCTAACCGAACTGACGAAAGCACTGTCAACTCGGCTTCCTCTCTCGCCCACGTTAGAAGCTTGGTCCTTCAACCATCTGAGCAAGGTGACTCGCCCTTTCTGCGTGTAGCAAGATCCGTCAGCAAGGTCCGAAATTTGCTCGAATCGCATTGACTGCGGGACGGCCCAAAAATGGAGGTAGTCAATTCCAGGCTGCTTCCAATCGATTTCGATAAATGAAATCGCCACGACCAACAACCCAACCAATGCCGCGATGGATCGTTGATTACCTCGCAACACAAAGTCATTCATGCTTCGAATCCACTTGAATCCGTTTCAAATTGCTGCCAGTGTCCCAAAGCCAAGCCTGACGGCCTTGGTCTTGGTAGTATTTGATGAGCTTTTGATCCTCGGCGTCACCAAGCGAATGGGCCCACACGATCTCGCTAAGGTCGATGTCAGCTCGATTGTAAACCCACTCAAGGTGGGCGGAGTATCCATCAGGGTAGTCCAGCAAAACAAGATGTGTTCCGTCAACTTCGGATAGGCATTGCTCAACGCTTGCCCGTGGTGTGTTCGTGCCAATTTGGGAAAACGTGAACGCGATCAAGAACGCAAAACGCAACACCGACCAGCAGACGACCGCCGGTAGCACATAGCCTGCGACTCGGTCCCACCGTGAAGCAATATGCCAACAACGCAGCCCATGACAAGCCACGACGTAAAAGAGACAAGCGAACGGTGCCACATAATGGGGAAATACCGAGCTGAAGTTCGTCAACAAATGGAGCCCAACCACAAGCCCGCAACCCCAAATGCAAAGCCTCAACCAGCCGTTGTCTCGTCGACGCATGAAAATCAGTGGTAGCAGGCAAACTCCGCAGAACAGCGGATAGAACCGAAGACAATCTTGGAGCTTTTTGGACACCAACTCCAAGTAGCCCGTCAGCGATTTGCCGTTTATTTGCCGTTTCCGACTCCAATTGACGTAATAGTCACGCAATCGCGGTAGCCGATATTTGGGGACCGGAGGAGCATCATCAAACACCCACATCGCGGAAGCAGAGTAAATTTGAGAATGATGCGAGTAAGGTAGTTTCGCAACGTCCCCGGTAACAACTCGATTATTCCAACCGATAAAACTCAAGGCCGCCCCTCCTATCAATACGCAAGGTAGCAGCAGAGGAGCAATTCTTGGGACGACTTTTCTCCAGTTCGTGACCGCGCCACGAGCCAGCAGGCAACCGCAAATGGCGCAAGCGATCAGCCCCTCGAAGGGACGACTCATTGCAAGCATCGAAGCGGCGATGGCGAAGACGCTAGAGTAAACCACTGCGTCTCTAACCGAAAGACGCTCAAACTGATCAACCAAACGTTTCATTGATCCGAACAGCAACGCGCCCGCTAGAAACGGAACTGCTCCGCCCCACCACGTTTGCCCCCAATTGGTCAACCAGTAAGGATTGATCGAGATCAGCAAACAGCCGGTGAAAGCCCAACGATTCGGCAGCCAACTTTTTAACATCCAGAACAACGCGGCGACTCCTGCCGCCAACGCAAGCCAATACCCCACGAGTGAATGACCGGTCAGGCGTTGCCCTAATCCCAGCACCAATCCGGACCCCGGCGGATACTTCGCCATTCGGGTAGGCTGGGACAGCACATGAAACGTTTCAAAATGCTGCCAGAACGGATGGGGCGGATTCGTTAATCGACCACTGGCATACGTGTCAGCCGCCAACTGGTAGGCGAACTCATCGTGAATCTTTGGTTGAGGGTAGTGAATGCAGGCAAGCAAAACGTTCGCGCAAAGCACGATCAAGAACAGAACCCCCATCGCAGCCCATTGCCGATGACCGAGCGTACGAAGCCATCTCCTGATCGACCGTTGAAACGAAACCCGCGACCGGAACCCAAGCCACGCGAAGACAACGACAGGAAACAACACCCACAGTGTGATGAACCAATTGCCAACCCCATCGTTACGGTATGCAAACATTGTCTTTCCCCGTACGAGTTTGCGTAGAGCTACGGCTTCGACCGGAATGATCGCCAGATTCTGCTTCGCAAACCAACAACTTCTTCAAAAAATCGAATTGAGACTTGGACGACGCTTCGATGCGTTCCAAATTGTCATCGATCAGAGACTTCAAGCTGTCGATTTCATTGAACGAATGCATGATTCGACTGGTCAAGTTCTCGGTGCCTGTCCCATGATCAACGGCATTAGCCGGACACTCAAAGTCGGCCAGAACCTCTTCGTACTTGTGGCTCCACCCAATAACAAACACTGGAATGCGTAACGCCAAAGCCGCAACCATACCATGGAACCGCGAAGTCACGACTAAGTCCGATGCCCACATCATCTTCCGTAGCCCAGCCGTGTTGACATCGAACTCGACGGCACGAACCTTGTTCAACAACGCTGAGTCTTTATTTGACACGGACTCCAGTACGGATTTGATCGCAACCAGATCATTATTGCGCGGCTTCGACGATCCTTGGCGAGTCGCATTGGGCAGTAAAAGAACATCATGTCCGCAGTCAATCAATTCTTCGATGCAATCTGCAAGCTTCTGAACGTAGTTTGGATTCTTCTGCATCACCAGCGAGCTTGGCACGAAAGTAAACAGTCTCGCGTGTTCTTCACGCGTCCGTTCGGCCCATTGGCACACTTCGGTAACCAACGCAGAGTTTTCATCCGTCAAGGAAAATTCGGCACGGTACGAAAACGCGATGTCCGCTGCTTGTTGATAAAGCTCGGTCGGCAACGCCGCTGATTCCAGATGGGACAGGGTGATCGCACCTCGAGCGAATACTTTCTCGCAACGCACGAGCACCGGCATTGCACAAAGCCGATTCAGCAGGCTTTGAAATGGCCCCATCGCTTGCGACAGCTTCACCACCGGTACTCGCAACAGGACCGCTGGCAGCAGCGTAAGGATGTTGAATGGCAAGAATTTTTCACGTCCGTCGCAAAACGTGATTCCGCCGATGTCAATCAGAACGTCCGACATCTGGATGCGATCAACTTCTTTTCCGAACCAATGGTTGGGCAATGGCAGATGCAGCAATTTGCATAGCCACGCGGATAGGCTGAGCGGGAACGTCTTCAGGGCAAGTGTTAGCGGGCGACAATCGAGAAATTCAATGTTCGAGTCGTTGCACAATTCGCGGTCTTCGCTTGGATAGTAGCTATATACGGTGAATTTGGCGTCGGGAATGAACTCACGAATGCGTCCAATCGTTGTCGTCAACATGGCTTCGGCACCGCGGTTGCCCCACAAGGTGCCTCCAATAATCGCGACTCGAGGTGCAGCTTTTTTAGTTGCGGCAATCACTAGATACTTTCCAGTCCTTTAAACAGATACAAATAGGCTCGCAGAACCGGGCGAGGAACCCATTTGATCAGGCGTTTACCGACCACCGTCGCGGTAATTTGCTGATTGCAGATTGCAATCAACGCCACCAGATAGTCGCACCAGCGTACATTGGCGCGAGCTTTGTCCTTGATTTTCAATCCAAACAAACGGCCAACACGAGACCGCACGGTGGTGTTGTAGTGAAACGGAAGTGTTCTCGCTTGGCCATCACAGATCGCTTCCGCAGTCGCTGGCCTCACGACCAGTACGCCTGCAGCAACTGCCCCGGCAACCAACTTTCTCGCGAAATCAGATCGCAAGATCAATGCGGTATGCTTGATCTTTTCGCGTCGCATCATGGGCGACCAGATGTCACCTGCTGAGAGGTCACAAAAATGGCCAAAATGGTCCGAGCAGTGATGGCATTTTCGCTGGGCAAAGCAGTACAGATTCTGATAGTCAGAGAAAGTCGAAAACGGCGTCGTGACGACATCACCATCCTCAAAAGTCGCCTTGATTTCGCCACGCCAATCACCCTGGCGATAAATGAACTCTTTGAGCGGTGGTCGGCCCCTTGAGATTTTTTCAACGACCAACTGCGTTAATTCCGGCTCACTGTTGTGCCCGCAGACCAGTGAGATGACAAGCTTGATTTTTGAGTTCAGTTCCTGGTCTCGCTGGCGAGCCAAGTGCAAGGCGCGCGCGTCACAGGGGAGTAAAACCGCGGCGAGATCGCCATCAAACGCTTTCAACAGCGGCAATGCGTGCCGAGCGAAGTACACAGCAGAATACTTGCTGCCTCTCGCGCGAAGCAATTCCTCGCGTGACTTGGCAATAAAGAACTCGGGGCGAGGCATGCCGTCCTCGACAATCGTTTTCACAGCAAGGACGCCGTCTATTTGGCTGGTTTCCAGCAAGTGGCAAAATATGGCTGTGACACTACCACCAGACGCAGCTCCCTTGCGAATGGAGTCGTCGGCGCTGTAAGAGAACCATGCTTCCTGATGCGGGCCAAGATACTTTTCAAGATCATCTTGCGTCCAGTCTCGTGTTCCTATCGCATTTTCAATTTTCTGTATCATCCGCGTTTGCCTCCTCCGTGCATTAATTGCTGCAAACAATTCAAAGAATGTGCTGGCGAAGCAACCGAAGTTGTTTCATGCTTTGCAGACAACTTGAACAAAGCACCGCGAACCAGTACAAACCGAATCACGAACTCAAAGGCAGACGCGATCAGTATGCTTGCCAGCGTGTCAAGGCCATAAGACGATAGCAAAGTGAATCCGGCAACATCAATGATTTTGAACACAACCACTGCTTGGAAGTACTTGCTCAAGCTCTGGCGAGTTCTCGGCACATTGAAGGTGAACTTCGAATGGATCGCGTAAGACACAAAAAAGACGATCACATGAACGATCAGATAAGCTGCAACAGGCGTTAGCCAAAAACTCAGCAGGCTGGCGATGAGGACTTTTAACCCTAACATCAGACAGCACGCCACAGCGTATCGCAGTCCATGAAGCATCAGCAGCTTTTTACGCAATTGGTCAGCTGAAAGACTTTTACCCACGTCAACCTCATCTACCGATGGTTCAAGTTGTCTGAATTCGAGGGCGTCAACCGTTTTAGAAACTCACCTGATTGAAATTGCTTTTCCAGCATCCGTGTTCGCAAGTTGACTTGTTCCAGCAGCTTGCGATTTACCGAGATCAGATCACCAAGGAGCCCTGCGAGTAATCCAACTAGTCCGCCACTCATCAAGATCCCAGCAAGAATCAAAGACTGAACGTGCCCCCCACCGTTTCCTGTCAGCCAGAATGCCAAGTAACGCCCACACAACAAAAGACTGGCCAAGCACATGGCAACGCCCGGCACCGCAAAAAAGTGAAGCGGCCGGTACGTCATGAAAATTCGAATAATCGTGCTCGCGGATCGCATCACGTAGGAGGGAATGCTTTTCAACAATCGCGAGGGACGCAAGTCAGGATTGGTGCGAATTGGAACGGAGCGGACGGCCAAATTTTTATGCCCTGCTTGGATAATCGTTTCCAGCGTATAGGTGTAACCGTTGAACACGTTCAGCTGCATGGCGGTGTCACGACTGAACGCACGAAAGCCACTCGGCGCGTCATCCACGTCGGCGTTACTCGCCTGCCGAACAACCCAACTGCCCACTTTCTGAAGTAGTTTTTTCACGGGTGAAAAGTGATTCGTGTCACCTATCGGACGTGCACCGATCATCATGTCGGCAGTTCCATCAACGATGGGAGTTGTCAACAATGGAATGTCATCGGCACAATATTGATTGTCAGCGTCTGTATTGACGATCACATCCGCGCCCAAACGCACGCACTCATCCAGCCCCGCCATAAAGGCTCGGGCGAGCCCTCGGTTGGAGGGGAACCGAACAATGTGATCGACACCCAAACTTTGAGCAACTTCGACAGTATCATCGCTGCTTCCATCGTCGATAATCAGCCACTCGACGGACGTAAAACCTTCCACTTTACGTGGCAGTTCAGCCAAGGTTACTGGTAGATACTCTGCTTCGTTGAAGCACGGGATCTGGATGATCAGCTTTCTGATCGCGACATCAGGAAGAGTAGCCTGTTCAATTTGCTCTGTTTCAAAAAGCGATCGTTCTAACGCAGTCGCTTCGTTCAAGCTCGAATGAATTTGAGACTCAGTACGAACCCATCCCGTCGTTGGCGAATCACTTTGTATCAACGGTTCTCCGTTGCACGATGGAAAACCAGCGTTCGGTTCGACAGGTGAATTCGACATAGAACGGGACCCGTACCAAAAATAAAGAGGCTGCCGAATTTCGGTGTCGCGAGAGCGGCCGGGAAATGTACAAGCTGGGTTATTGCAGTCAAACGAGAAACACGCATCGAGCTGGCGGCACCTGACAACAAGCTCCGAATCTGAGACTTATGCCGATCGTGCTGTCTGCAAACACAACATGGCCAAGGAATCCGCCAAACCCGCCAATCATCGCAAGTCAGTTTCTTGCGACAGTAAAGGTAAAGCGCTTTCCAGTTCGGGCGGTGAAGTCGTCTCGCAAAACTTCGATTTGGTTTATTGGGCGGCCTCGCAAACTCGAACTGTAGATTTCGTATTGTCCGATGTGCGGAAGGAAGTTGCTCAACGGGCCGATGCTGAAAGGTTGCTGTTTGAGATCAAGATCTAAGCCGTGGAGGCAAAAACGCCGCCGCCAGCATGGCGACCGTCGCATTCAGCTTAGATTCGATTTTCAACTGCGCCGCGAACAAGATGCCGCAAAACTCAAGTCTGGGCAAATCATCAGGCAGCTGCCACGCACGAATCGCAGCGGGCAAATAGCCCATTTGGGATGGCGAACCAAAGTGTCGCTGTTGCTGAAAAATTGCGGCTACCTGAACCCGGTTCGCGTGAAAAGCAGGGTTTTGTCGATGAAGGGGAGTTTTTTGGCTTTCACTGAGAAAAATCACCTGTTCTTCCGGCTGATCACTCGAAACTATCGATCGTGTCGCGAAACTGGGTTATGCTCCACCGAAGTTGCTCTGGGGTTTCTGGGACGAC
>CALFWL010000158.1 GCA_937928215.1 uncultured Pirellulaceae bacterium | reverse complement strand
TAGATCCGCAACGGAGCCGCCTAGGGCCGCCGACGCTCGGTCCATCGAAATGGTTCGTCACTCATTTAAGTGGCACACGTTGCTTGGCCTAACGTCCCAACGACGAGAAGCTACGCCGACCTAGGGCGCTGATCGCCCTAGGAACGTAGTTTGTCAGGCCAGTCGGTGATGGCCCAGATCTCAGTTCGACCCTAGCCGCACTGCTGGCTTCAGGTCAAAGCGGTCAAGGTTCATTACCTTGTTCCATGCGGCAACGAAATCGGAGACAAATTTCTCTTTCCCGCCTTCGCTGGCGTAGACTTCCGCGATCGCTCGAAGTTGCGAGTTTGATCCGAACACGAGGTCAACAGAAGTCGCATTCCACTTCACATCGCCTGTCTCACGATCGAGTCCCTCAAAGAAGTACTCGCATTGGTCTGACTTCTTCCACTTGTACTTCATGTCGGTCAGGTTCACGAAGAAGTCGTTGGTCAAGGTACCGGGCTTGTCGGTCAACACACCCCATTTGTTGCCATCCGCATTGGCGTTCAGTGCACGCAAACCACCGACCAAAACGGTCATCTCGGGTGCGGTCAACGTTAGCAATTGGGCTCGATCGATCAGCATTTCCTCAACAGGTCGATCAAGGTCATGGCCACCATAGTTGCGGAAACCATCGGCCTTGGGTTCTAGAACCGCGAAGGCTTCCACGTCGGTCTGATCCTGTGAAGCATCGGTGCGACCGGGCGTGAACGGTACTTGGAGGTTATGCCCCGCCTGTTTCGCGGCAGCCTCAATGGCCGCACAACCACCTAAAACAATCACGTCCGCCAGCGAAACTTTCTTTCCACCTGACTGACTGCCATTGAAGTCCGCCTGAACTTTCTCCAGCGCGGCAAGCGCCTTGGCAAGTTGCTCAGGGTTGTTGACGGCCCAATCTTTTTGCGGAGCCAGCCGAATCCGAGCACCGTTGGCACCGCCTCGTTTGTCAGAACCTCGAAACGTCGATGCAGACGCCCAAGCGGTCCTGACCAACTGCGAAGTGGTCAGCCCGCAATCAAGCAGTTTGGCTTTGAGATCCGCGACATCGGATTCGTTAACCAGTTCATGATCAACATCCGGAATCGGATCTTGCCAGATCAATTGTTCTTCAGGAACTTCAGGGCCAAGGTATCGAGAAACCGGACCCATGTCCCGGTGAGTCAGTTTGTACCACGCCTTGGCAAACGCCTTGGCAAATTGATCAGGGTTCTCGTGGAATCGCTTCGAGATCGGGCCGTAAATCGGATCCAACTTCAACGCGAGGTCGGTTGTGTACATGATCGGCTGGTGAGATTTCGAATCGTCGAAGGCGTCCGGGACAGATCCTTCACCACCGCCGTTCTTTGGCACCCACAGGGTCGCGCCGGCAGGAGTTGTCGACTTCTCCCAATCGAATGCAAACAGGTTCTCGAAATAGTTGTTCGACCATTCGGTTGGAGTTTGAGTCCAAGCACCTTCAAGGCCGCTGGTGATGGTGTCGGGACCGGCACCCGTTCCAAACTTGTTAGCCCAGCCAAGCCCCTGTTGTTCAAGCCCAGCACCTTCAGGTTCAGCGCCTACGTACTCGTCTGCCGAAGCAGCACCGTGACCTTTTCCGAAGGTGTGACCGCCTGCGATCAAGGCAACCGTTTCCTCATCGTTCATCGCCATTCGCGCAAACGTTTCGCGGATGTCAATCGCCGCAGCAAGCGGATCCGAATTACCGTTGGGGCCTTCGGGATTCACATAAATCAATCCCATTTGGACGGCAGCGAGTGGATTATCGAGCTCACGTTCGCCACTGTATCGCTTATCACCCAGCCATTCGCTTTCGGGGCCCCAGTAGATATCGTTCTGAGGTTCCCAGACATCCTCACGCCCTCCGGCAAAACCATAAGTCTCGAATCCCATTGACTCAAGCGAGACATTGCCGGTCAGGACCATCAGATCCGCCCATGACAGTTTGTTGCCGTACTTCTGCTTCACTGGCCACAGCAGACGCCGAGCCTTATCGAGGTTTGCGTTGTCGGGCCAACTGTTAAGCGGAGCGAAGCGCTGCGTTCCATAACCGGCTCCGCCACGACCGTCGGTAACACGGTAGGTTCCCGCACTGTGCCACGCCATTCGAATAAACAGCGGTCCGTAGTTTCCATAGTCGGCCGGCCACCAATCTTGGCTATCGGTCAGAACCGCTTCGATGTCCTTCTTCACCTCGGTCAGGTCAAGCTTGCTGAATTCGTCGGCGTAATTGAAATTAGCGCCCAGCGGGTTTCCCTTCAGCGAGTTCTGATGCAGGATCTGTAGGTTCAGTTGGTTCGGCCACCATTGGTCATTCGAGTAAGCACCCGCAGCGGTATGACGCTGAGCTGCTCCCAGAACGGGACACTGTGCTGGGGAATTCATCTTCTTCTCCTTGATTTTCTGCTTTGATTCGGTTGTCTGGTCCGCAATCGGGGTATCGCGCGCTAATACGGGTACGCATAGAAACAGCGCGATTCCGACCGCCGTTAACGTGAACTTCGGCCCTGCCATCGGTTTGATTGAGGTCATGGTATCTCCCTGATTCTGGTTTGGACTTCGGCTTAGCACCTGCGAATCAATAAGTTGCCAGATGAACCTGACTCAGCGCCGATTTTAGGCGAGCGAAATGAAATCAAATCTGGCAGCTATTGTTGGGCAAGTGCTTACGCAAAGCCCGTCTATCGAACGGCTGAGAGTATCCACGACCACAAGCTATTTTCAAAATGCATTCCGGCCATAGCTGCTATGCGCAGTATGAATCGCTCATTGCGACTGCGATCCGACATGATCACGTAATTTGTGTCCGTGTTCAATGCGTGGGCGAAACGCCAGAAATTGCATCGCCACGAGTTGTTGAAAACGTCCGGCAATCCAGAAGAACCAGATCGCCGGTGATCCGTCAATTCTCACCAAAGCCCGCTTTAATCAATCCGCAAGGCGGTCGAGGCCGTCAATCTTCCTTCTGTACAGGAGCCGGGGCTCAAGCGACGATGTTTCTTTTACGGTTTTCGTGACGGTGGCCAATCGGAGTCACTTTCCTTGATCGCAAGCAGCATTTAGGATTGGACTCAGCAGAGAATCGAAAAACGAAAGCGGTTCGGCAGGCCGTTCCAAAGTAATGACGTATTCGTTGATCGTGCTGATCGTTTTGTGGCACGAATGAATACGCAAGAAACCCGCACCCTCGTTTTGCAAATGGAGTGGGAAATAGCACGCTTCTTTTGACGAGATGGTGGCCGCCCTCAGAACGAACCGTTTTGCCGATCTCTGAATAAACCGTTTAGCTTATCGATACCCAGTATTCCAATCGCTGCTCACAACGTAACCAAATCTTTGGGATACCCGATCGTCTTCGCAGCACAACGCGAAAAACGAATGGAGACCTTGCGAACGAGTAGGCTATCGGATGTAAACGATTCATTGCCTGCCGATTTTAAGCGAGCGAAACGGAACTGAATCTGGTAGTTATTGTTTGGCAAGTCCTTAGTCGATATGACAAAAATGGACGTAGAGAAGTTTGATACAAAGAAAGTCACGCGATGAAGGTTGGACTAGTAGGTTGGCGAGGCATGGTGGGTTCCGTGCTGATGCAGCGGATGCGAGAAGAGAAGGATTTCGATTCGATCGATCCGGTTTTCTTCAGCACCTCCAACACGGGAGGACAGGCTCCGGATGTCGGTAGAGAAACGCCCGTACTGCAAAACGCGACGGACATCGATGCCTTGGCTCCGATGGACGTGATTATCACTTGCCAAGGCGGCGACTACACGAAGTCAGTCTATGGCAAACTGAGGGAGACCGGCTGGGAAGGGCATTGGATCGATGCGGCTTCGGCTTTACGGATGGAAGATGATTCGGTCATTGTCTTGGACCCAGTCAATCGCCCCATCATCGATCGAGCGCTGAATCTCGGCTGCAAGACCTGGGTCGGCGGCAACTGCACGGTCAGCTTGATGCTGATGGCATCAGGGGGACTGTACGAAGCTGGCCTAGTCGAGTGGATGTCGGCGATGACCTACCAAGCAGCATCCGGGGCCGGTGCGAACAACATGCGGGAGTTGCTTAAGCAGATGGGTGTTGCTCATGGTTGCGTGGCCGATGAATTGGCGACTCCCTCGTCCGCGATTCTTGACATCGACCGCAAAGTTGCCGCTGCGATGCGCGGTGATTCATTTCCGATCGACCATTTTGGTGCGCCACTAGCGGGTAGCCTCATTCCTTACATCGATTCGCAGTTAGACAACGGCCAGTCGCGTGAGGAATGGAAAGCTCAAGCCGAAACCAACAAGATCCTCGGCCTAGACGCCGATACGATCTCAGTTGACGGAATCTGCGTCCGCATCGGTGCGATGCGCTGCCACGCTCAGGCGCTGACCATCAAGCTGTCCAAGGATGTTTCGGTGGAAGAGATAGAACAAATCTTAGCGTCTCATAACGATTGGGTCAGAGTTATTCCGAATGAACGTGATGCATCAATAAACGACCTGACACCGACTGCGGTTACGGGAACTTTGTCCGTCCCCGTTGGGCGTTTGAGAAAACTGAACATGGGCGATCGGTATCTTGGGGCATTTACGGTCGGCGATCAGTTACTCTGGGGAGCGGCCGAACCATTGCGACGGATGTTACAGATCCTACAATGAGCGCGAAACCCCGCTCACGAAGCCACTTGGCCACATGTCAAGGCAATTGTTTGAAGCCCGAGAACAAAGAAAGTGATACTGTTAAGCGGTGATTCATGCTTTTTAAGCAGGAAAACGCCCTTATCGACTTGGCATTTAGCAGGCAGATGTATATTATTCCGTGTTGTATGGTATGCAGCCTTGAACCCTTGGCGACCCACGATGTGTTGGCCATTATTTCTTATAACTTTGTGTTCTTCACGGTTGCCTGCAATGTCTTTTTTTTCACCATTCGATTTACGAGGTCATGTCATGAAGAATCGTTCAAGAGCATTCACGCTGGTTGAATTGCTAGTCGTCATCGCTATTATCGGCATCCTGATCGGGATGCTTCTTCCCGCCGTTCAGCAGGTTCGTGAAGCGGCCCGTCGAACGCAGTGCCAAAATAACTTGAAACAACTATCGCTGGGGGCTTTAAATTACGAGTCGGCTCGTGGTGAATTCCCTCCGGGCGAACTACGGTTTGCAGATGTTCCGAAACAAAAACGGGGAAGTAATTTTTTTATTCAACTGCTTCCGTTTATCGAAGCAGGTAGCATTCTGGACGCTGTCAATTACGACTTCAGGAAGAATATTGGATCGCCAGCAAATCAGCTTTTTCCCAACGACCCCAACTTGGCGGATGTTCGGGCTCAACTCGATCAAGCGATCCCGGCTTTCCGCTGCCCTTCCAATGACAATCTACCGGAAGTACGTGACTATTTTGGAGTCCAAGGTTCAACGGACCGCGGCCACGGCAATCCCGGCGGACGCGGGTTTATTCACACAGACGGAGTCTTTGGAGAAGCGATCGCTCGTTCGATTGCTGATATTTCGGACGGAACTTCCAATACTCTGGTACTCGGCGAAAACTACCTAAGAGTGTTTTCCAACCCCGTTGACAGAGTGTTCCCCGAAGGTCGCCGGTCTGCTGGTTATGCGGATTGGCGAGGTGGCGGGGGAACTCAGGTTTTTGTCAACCCACCTCGGTCTGTGTTAACTCTGAATTCAGTGATTAACGATCCTAACTTCTTTGAAGACGGGGAATCTTTTGCCTTGGCTGAAACGATTCACGACCACCCTTTTTCAAGCGTACATCCCGGCGGAGCAAATTTCGCCTTTGCGGATGGTCACGTCCGGTTGGTGTCGGACGAAGCAGATGTTATTGTTTTGGCAGAAGCGGGTTCGATGGACAGCAGCGGTGTATTAGACGAAAGCGGCCTATAAAAAGGCAGTTAGCTGTAGAAGGGTTAGGCACAAGGTAGCCGTTGATGCGTTGAACGCCCGCTTTCACTGATTTTCAGTGCGGCAGAGTAATGCCGGAGGTTGATGCATTTGTTATTTACTGAATCAACCAATCGTCACTGTAGTTGGTGACGATTGGCCTCAAGAGAGAGAGTTTCAATGTTCAGAATTGCGGTTGCCGCTATCGGTTGCTTGTTTTTGCTGCTGTGCATCAGTTGTGATGTGCCTAACACCCGTCCTGCCGGTGGCTCGGTCGTTGTGGATGGCAAACCCGTTGAAAACGGGACTGTCACCTTTTATCCAACGGCCGGAGGTCGATCCGCATCCGGTAGAATCAAAGGCGACGGCACCTTCGTTCTGTCCTACAAAAAAGTGGGGGATGGCGTTCCGCCGGGTACCTACAAAGTGGTGATCGTCGGTGATAAATGGATTCCGATGTCACCGAATCAAAAAACACCTGACGCTCTCAGCGAGGAAGACGAAGTGGCATTCGACGACATGCGGGGTAAGCTCGAACATGTCGTACCAGTGATCTACAATTCCATCGACACCACGCCCTTGGAGAGAGTAGTCGAGTCAGCGGACGACGTTCAGGATTTCAAGATTGAAATTTCGACGAAGAACCAGTGAAGAAGGCTGATTGTGAGACGCAGAAAGTGCAACTCTGTTTAAGCATCGCGGGGTTGCATGTTTGCGGGTGCCAAGTCGGGTAACTTCGCAGTTAATGCGAGGCAAAGGCTGGGTCACCCAAGAACGCCACGGATGACCCAATGATTGTTAAACTCGATTACGGTCTCTGGTAAATTTAGATGACGTGTTTGTTTGAGCAATCCAAACGAGGGCATTTTTTTTGCCTGCAATGTGGCGGTTGATTTCGGCAGTTCCTTGCCCAAAAGATCAGCCGGAGGCCCTTCTTTAGTTCCAGCAGCGCAAATGAGTTGCTTGATCGGCACTGCGCGAAAATGAGTCACCCGCCCAAGCGTGTTGCGAAATGAGTTTTCAATCGCGTTGATGCTCAGCAGATTTCGATGGAGCGTGTCCGGAACTTCCAGACTTTGGAAAGCAGGTAGATACTCACCGGCTTCATGCAGACTCTTCAATGCGTAGCCATTCTTGCCCGTCAAGAATGATTCCAGTTCAGCGACCACTTCTTGGCAGCAGTCGTCACGCGGATGCGTGAACAGCCGACACGGTTCGCCCCATGTTTCTTGGATAGTTCTGAGTGAACGTCGCATGCTTTGCGCACCAGACAACGTGACATTGTTACCTAATAGTCCTTCCCAACCAACGGCCAATTCTTCTTGGGGCATTCTGTGACGACGCAAGTGCTAGCCCTAAAAAAGACTGAAAGCGGCATTGAAGTGCCGCGACTGATGATTTCTGCGGAAGAGAACGCCCTAATTAACTTGGTATTTAGCTGGTAAATGTGTATTATACCTAATCCAAACGGCTTTTAAGCGCTGGTTTCACACGTCGTGTTGGGTGTTTTTTTCTCATAACTCTGCGTTCCCTTCAGTTGCCAGCAAACTTTTTTCATTATTCGATTTACGAGGTCACGTCATGAAGAATCGCTCAAGAGCATTCACGCTGGTTGAACTGCTAGTCGTCATCGCCATTATCGGCATACTGATCGGGATGCTTCTTCCCGCAGTTCAGCAGGTTCGTGAAGCGGCCCGTCGGTCGCAGTGCCAAAACAACCTGAAACAATGGGGATTGGGTGGTTTGAATTTTGAGTCTGCCAAAGGCGAGTACCCCGCAGCTGAGGCAATCTTTCACAATAATGACGGCATGGAAGGCCCGGCAAACGGTGCCTCTTACCGAGGCAGTAACTTGTTTGTCCAGATGCTACCCTTTGTTGAGCAACAAGCCGTTTTAGACAATGTTGAAGATGCGTCGGGGAATGTTGTCGGGTACGACTTTAACTTTATCGGTCAGGCTGCCGAACAATTCAACGGTAATGGCTACGGACTCAGGGTGCGAATCCCGCTGATGAAATGCCCCTCGAATGACACTCCAGAGTGGGCTAGGGACTACTTCGGTGTCCAAGGCTCGACCTATCTGGCGAATGAAGCCGAGCACGGCCTCAACGGCCGAAACCTTGGCGGTCGAGGCGATGTTTACGCAGATGGTGTTTTCTCATTCGCCCGAGGTCGGGGAATCGAAGAACTGACTGATGGAACATCCAACTCGATCATGATCGGTGAAACATTTGTACCTCAGCGTTTCTCGCCCTCGACGGCCAATGCGACTACATTCACCGACAATCGCAATGGTTGGGCGCCTTGGTGGTGGAATAGTGGAACCGGAGGGGGACCGCTGGAAAGGTCACGGAATAGAACCTCGAACCCGGGACGTTTCGTACTGACAGTGTTCTCACCGATCAATGACCCCAACTTCATTCCCCCAAATGGAACGCTAGGAACGGATGATGGCTCCCACTACCACGACACTCCGTTCACCAGCCAGCACAGCGGAGGTACAAACTTTGTATTCGGTGATGGGCACGTCGATTTTCTAAGTGAGACCGTCGATGTCGATGCATACCGGGCTGTTGGTTCATGCGATCAAGGTGATATCACAGATACATCGTTTTAGTTGCGAATCTGTATTTCTGGGTGCTGCGGGCCGACACGAGTTTGCCCGCAGCATTTTGTGTCTCACAAGCAGGATTTTTTAGGAATCGTTAATGTTCAAGCTTATTTTTCCTGTAATTTGCCTGTTATCGCTGGCTGCTGGATGCGAGGATGGAAGCACTCGGCTTGCTGGGGGAACAATATCAGTCGACGGCAAGCCCGTTGATTCCGGCTTGGTCGTGTTCTATCCGGTCGACGGAGGTCGGCAGGGTTCCGGTAAAATCAACCCCGACGGATCGTTCGTTATCTCGTATCTCAAAATGGGGGATGGCGTGCCACCGGGTGAATACGTCGTGACCATTCTGTCCGACAAAACCGAACGCAAGAAAAAGTCAGAGACCGGCAATGACGCGGAAGATGATGCATTCCTAGCGTCCTCCAGAGACGTCAAATTGATTCATGTGGTTCCGGTCAAATACAACAACCGCGAAACCACTCCTCTGAGAGTCAACGTAGAGGACGACGGAGAAGTTCAAGATTTCAAGTTCGACGTCGATTCCAAGTCTTGACGCCTGCCCACTTGCCTACACGGCAATCTCCCCGAGACCTCGGATCCTTGGAGTCTCGGGATGCTTTTGATTGCTCAGTGATCGTCTGACTCAGTGATCGTCTGACTCAGTGATCATCTGAAAAGTTTGGCTCTTTGCCCTCGTAGGCGCGGTACAGATCTAAAATTGATTTCTTCAGAGCATCCGCCGTTGCAGGGTCGGCGGCCTGCTTGGTTTTCATCGCTGCGACGATGACCTTGTGAGCCGTGATCAACTGGTTGGTGTACTCGGCGTTGTCTGATTTAATTCGCTGAGCAAGAAAATACTGGGCGACGACTTCCTGAATGTGGGAAGCATGATCTTCTTTCGTGGCAACCCATCGAGACGCTTGATTGAACGTCATTGGGTCGAGCTCGCCGTTCTGCATTTTATTCGTCAATTCAGCGATCTGTCCAATGGACTTGGCGATCGTCTTTGTGTCTTCAAGCATGGACTCAAACCGCAACTGATCGGTGTAAATGCCACATGGAACCTGACAGTGCACAACGACAGCGGTGGAAGGTCCGACTGGCTCGGCAGCACCAACGAAACTTGAAACGACTCCGATGATACCGGCGGCAATAATGACAATGGTTCTGGCTTGCATGGTCTGACTCCATTTGCGATGAAAGTTGAGTTTCGAATTCCGAAGCATCTGTTTTACAGAATCTGAACAGGAATGTAACAGGTTGCGACGTGGTCAATCGTCATGTTGAACCGGAAGTCAGGTCGGCGGTATCCCGCGCCAACTTGGAGAAGCAATCTGTCATACGCAGAAATCATAGTCGCAACACTTTTTGAATCGCGTTCTTTGTGAACATGCCCGCCGTTAAAAGATCGCTAACATCGCATTAGGCACCAATGAAGAGGCCGAGAGGATATGCGAAGCTGTTGCGCGAAATTGACACGTTGCGGTCACGCGACACCGACAGAGTTTGACGGTTATGTCGAGTGTTTTTGAAACGTTGGCGACAGAACTTGATCGTCAGATTATCCAGCAATCAAGGCATATCGTCGCTTGTGGTTTTCGGCGAATTGAATATCATCTTTCGCATGAGTGGAAGACTCACTCACCTTAAGAAGATTAGTGGTCGATCAAGAATCATTTCTGACCACTCTACGCGAAACTCGCACGCTTTTCATCGATTGGGCGATGTCTGGTCACTGTGCTCTAGTACCTTCCGCCTTTGGCAGCATCTACCGGCATTGCACTTGGAACGAAAGCGTGTTTTTTGTGACGGATGATTGTGAAAAAATGAACGATGTCGACGGGTGCGTGTCGGTGATCGACGCTGCGGTCGGCATGAATTCAAAGGATGATTAACAAACTGGAATCAGCAATCAGTCAACCCTATTGAGCTTGCTCACGGATGCGTTGGCTGCGTAACCCGCACTGAATTCCACAAGGTAAAAATATGGTTCATCAAATTAAAAAGGGCCTGAACTTGCCTGTCTCCGGGCAGCCCGTTCAGAGCATCCATCCTGGCTCCCCAGTAAGTTCCGTTGCCTTGTTGGGCGATGACTACGTCGGGATGAAACCGACCATGCTGGTTCAAGAAGGTGACCGGGTGAAACTTGGCCAGCCGGTATTCGAAGATAAAAAAACGATTGGTGTCATCTACACGTCCCCGGGCTCCGGCACCGTCAAGGCGATTAACCGTGGCAACAAACGGAAGTTTGAGTCGATTGAAATTGATCTGGACGGCGACGAGCAGGAATCGTTTGAAAAGTTCGATTCACTCGGTTCGGTCGATCGATCTCAGGCAGAGTCACTTCTGGTCAAGAGCGGGTTGTGGACAGCGTTTCGGACGCGGCCTTTCAGTCGCGTACCTGAGTTGGGGAGTGAGCCGAATTCAATTTTCGTCACAGCGATGGACTCAAGCCCTTTGGCTGCTGATCCAAAAGTCATTATCGAACAGAACAGAGAGCATTTCGTTAGTGGTTTGACGGTGATCTCCAAGTTGACTCGCGGCAAGACTTACGTTTGTGCTGCGGCGGATTCGGAAGTTCCCGGTGATAACATTCCCGATGTTCAGGTCGAGCAATTTTCTGGACCTCATCCGGCCGGATTGCCGGGGACTCACATTCACTTTCTTGATCCGGTTAACGCCAACAAGACCGTGTGGCATATCGGTTACCAAGAAGTGATCGCGATTGGGCATTTGTTTACGACCGGTACATTGATGACCGAACGAGTTGTCTCGGTGGCGGGACCTCGTGTCGGCAAACCCGCACTTTACAAAACCCGGCTCGGAGCGTGCCTCGATGACGTGATTGGAGTCGCTGAGCCTAACTTGAATAACGCGCGAGTGATTTCCGGTTCGATCGTTTCCGGTCGTCAGTCGACGCCGACAAAGAACTACCTTGGTCGCTTTCACAGTCAGATTTCCGTGCTGGAAGAAGGCAACAAGCGTGAGTTTCTCGGTTGGCAAATGCCCGGCTTCGACAAGTTCACAACGACTCGTGTCTACGCGGGCAGTTGGCTGAAGAACAAGCTGTTCCCCTTGACGACCAGCACTGGCGGCAGCAAGCGAGCCATGGTCCCGATCGGTTCCTACGAAGATGTCATGCCGCTCGACATCTTGCCGACTCAGTTATTGCGTTCTTTGATCGTCGGCGATACGGAGGAGGCACAGCTGTTGGGTGCGTTGGAACTGGCGGAAGATGACTTGGCGTTGTGTACCTTCGTCTGCCCAGGCAAATACGAATACGGTTCGATTCTGCGGAAGAATCTGACCACGATTGAGAAGGAAGGTTAATCACCAATGTTACGATCCATACTGGATAAACTGGAGCCGCTATTCAAGCCGGGTGCTCCGCTGGAAAAACTTTACCCGCTGTACGAAGCGAACGATACGTTCCTGTACACACCGGGCGAAGTTGCTCATGGCAGCACGCATGTTCGCGACGCGATTGACCTGAAGCGAATGATGTCGATGGTGATCGTGGCATTGTTGCCGTGCATCTTCATGGCCATGTACAACACGGGTTATCAGGCTCAAAAGATTTTTGCAGCAGGGCAGGCAGTCCCATCAAGCGACACGTTTTTTGACGCGGTCTGGAACGGCACATGGCGGTTCGACTTGATGGATGCCATGGGACTTGCCTACACGTCCGACCCGGGGGGGTTCCTCAGTTTCGGCAGCTTGATTCGCTGTGTTATCCATGGGGCGCTGTATTTTCTGCCGGTCTACGCCGTTTGCATGTTCGTGGGCGGCCATTGCGAAGTGGTTTTCAGCATCATTCGTAAGCACGAAATCAACGAAGGATTCCTTGTTACTGGAATGCTGTTTCCTCTGACGCTGCCTCCGACGATTCCACTGTGGCAGGTCGCTGTCGGAATCGCTTTCGGCGTGATTGTTGGCAAGGAAATTTTCGGCGGTACGGGTAAAAACTTTTTGAATGTCGCTCTCACAGCCAGAGCGTTTCTGTATTTCGCTTATCCGACCAAGATCAGTGGCGATGCAGTTTGGACCGCAGTGGACGGCTATTCCGGAGCGACGATTTTGGGTGCTGTCGCAACGGCTCCACAAGAGGGTTACGAAGGCTTGTCGGCCGTGGGGCAGCAACTGGAAAGTGGTGGGACATGGCTGAGTTACTTCATCGGTGACGTGCATGGCTCGATGGGCGAAACGTCGGCTCTTGCCTGCTTGATTGGAGCCGCAATCCTGATTCTCGCCGGCATCGGGTCTTGGCGAATCATGTCGGGGGTACTGATTGGGATGACAGGCTTCTCACTCTTCCTAAATGCGGTCAGCTCGTCACCCGCGTTTGATATTGCTCCTTGGTGGCATCTGGTCATCGGAGGGTTTGCATTCGGAACCGTGTTCATGGCAACCGACCCGGTGTCTGCCTCAATGACCAACACCGGTCGCTGGGCGTACGGGATCCTGATTGGATTCATGACGGTTTTGGTTCGTTCGATGAACCCTGCTTTCCCGGAAGGAATCATGTTGGCAATTTTGTTTGCTAACGTCTTCGCTCCATTGATTGACTGGTGTGTGGTTCAGGCAAATGTGAAACGGAGGTTGGCTCGCTATGCAAGCTGAAAATCGAGACAGTCTGGCCAATACGTTTATTGTGGCCACAGTATTATGCCTTGTTTGTTCGTTCTTGGTCTCTGCTGCGGCCCTTGGGTTGAAAGAGAGACAGAATCGTAACGTGACGCTGGACCGAAAAAGCAACCTGCTGCAAGTCGTTGGGTTTACGCCCGAACAGATTGCAGAGGGTGGCGGCATCGAAGAGCTTTTTGAAAAGCGCTTCGAAGTCAAAATCATCGATCTTGAAACCGGCAAGGAAGCGGTCGAGCAGGTGGACGAAGCCGTTTCGGCAGCGGGCAAGGATCTGGGGGATGACATCGCGGATGTGCTTGCCAATTACGATCAGGTTTGGGCGTCCAAGTCCAAGAAAGAACCGGTCGCCGACGAGATCCCTTCGGGAGAAGACCTTGCGGGCATCAAGTACCGTGAAAAGTACTCGCACGTTTACGTGATGAAGGACGATGACGGCAAGAAGGTCAGCAAATACGTGTTCCCGGTTCGAGGCAAAGGCCTTTGGTCAATGATGAAAGGCTATCTTGCGGTAGAGCCAGATTTCCAGACCATTGCAGGTCTGACATTCTATGAGCAGGCTGAGACTCCCGGACTTGGTGGCGAGGTGATGAATCCTAGCTGGAAAGCCAAGTGGAAAGAGAAAAAGATCTACAAGGGTGACGAAGTCGCGATCAAGGTCGTCAAAGGCACTGGCTCTGGCGAGTACCAAGTCGACGGATTGTCCGGCGCGACGATCACCTCCAATGGCGTGTCCTCCATGCTCGAATACTGGCTGGGGCCGGAGGGCTTCATGCCGTTCATCAACAGCCAGAACTCCAAAACGAAAACAACTTCCAATCTGCCATCCTTAAAGAAGGGAGGCTCAAATGGCTAAGCAAGCATCAGCCTCAAGCCTGATTTTCGATCCGGTTTTCAAAAACAACCCAATCGCTTTACAGATCCTCGGGATTTGCTCCGCGTTGGCGGTAACCACTAAACTTTCGACGTCGGTCACGATGTCGATCGCGGTGATTCTGGTGACGGCCTTCTCGAGTGCAGGCGTTGCGCTGATCCGAGACCGCATTCCCAGCAGCATCCGAATCATTGTGCAGATGACGATCATTGCATCGCTGGTGATCTTGGTGGATCAGGTGCTGAAAGCGTTCGCGTTTAGCCTAAGCAAAGAGCTTTCGGTATTCGTTGGCCTGATTATCACCAACTGCATTGTCATGGGCCGAGCCGAAGGGTTCGCGATGCAAAACACCGTACGAGACAGTTTCCTCGATGGGATCGGTAACGGACTGGGCTACGGTTTTATCTTGATTGTTGTCGGCTTCTTCCGCGAATTGTTCGGTAGCGGCAAACTGTTTGGTATCGAATTGCTCAAGCTTCAAAGCGAAGGTGGCTGGTACGAACCCAATGGTTTGTTGCTGCTTTCTCCAAGTGCATTTTTCATTATCGGCATGGCCATCTGGGTCATCCGGACGTTCTATCCTGATCAGGTAGAGGAAGCGTAACCATGTACGATTATCTTGAATTATTTCTGCGGTCAGCCTTCGTCGACAATCTCGCGTTGGCCTACTTCCTTGGGATGTGCACATTCCTTGCGGTATCAAAGAATGTGAAAACGGCCCTTGGTCTTGGAGCCGCGGTGATCGTGGTCCAAGTGATCACGGTTCCTATCAATAACTTGATCTACAATCACCTCCTCAAAGAAGGTGCTTACTTTGCTGGTGCAGACCTGACATTTTTAGGATTGATTTGTTACATCGGCGTGATCGCGGCGATGGTTCAAATTCTAGAGATGTTCCTCGACAAGTTCGTGCCTGCGTTACATGCGGCGTTGGGTATTTTCCTGCCATTGATCACCGTCAACTGCGCGATTCTTGGTGGAACCTTGTTTATGGTCGAACGAGATTACAACTTCGGCGAGAGCGTGGTGTTTGGTTTGGGGGGCGGATTTGGCTGGGCGGCGGCGATTGTTGGCTTGGCCGGTATCCGGGAAAAACTCAAGTACAGCGATATCCCTCATGGGCTTCGCGGACTTGGAATCACGTTTGTGATTGTTGGTTTGATGGCCTTGGGCTTTCAGGCGTTTTTGGGAATCTAGGTTCGTCTTGGCTGAGTATTCGTCAAGATAACACGATAGCGATTTACTTCTTTCAGTAGAAATTGTCATGGAAATTCTGACAGGCATAGCGATCTTTACCGGCGTTGTTCTGGCGTTGGTCTCTCTGATCATGGTGGCGCGCAAGGCTCTCGTAGCCAGCGGGAACGTGAAGATCTCGATCAACGGGCAAAAGGAAATTGAAGTTCCAGTCGGTGGCAAACTGATGGGCGCCTTAGCGAATCAGGGAATCTTCGTTTCGTCTGCCTGTGGCGGGGGCGGAACTTGCGCTCAGTGCGAAGTGAAAGTTCTCAGCGGAGGCGGCGACATCCTGCCGACCGAAGAAGGGCACATTACCAAGCGAGAAGCGAAGGAAGGCTGCCGTCTTTCCTGTCAGGTTGCCGTTAAACAAGACATGGAGATCGAAGTTCCTCCTGAGGCATTCGACACCAAGAAGTGGGAATGCACCGTTCGCAGCAACGACAACGTCGCGACTTTCATCAAGGAACTAGTCCTTGAACTGCCCGAGGGCGAAGACGTCAATTTCAAAGCGGGTGGGTACATTCAGATTGAATGCCCTCCTCATGTCGTTGAATATAAAAACTTCGAGATCGGCGAGGAGTACCGCGAGGACTGGGACAAGTACAACGTTTGGCAATACACGTCCAAGGTGGACGACGATGTCATCCGAGCGTACTCGATGGCGAACTATCCGGGCGAGAAAGGTATCATCATGCTGAACGTTCGCGTTGCATCCCCTCCGCCGCGACAGCCTGACGTGCCACCTGGCAAGATGTCCTCCTACATTTTTAATCTGAAGCCAGGCGACAAGGTTACGATCTCTGGCCCGTACGGCGAATTCTTCATTAAAGATACGGAAGCCGAGATGGTTTACATCGGTGGTGGAGCGGGAATGGCTCCGCTGCGAAGCCACATCTTCGAACTTTTCCGAAATCTGAAAACCGGCCGCAAGGTCAGCTACTGGTACGGTGGTCGAAGTCTCCGTGAGCTGTTCTACATCGAACATTTCCGCGCGATCGAGGAGCAATTCCCGAATTTCCAATTCAATATCGCACTGTCCGAGCCCTTACCGGAGGACAATTGGACCGGCTACAAAGGGTTCATTCACCAAGTTCTGCTGGAAAACTACCTCAAGGACCATACCGCGCCTGAGGACATCGAGTATTACATTTGCGGTCCGCCGATGATGAATGCGGCGGTCTTCCGAATGCTGGACGATCTTGGCGTAGAACCCGAGAACATCGCTTTTGACGACTTTGGCGGTTAGTAATTTCCGACGACGTAAAATTCACGCGTTTTTTGGTTCGTCGCACTAGCGCGACCGTTACCTTCCGCTCAAATTAAAGGCTGTTTGATCAGCTCAGTACTCTCGGATAAACAAGTTACCGGATGGAATTGATTCATTACCGATCGAACGCGAGCAAATGGATCTAAATCAAGTATTTTGTATTCGGACAAATCTTCAGCGGATATTTGAGCCGTATTTGCGAACCATCCTGTTGTTGGGTACGTTGTGGTACTTCAAAACTAAGACCAAGCTGACAAGTTGGTCTGTGTGCGAACCATGTCAATTTTACCGCAACCGAAATCATGTTTAGAAACTTGTTGTCATCTTATTTTCGACGTTCGCATCGCAGATTTGCATCTGTGAGTCTTCAGAGTACAGCCTTCTTGATTGTATCGCTGTTGGCAGCTTCTTCGTTGAACGCTCACGACGAATTCAAAGAAGCGCTACAGCAGCGATATCGGTTAAAGTCGGTGTCCTGCAAGGCTTGTCACACCGACAATAAAGATAAAGAAATTCGCAATGCGTTCGGAAAACTGCTTTACAATGAACTCAAAGACAAGCAAATCACCCAACAATATCGGGACGCGAAAGCGAAAGGCGAAGAAGCCGAGAAAAAGTTCAAGGAGCGAATGGTCAAAGATTTTGTCATCGCGTTGAAGACGGTAGAACAAAAGCCTGTAACTTTCCTGTCTCTCCTAGAAGCTGGATTGCTCAACGGGACCCGACTGGACAAGAACCAGGTCGACGTTGACGCTCTGGAGATCGAGACTCTTTCCGACGCGAAAGTAAAGTCAGTTACCACCGATGAAAAAAATGTGATCAAAGGCGAGATCAAGCGGATGCCGCCTGAAGAAAACAGGAAAGCCCCACCAACAGCAGAACCTTCAACCGCGGAAATGAAAAAACCTGCTGGTATCGGCGTAGGCGAATCAAATTCTGATGCTCAAAAGCCGGTGGAAGCGGCAGAACCTTCTGCTGCCGATCCAGAAGATGTTCCGAAGGCCAAATAACAACTCGCGAAACATCAGGCCACTAGTTTGGCATTTTTCACTCGTGGCGAATTTCTTGAATTGGCTCAGGGCTCAAAACCAATCGACCGCAAACCACCTAAATTCGACTTTCGCGGAAATTGATTATACTCGCGTTTTTGGCGATTTCTGATCTGCCATTTTTGAGGCAAGCGTCGCCGATTCCCAAAAACAGCCTTCGCGTAACGGGGTTTTGAAAAAGTACGAAAGACGAACTAAGATGTCAAAAAGCCTCGCACCAGTTGGAACGCCACAATTTTTTTTGGTGTTCTTGTTCCTCGTCAACGCATTTGTTCCGCAAACGGTCCATGCTCAGCTCAGCAACGGCGTGGACCCTAGTCGCTGGCTTATCACGGGCCGAACAATGGGGCAAGTGCCGTACTCCGTAGTAATCGCGTCCCCTCCACAGAAAGCAGACCGTTCGGGAACCGAAGCGGCGATTAAACGGACGCTCGATCGAATCAATCAGTTGATGTCGACGTATCTGGACGAATCGGACGTCAGTCGGTTCAATCGAAGTAATTCGACCGATTGGTTGTCAGTCGAACTTGAAACCGCTCAAGTCGTCGAACGTGCGATCGAGGTCAACGACAACATCGACAAAGCGTTTGACATCCGCGTCGCTTCTGCAGTCGAACGATGGAATTTCGGGCCGAATCAAAAAGCGTTCGAACTGCCTGACGAAAGCGAAATCGCGAAGCTTCATCGCTTACTGGAAAACGGAAAACTGAGTGTCAGGCTCGATCCACCCGCCATAAAAAAATCGGATCCAAATCTGAAAATCGATCTTTCAGCAATCGCGAAAGGCTATGCGGTTGACCAAGTAGTCAAAACGCTGGCCTCGCTGGGATACGAACATGCGATGGTCGAGGTTGGTGGCGAAGTCTACGCGATGGGGTATCGCGATGCAAAGCGAGAACCTTGGCGAATCGGAGTGGAACGTCCGTCCAAAAGCACTCGCGCGATTCAGGCGAAAGTGCCGCTGCACAATCAGGCGTTGGCGACTTCAGGCAACTATCGCAATTTTTTTGCGCACGACGGAAAACACTATTCGCACACGATCGATCCGGAAACAAGCCGACCTGTCGAACATTTCCTAGCTTCGGCAACCGTGATCGCTGACGACTGCATGACTGCCGATGCTCTGGCAACTGCGGTGATGGTGGTTGGCTCCAAACGCGGCCATCAACTGGCGGAACAGAACCAGTTCCCTCTTTTGACGATTGACCGAGCAGGTGGATTCGATGGAAATCTGATCGTCCGATCGACCGAGGCGTTTCCGTTTTTCGATGATCTGTCCGACGACCGCTCTTTGAAGGACAGCACGACATCTTCGGACTCGGCGTCGATCTGGCCGACCTTCCTCGCAGCGTTGCTCATATTCTCGATCGCGATCATCGGCATGGCTGTCGGATCGATCTTTGCCAACAAGCCAGTCACGGGCTCGTGCGGAGGCATCTCCACGATGGCCAATTCAGGAAGTGACGGAAGCGACGTTGCGGCCTCTTGCGGTGTTTGCTCGAAACCTGTCGCCGATTGTGCTGAGCGAGAAACGACAGAAAGTGCTTGATTCACCTGCCGGTTGAATAAATCTGTTGGTCAATCTGTTAAATCGAGTGGTGCCGCTACGACGCAAAGTTGGATGATGTTGCCGACCTCCCACGCGATTGGAGGTCGGAATCCAGCCCAGCGAGGCTCATCTGCTGTTTTGTTGCACCTAAAGTTTCGGGGGCGGCGACTTGATAAGTTGTTGCCGTCCGATCGATTGCGTTATCACCGGGCCAAATTTTACCGGTAAAAACACTAGGCACTCGCGAGACAATAACCAGCGGATTTACAAGACGACTTGGCGGTGAAATACGTGGAATTCGAGTACTCAGATCCGTCAGTTATTTCTTGGCGAGTGCGAAGTTTGGCTTTCGCAGAGTTTGATTATATTCACGTTCTTGGCGATTTCCGATCTGCCATTTTCGAGGCAAGCGTTGACGAGTCCTCGAAATACAGCCTTCGCTTAGCGAGATTATGAGAAAGTGCGAAAGACGAACCAAGTCCGTCGAGATTATTCGCCCATCGCTCATTTTCTGGGTCTCGAGCATTTCCCGGCTCAAGAAACGGCCGGGTATTTACGATACGAGCATGGTTCACTAGAATCTTTCATCTCGTGATAAACAGGCACCCGTAGCTCAATTGGATAGAGCGTCGGTCTACGGAACCGAAGGTTGGAGGTTCGAATCCTCCCGGGTGTACTTCAGAGTTCTAGTGAGGTGCGAACCATGGCACTATTCGCCAACAGCAGACC
>CALFWL010000157.1 GCA_937928215.1 uncultured Pirellulaceae bacterium | reverse complement strand
AGTTGATGCTTCGCCAAATTGATCACGCCGTAATCGACGGCAAATGCAATGAAGGCGATGAAAATGGGCAGCATGAGTGCGACAAGATGGATTACCGCTCCTGTTCGACGGACTTTGGTGGGCGAAGAAAATAGGTTTGTTGTGCGCATCGTTGAGTCTCTTCTTTAGTCGTTTAGAGCAGTGACAGCGGACCATCACGTCGACAATTCGGTGGCAATCATTCAGGGTCCGGGGCCAGCATCGCACTGGTCCCCGTAACGATGTGGGCGCCAATGCTGAACGGATCGCCGATCACACTGACGGCATCAAAATCAATCGTGACCGTGCACAAAACTTGCGTCATGTTGTCGGCCGTTGATGGAAGGTGTTCGATGTCCAAGGTAACGGTGTCGGGTGCAAATGAGCTTGCCGACATATAGTCTTTGGCGATCCTCGTGGCATCGTCTAAAGAGACTCCCGCGATGGCGGTTGCTCTTGCAGCGGATCTTGCAGCACCAGTGGTCGCGTGGAGTGCCAATAGGAAACGGCTCGATTCAATCATCAGAAAGATCAGCAGGATGACCAGAGGCGCGACGGTCGCGAACTCTACAGCAGCGACACCGTTGCGCTTATCTTGCCAACTCCGTCTGCGACATTTAAGCTTGGCTCTTGGGGCAAGCCTGAATAATTGGGATGCAAAATGCACGTCGATGGGCTCCGGTTTAAGCGACGGAACAGGTTTCAAGGTAAACATGAAGGAACGGCGGTCACGTTGCTTCAAATATTTTTAGAGATCAACTCACTTGGTGATCGATTCAAATTCCAGATACCTTCCTTCAAAGAAACCGTAGCTGTTCACGGATTCCGAAGGCGTGCTTACGTCAGGCCATTTCGACGGCATGGACTTGTACATTTTTTCTAATTGATTCCGATCGGCCTTCTCGCTCCAAACCAAAAAATGGAGCCGTTAGGAGAGTGCAAAAAACGTTGCTTTCGGGGAGCGAAAGACGACTTTAACAAACCGTTTGGCCGTCAGTCGATTCGCCTAAGTCCGTCAACGGACTCAGAAGAACTATATGTCGCAGAACCTGCCCTCGACCGGATCGGGGGATTTTTTTTCTGTTTTGCCGGAAAAACGTAAGGTTTATTACAACGATAGGGTGAATCGTCCTGATATTTTTTTGATGCGAGCGGATCGCGCGTCAGTCGTGTCGCACTTTTGCCGATTTTTTTCGGCTTTCCGCGGGGTATTCGATGCAGTTTTGCGTTTTATCTTGTCGAACATGCGCAAACCGCAGGAATAAAGAGCGGTTGGATTCTTGGGATACGCTGCTGAGTCAATGGAGAGATCGTGAATCAGAATTTGCAATGGTCGGAGGAGGCTCTAGGTTCGATTCCGACCTCTGATGAAGTGATCGAGTTGGCGAGCGAATTGTTGCACGCGTCCCGAGCTTTTGAAACGTCCGACGAGCGTTCTCGTTCCGTCATGATGGGGCGAATGATGGAGGATCCGAGTGGCAAGCAGTTCACGATGGCTCTCGCGGATCAAGTGCTGCGAATTCCTGATCCAAAACGGGCGGCGGTCCGGCTCAGCAGCCTAATCGATCAATTCGGTCTTCCCAAATACTTGCCGTTGATGGATCGGCTCGCAATTAGAATTGGCAACTGGTCAGCATCCTTGGTGCCCGGATGGGTGATTCCGTTGGTGACGGATCGGATTCGAAAGAACTCCCGGCACGTGATCGTTCCCGCGCGGCCGGAGGCTCTCGCTGAGTACCTGCAGTCTAGGAAAAATGCCGGTATGCGCGTGAATTACCATCAACTGGGGGAAGCGGTACTTGGCGAACGAGAAGCCGCGCGGCGGCTACAGGAAAGTATCGATCGGCTGAAACAACCGGAAATCGATTACGTTTCAGTCAAGTTGTCGGCGATCGCCAGCCAAGTTTCGCTGACCGGGTATTTACAAACGCTTGAGATGATGCGAGATCGGCTGCGCAAAGTCTATCGGACGGCGATCAAGTTCACGACGGCTAACGGATCGCCAAAGTTTGTGAACTTAGACATGGAAGAATATCATGATTTGCAGTTGACAGTGGATGTTTTTCAATCTGTTCTGGATGAGCCGGAGTTTGAAACGCTAGAAGCCGGAATGGTGCTGCAAGCATATCTTCCAGACTCGTTCATCGTCCAGCAATCGTTGACGAAGTGGGCGATCGAACGTCACGCTCGAACTGGCGGACGGATCAAGGTCCGCCTCGTCAAAGGAGCCAACCTGGCGATGGAGAAGGTCGACGCTTCGCTGCATGGCTGGCCACAAACGCCATACGACACGAAAGTCGAATCCGACGCAAATTTCAAACGAATGCTTGAGTATGCGACTCGTCCCGAGCATGCTTCGATCGTTCGAATCGGTGTTGGCAGCCACAATCTATTCGACATCGCGCTCGCACTATTGTTGCGCCGGCGGCGCGGAGTGGAGGAGCATGTCGAGTTCGAAATGCTCGAAGGGATGGCGAACGCTCAGGCGTTGGAAGTTCGCAAGCGTTCGG
Source organism: uncultured Pirellulaceae bacterium (assembly GCA_937928215.1). GTDB lineage: Bacteria > Planctomycetota > Planctomycetia > Pirellulales > Pirellulaceae > Mariniblastus. The sequence continues at coordinate 9,964 of CALFWL010000157.1, read as the reverse complement.
GTGGAATGGTGATGTACTCGCCGGTTGTCGAGGACGAGGAGTTTGAGGCGGCGGTCGCTTATCTGGTGCGGCGCTTGGATGAAAATACCGATGAAGGCAGCTTTCTGGGGGCCATGTTCTCGTTGCAGGAAGGCTCGGATGAATGGAAGCGACAAGCGGTTGCGTTCTCGGCGGCGATGGAACTGGCTCAAAGTGAAGATCTCGCAAGCCATCCGCGTCGGACTCAGAATCGCTTGACCGAAACTCCGGTGACACGTAGCGCCAATGATCCGTTCCAGAACGAATCAGATACCGATTTTTCTTTGCCTGCCAATCGGCAGTGGGCGAGCGAGATACTCGATCGTTGGAGTGAAAAGACGATCGATGACGTTCCTCTATGCCTGGCGGGTAACATTGAATCACGCTCTCCAACCGCACCGGCGAGTGATCCTTCTCGACCGGGCGTTGTCCCTTACCGGTTTGCTCAGGCGAGCAGCGACGATGTGGAAGCCGCGTTGGCTTCGGTGGTTGAGGCTCAACCGGCGTGGGAGAGTCGAGGCTTTGACGACCGAGGAAAAATCTTACGACAGGTCGCCGCTGTTATCGCTCAGCAAAGATGTGACCTAGTCGGCGCGATGGTTCTGGACGCGGGCAAGGCGATCACAGAAGCGGACGTGGAAATCAGTGAGGCCATCGACTTTGCCAATTACTACGGGAAGGGTTGTCCAGATGGATCGCACGATGGGGCTCAGAGTACTCCGGTGGGAGTCGTGGTGGTGACACCGCCCTGGAACTTTCCGTTTGCGATTCCCGTTGGTGGAATTCTTGCGGCGTTGGCGGCAGGCAACGCGGTGATTTTCAAACCGGCATCCGAAACGGTACTGACCGGTTGGATGGCGGTGAATTGCTTGTGGGAGGCTGGTGTTCCGAAGGAGATTTTGCAGTTTTTGCCAATGAAGGACGGCCCCGTCGGAAAGCAATTGATCTCGGATCCTCGAACGGATGCCGTGATTCTGACCGGCAGCACTCAGACCGCGCAACTGTTTCAGTCGTGGCGGCCTGATTTGAGATTGTTCGCCGAAACTTCGGGCAAGAACGCGATGATCATCACGGCAGCGGCGGACGTGGATCTGGCGATCAAAGATCTGGTCCAGGGAGCGTTTGGGCATGCCGGACAAAAGTGTTCGGCAACCAGTTTGGCGTTGGTCGAGGCGTCCATTTATGACAGCCCCAAGTTTCAACTGCAATTGTTGGACGCGGCCAGCAGTCTGAAGGTTGGATCCGCGTGGAATCCGTCCACCAAGGTGACTCCGGTTATCCGCGAGCCCGATCCCAACCTGAGGCGCGGGCTGACTCAGTTGGACGAGGGAGAATCTTGGCTGCTTGAGCCTCAACAGGTTGATGCCAACCCTTGTTTGTGGTCGCCCGGAATTCGGCTGGGCGTCCGACCGGGATCGTGGTATCACACCAACGAGTGTTTCGGTCCCGTCCTGGGAGTGATTCGGGTTTCGAATCTGGACGAGGCGATTCGTATCCAAAACAGCAGTCGGTTTGGTTTGACCGGAGGAATCCATTCGCTTGATCCAGCAGAGATCGCCCAATGGCGAGAAGAAGTTGAAGTCGGGAATGCTTACATCAATCGCGGCACCACCGGAGCGATCGTGCAGCGACAGCCATTCGGCGGTTGGAAGGACTCGAGTGTTGGTCCCGGCGTGAAAGCGGGTGGTCCGAATTATGTGGCCGCGTTTCGTGAGTGGTCGGACGACGATTCGGCAATGCCGAACCCGGCAAGTCCTGCCAACAAAACGGTCGAGGCGTTGATCGGTTCGCTCGGTAAGCACCTTCCGCCCGAGTTGCATGAGTCCTTGGCGAAGTCGATCACCAGCTACTCTCATTGGTGGAGGAGCGAGTTTTCGATTTCCTATGATCCGTCCAAGTTACGCGGCCAGACGAACTGTTTCGAGTATCGGCCTCAACCACAGCACGTGCTTCGCCTGCAACAAGCGGATCGACTTGAGTCAGCCGAGTTGTTGGCGGTCGCCCGAGTGATCGCCGCCTGCCAGCTGACGAACTGCCCGCTTTTCATCAGCGTGGATGTGATGCACGAGAAAATTGAAGCGATGCTGACGGAGGTCAGTTGGGCGTTTTCAGCCGAAGTTCGTGTGGAGTCGGCGGCTGCGTTCCCGGAATGGCTTCGAACGCTGAACCATGGCACGCTTCGAATCGTGGGCGATTACCAGCACGACCAATTTGCTGCATCGGTGATCGGCAACAAATTCATCGTTTCACCGCAGGTACTGGCAAACGGTCGCATCGAGCTATTGAACTACCTTCGCGAGCAAGCGATCAGTGAAACGGTGCATCGGTATGGAAACCTGACTTGAAATGTTGGTAAGCATCCGTGCATAGGTTCTCTGGGGCCAAGATTGCAGATGACGTGAGAATAGGCAGTCATTTTTTCTTGGGTAATGCTAACTTACTTTATTGCGGGTGCTTAGTGAAGGAATTCAGAACCGGAATCGCAAACCCGTGAACGCGGAACCGATCGTGACGCCACCGATGTCGTGGTAGTTATATCCAAATGTCAGTTCGGTTTGCTGGCTCAACGCGCGGCCAAGGCTGACTTGAGCGTGAGTCAGATCGGTGTCGCCGATGGTGCCAAAATCGACTTCTCCTGTCATCAACCAGCGAGCGGACAGTTTCCAATCCAATCCGCCAGTCATATTGAATCCCACGTCGCTACCGTAGGCATCGCTCAACCAATTGACGCCCGCGCCAATTCGCATTCGGAAACGATCACTGGCCAGAACGGGTTCGTAAGTCAGATTCACATCGCCTAGGTACAGGTGATCGCGAACGTTCATGCTCGATTCTCGAAGCATGGTCACGCTGGTGTCGATTCCGAGTCCGCCTCGTGGTTGAATCAGTAAACCAAGGCTGCCGTGATCGATGTCGGCAAAGTCGGTTCCTCCTAGAGCAGACAGTCGCGCAACCCAATCGAAGTCGGGTGAATGCTGAAAGTAAGTTTCGCCTACCGTTGCTTGTGTAGATGGCGGTGAAGGCGTCGGTGTGTGCGCGTGCAAAGTTGGCTCAACTACCGATTCGTGAGCAGGTTGAGGTGCAGCCAGAATGACAGTGCTAGATTCTACCGGAGCAACGTGGTGATGAACCACGTGAACGGGCTCGGGGGGACTGAGCCACACCGAACCAAAGGAAAAACTTGGGCTCCGATCGCGGTGGTGGGCATGACTTCGATGCGATGACCGATGTCGCTGCTGGCGATCGTGATCTCGAGAGCTTTTGCGGTCATCTTGGTCTCGTTTAGAAGGTTTGGTTTTCTCCGCTTTTTTTGGCTGTTGCTTTTGTGGTTTTTGGGGCTTGCTTTCTCGGACGGACTCACGCACCCGACCAAGTTTTCCTTGTCCATAAGCGGGTGCGGTTGCTCCAACGGCCAACGCGTAGACTGCCAGAACCATGCAGATATTTTTTCGAATCGTACTCATCAGCCATCCTTTGCTGCCGAACCAAATTGACTTGTTCAATTGATGGTTGCAGCCAAAAGCAGCTCGTGTGCCAAACGCGAATGCTTGAGCAAACGTATGGAAACACGAGACGAACGCAACGCTGTCACAGGAATGCTGGCGTCGTCAATTCGATTTCTAGGCGGAGAAACTGATGACAGTCAAGTTGTGGATGACTGAACCTCCAGCTACTCGTTTCGGCGAGAGGCGGAATCAAATCTACCGTGCCGTACCCAAGATAGGATGCGATAACGGGCAAACGATAGTCTCGCCTTGCGTCTTATTCCAGATGCTCGCGCAACAAAGCGGTTGTCTCGGGCGTGTTCAAAGAGGATTTGCCGAAACCTTGAACGGCTCCGGCAGCGATGGCGGCTGCTTGAGCATCCGCATGATTCGAAACGATCATGACGGGGATGTTCGCGGTGACATCGTCCGCCTTGAGTGCCGCCAGCGTCTCCATGCCTTCGCTGCCATTGGCGTCGTACAGGCGATTGATCAGAATCAAAGCGGGCTGCAAGTCTTTGGCCATCGAGACTGCCTGTTCATGCGAATGGGCTCGTTGGACGCTTACGTCGAAGTTCTGCGTTAGCAAGCCGCTGATGCTCGAGTGGTCCGGGTTGCACTGTCCGACATCAAGTACTGTTTTGCTCATTGTGTTTTTAGGTTCGTGAGTTTGGGGTTTCGATCTGTGAATCACTTTATTTCTGATCATTTGAGAACAAGCTTTTTTGCCCTCGGTTCTTCGCTGCCATGATCGCCTTTTTGAGCACGATTTTCTTTGTCGGTTTACCGCCCTTGGTGGGTTCGGGGGATCCGTCGAGCGGATCGCCAGCTTCAATCGAATCGAGTCGCTTTCTTCCATGGTCGACGTACTCTTTGGATAAATCGAAGCCGATTTGTTGGCGTCCAAGTTTTTTGGCGACGGCCAACGTGGTTGCGCTTCCTGAAAACGGATCAAGCACCAATTCGCCCGGCTCGCTGCACGTGCGAATGATACGCCCCAACAGTTGTTCGGGCATTTGGCAGCCATGAAAACCGGCTCGCTCTTTGAAAGTGCCTGCAACACGAGGGATGTACCACGTGTCTTCGGAATCCTTGAAGCTGTCGGGTAGGTCCTGGGGACGCAGAATAAACGTGTCGGCAACGCTTTGGCCCGCGGGTGGAATGATCCACGTATCATCGGGAAGCCGCCCCTTTGGGTTGGCTCGTTTGTCGTTGTAGACCAATTCACGAGCCGAGGGGATTCGGTTCTCCAGATCGTCGCTGCGAAACGTGAAGTTGTCCTTGTCCTTCACAAAGTAAAATAGATGAGCATGTGACCGAGTGAATTTGTTCTTGCAGTTCACGCCAAAGGTGTAGTACCAGATGACCCAGCTGCGGCAATGGAAGCCAACCTTCTGGCTTTCCAGTTTCAGCTCGGCCGCGTATTCGTCCCCGATCGCCAGCCAGAATGAACCGGCTGGTTTTAAAGCCCGGTGGACGCCCCGGATCCATTCGCTGCACCAATCGATGTACTGTTGGTGATCGACTTTGTCATCGTAGACATCGTAGTCGTAGCCGATGTTGAACGGTGGATCGGCAAAGGCAAGATCGACCGACCCTTCTTCCAGCTTCTGCATGCCCTTGATGCAGTCGCTGTTGAGAATCTTTGATGTCCAGTTTTTGGTGGAGTTAGCCATTGTCGATCCGCAGTCGGTAAATGAAGAATCAGGATTCTACCAAGTCGGCTGGGCGAGCGCAACTGAGTGAATTCAAGTCAAATCGACTTGGTTCCCGGTCGCGAAGAGTAGATTGGAACCAGTTTTCAACCACGAAGAACGGAAGGGCACGAAGTTTGTTGGTAGTGGCTCGCTTCGTGTACTTCGAGTCTTCGTGGTTTCGATTGTGCTGCTTGATTTGCCAGCAGTGCCGTAACGCTGTTAAGGATTTTCGGTGTCCAGTATTGCGTTGAGTTAGCCATGGTATTTTCGAGCTGGATTGTCGGTGCTCGTATTCTAGCGATTTTGAGTGTCTAGCGCAAGTTCGGGAAAATCGCTTCCTTGGACCACGAAATTCCAGCTGCTATAATGACTGGGTTGCGGAAAGATATCAGAAACGCAAAACAGTATTGAGGAAACCGGCTATGGAGCGATTTTCTGACATCGTAGATGCTGTTAACGAGCTTCCGGCGGACGACCAGTTTGCACTTGCCCAACTCTTGAAGCAACGGCTGGCCGCCAGAGAGCGAAGTGAAATTGTCAAGGACGTGGCAGAGGCCAAGGAAGAGTATCAAGTCGAAGGTTTAAAGCCGCAGTCCGCTAGTTCGATCATGGAAGAATTTCGGGATGACGCGTGAGTTGCTCCCAACGACCGCGTTCAGGCGAGCTGTCCGGAAGTTTCTGAAGCGGCACCCTCAGTGTGCTCAGAGCATCGAAGAAACCCTTGCCGCACTCTCGGCCGATGCGTTTGCTCCCAAATTGCGAACGCACAAACTGAAAGGCGATCTGGACGGTGTTTGGGCCTGTAGCGCTGACTACGATCTGAGAATCCTATTTGACTTTGTCGAAGGAGACAACGGCCCCGCGATTTTGCTTCTCTCGATCGGGACGCATGATTCCGTTTACTGATTCAACGATCATTAAGTGAGAAGCTCTGGAATCAATTCAACTAACCGTTCCTTGGCTTCAACCTAGTAGTTACGCTCTTGGCTATTGCTAAAAAAACAGTTGTGGACAAGTTGACGGCGCCCCAGTTATGCGTTCAAACGCTCGCGGATCACGTGCTCGACTTCGTCGATCTTAACGCGGATTTGTTCCAGGCTGTCGCGGTCGCGGAGGGTGACCGTTTTGTCGGTCAATGATTCGCCGTCGACGGTGATGCAGTACGGGGTGCCGGCTTCGTCTTGGCGACGGTAGCGGCGGCCGACGGCGCCTTTTTCGTCGTAGAAAACGTTGAAGTGCTTTTTCAGATCCAGATAGATCTCTTTGGCGACCTCGGGCATACCGTCTTTCTTGACCAACGGGAACACGGCGGCTTTGATCGGAGCCAAGCGAGGGTGGAATTTCATCACCGTGCGAGTTTGCATCTTGCCATTTTCGTCAGGAGCGGAATCTTCGGTGTACGCTTCGCACAAGAACGCCAGCGTCGCCCGGTCGGCTCCTGCGGATGGTTCGATCACGTGAGGTGTGTACTTTTCGTTCGTCAGGTCGTCGCGGTAGGAAAGATCCTTGCCGCTGCCCTTCCATTTCGGCTTGCCGTCTTCGCCAAGCTGCACCGTTAGTGGGCAGCTTTTTTCGTCCAGCTTGCCTTCCATGTGGCTGCGGAGATCGAAGTCGCCACGGTGCGCCACTCCTTCCAGTTCGCCGAATTCGCCCTCGGCCATGAACGGGAACGCGTACTCGATGTCGGCGGTTCCGATGCTGTAATGAGCCAGTTCTTCTTTGTGATGCTCACGCATGATCAGGCGATCGCCGCTGATGCCCATGTCGTGATACCACTGCAGACGACGGTCACGCCAATAGCGATACCAGTCTTGTGACTTGTCCGGGTGGCAGAAGAATTCGATTTCCATTTGCTCGAATTCGCGGCTGCGGAACGTGAAGTTTCGTGGCGTAATTTCGTTGCGGAAGCTCTTGCCGATTTGAGCGATTCCCATCGGCAATCGGTTGCGCGTGCTATCGAGCACGTTCTTGAAGTTCACGAAAATGCCCTGAGCCGTTTCGGGTCGCAGGAAGGCGGCGCCTTCTTCACCCGACAAGGCACCAACATAAGTCTTGAACATCAGGTTGAACTCGCGAGGCGGCGTCAACGTGCCCAGCGTTTTCGACTCGGGGCCTAGGACTTCATCGAACGATTCGATTTCGGTCAGGCAGGTGGAGCCTCCATCCCATTTGATGTCGTCTTTGTTCTTGGCTCGGATTTTGAAGAATTTCATGGCCTGCTTTTCCATCGCAGCCAGTTCTTCGTCGCCAGCCTGAGCCGTCACGAAGATCCGTTGGCCCTTGGCTTCGGCCCAGCGTCCATTGAGCTGATCGTGGCGATAGCGTTTTTTCGTTTCGCGGCAGTCGACCATGAAGTCGTGGAACAGATCGTAGTGTCCGCTGCATTTCCAAACCTGCGGGTGCATGATGATGGTGCAGTCGAGTCCCTCCATCGCGTAAGACGAGGGCGCTCCAGGAAGGGTGCTGATATCGTCATGGCCTCGGACCATGTCCTGCCACCACGCATTCTTCACGTTGCGTTTCAGTTCGACTCCCAGCGGGCCGTAGTCCCAGAATCCTTGCAGTCCGCCGTAGATTTCACTGGATTGAAATAGAAAGCCGCGTCGTTTGCACAGCGAAACGATTGAGTCCATGTCCATGGGGAAAGGCCGGAAGATGATCGGGTTCGGAAATTGAAAGGCATGATTTTAGTCGGCAGGAGGGACATGAAGAATGGGGAATGGGGAATGCGGAGTACGGAATACAAACTTTATTCCTCATTCCGCACTCCCCGTTCCGAGTTTACTGCACTTCAATGGCCACGCTGTTGAACTCGGGAGCGTACATGCACTGTAGATATCATTAGCCACGGATTTTCACGGATCGGCACAGATTGGTGTGCACGGAAGTCCGTGTGTGTCTATGCAGATCTGTGGCTGAAATCCGGACTTACTTCACTTCAATGGCCACGCTGTTGCTGTGGCTGTTGAACTCGGGAGCGTACATGCACTGTAGCGTGGCGATCCCGGATTGATATTGGCCTCGATGCTGGACCCGCACGCTGTACTCGAACACATACGTGCCGCGACGCAGATAGTCGATGAAGAAATGGCTGGCGGTATCGCGAGTCGATTCGTAATACCACAGCCCATCCTGATTCTTGTACCGTGACAGCACATTTACCGGCTCAGTTCCACTGCCCCGCTGGTCCTTCAGATGAACGTATTCCATGTCGCGATCAACTCGAAGCTCGACGCGAGTCACCACTTCGTCACCGACTTCGACCGGACCGGTGATCGGCGTAATGGTCTGGCCGTCGGGTGTGTTCTTTTTGATGAACAACGCTTTCTTCAGTTGCAGCGGCGTGCCTTCGTAGGGTTCGATCTTGGACACGTCTTCCAGGTACTGCCAGTGGACGCTTCCCCACGCGACACCGTCGTCGGACTTTTTGACCTCGATGGTTTTCATTTTCGAGCTGACTTCGCTGCCCGCAAATTTTTGCGAATAGAAACCGGTACCGGCTTCAACGCCCGAGGGCTCGATCTTCGTCCCGCCCAGAGAGACCTCGACCAGTTTGTTCGAAGCCAGCGCGTCGGTGCCTCGCAGCAGCAACGCGTACACAGCGTCGGCGGTGGCTTTGGTGGTTTTCCAATTTTGGGTTTGCTTCTGCTTCAGCAACCAAACTTTGCAGTCTTCGACTTTTCCCGCATCGCCTAAGACTTCATCGTAGGCTTCGATCAGCATCGCTTGGGTTTCAATCGGAGCCCGATACCACCACCAACGCTCTTCATTTTCGGTCCAGAACCGTCCCAGCTCTTCGTCGTTCTGTGAGCGCTCGGTCAATGACGCCATGATCTTGGCGGGCGTTTGCCCATCACCAAATCGTTTGGTGGCGATCGCCAGATGGCCCTGTGACATTTTGCCAACCGACAGCCAGTATTGTTTCGCTTGGCCAAGGAAGTAATCGACCGCGGGGCGATGTTGATCGGCGATCCCTTGATCTTTCAGGAAAAAGCTGCGGCCATAAAGGTACAGGCAGATCGTCGAAGATAGATTGTTTTGGTCGAGTTGGTCTTTTTGTTTTAGCCTTTGCCAAATGTCAAAGACCCAACCATCGAGCCGCGATAGCGACTTAATCGCGGGGGCGGCATCGACATCCACGTTCAAGTGCCGCAGTCGCCCGAAGCCGGTGGTGATATAAAGCGTGATAAAGTTATTGGCTGGCCCGCCTGGGAACCACGACCATGACCCGTCTGAGTACTGGCTTTCGTTCAGCTGGTTGGTGGCGCGACGTAGTTCGTGCTCCAGCCGGTTTTGCTCGAACAAAATTGCCACGTCGCGCCGAGCCTGACTCTCTTTTTTGCCGGCCCGCAGCCACGGTGTTTCAGCGATCAAGACGTTGCGGATGTCTTCGTTTTTCTCCAGCGGGCTGTCCAGTGCATCGGTGCCTCGCCATTGTTCGAACACGCGTTTGATTTTCGGCTGGCTGGTGACGATGTGCCGACCGAGCGCGTTGGCGTAGAGCCGATTGAAAACCTGCTCGTTGCACTGATGCGGATACTCCATCAAATACGGCAACGCCATGAGGGCGTACCATGATGGGTTGGATGTCATCTGCACGGTTAGCGATTGGCTTTGCAGCGAATCACTACTGTCGATCATGTCCAGACGATCAAAGGAAAACGTTTTCGTTTGCTGGCCACGAATCGGCAGCGGCAACGATTCGATCACCAGAACGCGTTTGCTCAATACCGGTAGCAAACCTTCTTCACCGTCGGAAAGTTT
>CALFWL010000156.1 GCA_937928215.1 uncultured Pirellulaceae bacterium | reverse complement strand
CGTCTGATGATGCCCATGAGCCTGTCGTACGATCATCGCTTGATTGACGGTGGCGCTGCTGCTCGATTCCTGAATGAAGTCATCGGCTATTTGGAATCACCCAGCCGATTGTTACTGGCAATCTGAATCGGCACTCCGCGTTCCGGTCAAAACAAAAAACGCCTGCCGAGGAAGCGATCTCCCTCAGCAGGCGTTTCGTTTGTACTGCTCTGTGGCTGGCGTTGTTTGTTGACCAGCTTACCGCTTCCACTCGACTCCAAAGGTAAATCCGGAGGCGATGTAGCTGTCATCACCGAATCCACCGGGTCCAATGTCGGGAACCGATGCCGTTTGAATTAAACTCAGGTCAGCACCGTTTTGAGTGAACGCCGATTGGCTGATAAAGGAGTTCGGATTGAGGAATGCAGGCAACGTGTTGGCGCGTCCAACTCCGCTCCATAGGTAGGAAAAGTTCGCTCCCAGCCGCATCGTGATGTCCCGAGTGATATTGTACGAGACGGCCATTTCCAAATCCAATGACGGGATGAAACTGCTTTCCTCAAAATAGTTTTCAACAATGGTAAAAGTATTCGTCGCAGGTTGTTGTAGGAAGAAGTCGGTAACCACATACCGCTGATGGTTGTAGCTCGCTCCTAGGGCACCGTCGGTTGTGAACATCATTCGGCCTCGTCGTCGTCGATGCCGACCACCAAGCTGGAATCCAACCGCCGAGTTGTTTACACGTTGACGGCTGCGAGCGGCGACGGTGTCTAGCAGGGCGTCTGGAACATCAATGATTCCGTCGCCATCCGCGTCGGTAATGTTAATCACACCAACCGACGTGGTCTCAAGCGTGTCATCAATTATTCCGGTGTAACGCCCGCCAAGGTAGGGCTCAAACGTGTCCCCATTTTTCAAAGCTTGGCGAAAAACACGATTCAATTCACCCAAGTGAAGTTGATTGGTTAAGCTATAGGGCGCGACCGTGAAGGTGTTTACGAAGTCGTCTCCGTCGAGATCTGGATCTAGTTCATCACGAGCGAAGAACGTACCTTCGGTGCGCCAATACGATGCTTCCCACCCTTGATCGGCTTCGGTCATGTATCCCAGTTGGTATCGCTCGCCCCAAACCCAGTCATTTCCGACCGGTATATTTGAAAAACTTGATCTGTCTCGATCCGGTCGCGACACGCTGGTGTACGTTTTATCGACCGTGAAAAAGAAGCCACAGTTCGGTTCCAATTGCTCGTCATTCGTGAACTCGACCGGTGCGAAAGCTTGGGCGTCGTAGTTGAACACGCCTGGCGTTACCAATGGCCCGGTATTGCCGGGCAGCTCGATCGCTCGGTGTTCGAACGTTGCCGAAGGAGTATTCATCCGCGCCTGTTGAGCGTCGGCAAGGCTCGCAAATCCACCGGATGCGAAAATTGCGAACAATGAGCCGATCGTCAAGGTTTTTTTCAGAGCCATCGCTGTACTTCCTGCTTGTGCAGAGCTGGTCCCGCCGGGAGTCCGAGGGTATTTCATTCACAGTTTCTATCGGATGGAGGTTTGTGCGGGTTGAGCAGGAATGCAGGATTTTTCCGAACATGTTAGTTTTTCTCGATTTACGGGCTCGAATTGGCTCAAATCCACCGACGTTCCGAGGGATCGCCGTGAAATGTCGCCAATCGTTAGAACTCGCGGGACAGGCGGAATCTTGCCAATCGCCGACACCCAGCCAGCATCGTTGGTGCCTTGGTCGCTCGTTTCGTCCGGTCGCCACCCCTGTATCAGTGTTCGCCCTGTCTCTACGATGCCACATCAAATTGACGACAGCCTAAACGTGTGAACACGGCCTGACATGAATTCCCTTGAGCCTGAGGCAACTTCTTCATTCATCTTTGTGGTCTGCCAGCACGGGGCCGAGAAAGCACTGCGATCGGAAGTGCTGGCAAATCATCCGGATCTGAAGCTGGCGTTTTCACGCCCCGGTTTTGTGACTTTCAAGGCAGGCAACGCCTCGTTGGCAGAAAGCTTTTCGCTCAAGTCCACGCTTGCTCGCACGTGGGGTTGGTCCTTGGGGAAATGCTCGAGCGAATCCTCCCGAGAACTGGTCGCTCAAATCACGTCAGACCCTCAGTTCTCAAGCTGTTCCCACGTTCACGTGTGGGAACGAGATCGTGCTCTTCCGGGGAAGAATGGGTTCGAGCCGGGCGTTTCGCCTCTTGCGACAGAAGTTGCCGCTCAAGTTGAAGCTGCCAGCGGTCAAGCCGCACTGGCATTCAATCGAGTCGCCAGCGTGAATGATCGCGTCTTTGATATTGTCATCGTCGAGCCTGATGAATGGTGGTATGGCTACCACGTTGCCAGTCACACCGCCGGGCGTTGGCCTGGAGGAGTGCCCGTTATCGACACGTCAGTCGAGACAGTCAGTCGAGCGTACTTCAAACTGAGAGAGGCTTTGCTCTGGTCGGGTATCACGATCAAACCGGGTGATGTCTGTGCAGAAATCGGCAGCGCGCCCGGCGGAGCTTGTCAGTTGCTGCTGGAAATCGGGGCAACTGTAATCGGAATTGATCCTGCTGAAATGGAAGATGAAATCCTGAAGCATGAACGATTCACTCACGTTCGAAAACGTTCTAGCGAAGTTCGCAAGAAGGATTTTTCGGCTGTGAAATGGTTGATCAGCGACATGAGCGTCACTCCGACCTACACGTTGGATGCGATCGAAGAAATTGTCAGCCACGATCGCGTATCGGTCACAGGTGTCGTCATGACGATGAAGTTATCGGACTGGAAAATCGTTGACGACATTCCCGCGTTCATCAAACGAGCACGTGGACTGGGATTCAAGTTCGTCCGGTCGCGGCAACTTGCTTTCAACCGGCGTGAGTTCTGCATGGTTGCTGTGAGAGACCGCTTCGCCTTGCGGAACTCCAAACGAGTCAAAAAAGTGATTCCACGGCCTGTGAAAAAAGCAAAAGTGA
>CALFWL010000155.1 GCA_937928215.1 uncultured Pirellulaceae bacterium | reverse complement strand
GGACGGACCATGAGCCCGAGCCAATCCAAAACTGGAGGCGGTTGAATTACCGCCGGCTGCGTCCGCCACGTTGACCGCCTCGACCACCACGCCCCGAACTGGATTGACGACCCCCTCGAGGGGCGCTCTTGTGGTTCTTGATGTTGCTTTCGATTAAGCCCGTGATGGCATCATCCCAAGTCGGGATCTCTCCCAGTCGCTGGCGATTTCCACCCGATTCCTCGCGTTTGAAACCATTTCGACGACTGCGTTCGGCTGAGCCAGAATTCGAAAAGCCTTCAAAATCGTCGGTTTCCGAGTCGCGATCAGATCGGCCGTCACGCGAATCTTCTTCGTGATCAGATTCAGCGCGAACCGAATCACGATCGCTTCGCCCACGTCCTCGACCGCGCCCGCCTCGCCGTGAACGACGCCGGGGTCGATCATCGTCTGATTCGTCGCTGCCTGAGCTTGAATCCGATTCGCGATCGGTGCTCGACTGAGCGTTGTCATCGATGTCGAGATCCCATCCGATGTCTGAGACATCCGAGAAACTATCCTTCGATTCCTCCGTCGCGGCGACTTCTGTTTCTTGTTTATCTCTGCCTCGACCGCGTCCCCGTCCACGTCGTCGACGCGACCGTCCGCGTCCTTCTGAACTCGGCTCTTCGTCGACCGAACTCGATCGTTCGGCTTTTGCCTCCAGCGGTTCGCTATCCACTGAGTCGTTCAAATCTTCTCGATTTCGCCCACGTCCTCGACCGCTTCGTCCTCCTCGCTGCCTTCGAGAGCGAGAACCATCGCCGGACTGACGTTGAGAATCTTTCTCGGATCGGTCGTCGTCACTGGCTTCAACGACGTTGGTTGAATCAACGACGTTGGTTGAATCAACGTCATCGGTTGAATCGACGATATCGGTTTCCTTACGGTCGGTGTTTCCTCTTCCTCGCCCACGTCCTCTTCGACGCCTTCGAGAGCTTCTGTCTGAGTCTGAACCTTGGTCTTCCGGGTCGACCAAGTCCCGCACTTCAAACTCGATAAAATCGCCGTCATCCGAGTCGATGTCGTCAGCGGGGGACTGAACCGACGCAGGAACATCACGGAACATGGTTTTCAGAGGAGTGCTGTCCTCCGGGGAAGGCACGTCGTCCAACCCAAAGAAGTCAGACCCTTCCGAATCCTGTTTCGGATTTGGCTGGTTGCGTTTTCGTGGGTTCTCTCTGTCTGCTTGTTCCGGTTTTCGCTTGGATACCGGCTCAGCCGATCGTTGTTTCTCTTTTTCCTTCGGTTTGGAAGAAGCGCCGAACCCTTCAAACGCAGCGAACAAATCGTCCTCTTCAGCCGCAACAGCCGGAGAAGGATTCGTTTCTGCGAGTTTTTGATTCTCGGCCGCAGTTTGCGCCTTCGATCCAACCGAAGCGGACGATGGTGGGGTCGACTCGCGTTTGCTGGCTGCAACTGGAGCCGATTTTTGATTTGATTTCGAGCCACGGGCGGGTTTTGACCGAGCGGCTTTGGCATCAACCGACTTCGATTTTGAACCGCCAATTCCGAGGAATCCAGCTAGGAAGTCCCAGTGGCCGCCCGTTTCTTTTTCAGGCGGGGCATCGATGACATCGGCCTCGGCCGAAATCGAATCGGATTCTGAAGGCTCTTCCGCCTGCTCGCCAATGGCTACGGCATCGTCAGTTGGCGATTCGAGTGAAGCGTCGACTTCGGCCTGAGCAGATTCCTGTTCGCTCACGTCATCATCGTCGTCGTCATCGATTGGCTCGACTTTTCGAGTAGCATTGCCGCTGAAATAATCGTAAATATCGTCGCTCACAGGAGGTCTCCACCGCGCGAGCATTGTGCTTCGCTGCGAGAATCGTGTCAAAAATGTGAATGGCGTATTGTAGCCGAACGCCTATCGGTTAGGCGAGTGGCGGGCAGAAATTTACCTGAAAGCCGTTAGGAAAATTCCGTGGTTGAGCCTGTTTCAGCGGCAGTTCCGATTGGCTTTCCTTGAGGCACACGGCATTGCATCCTGTGGCAAGGTGAACCACATCAGGCTAAAAAGAAAACCCTCCCGCGTTTGACGAGAGGGTTTGTGGTTTCAATCCGGTGGTCCCGTGTGAAGGACCAATCATGATCAGTTGCCGCGTCTGAGCAGCATGGTGCCATTGTCAGCCACGTCAAACAGCGGACGATCGTAGTTCTTGTAGTAACGGCGACCTTGAGGACGGAAGACGAATCCGACCGAGATGTTCCACGCTTCGTTGGCGTTGCTGCCTAAGAAATTTGAATTGGGTCCGAACACCGAATCCGTTGCGTCATCACTGAAGAAATAAGTAAAGCTGGACTCGATCGCAACTTGCTCACAAACGGGCAAGTCGAAATCCATTCCAAGAATAGTCTGGTTTTCCTCCGTCCAACCTGCGAACAATTCGCCATAGCCGCCTTCGCCTCGGTTTCCTCGAAAGTAAAAACGGTATTGATCGTGAACGCGGACATCTTGGCCGGTGAACGGCACATTATTGAATGTGCCGTCGACGACATCGTCTTCCTGGGCTCCGGCATAGCGGAAACCCATCACGCTGCCACCCGCGTAAACCCAGCCAAGATCAGCTCGAATTTGCGACAGACTGGCGTCGCCATAAAATTCATCCTGAAGGAAGTCGCCAACGACTCCAAACTGAATTCCGTAATCGACGCGTCGATACAGTCCCGCAGTTACGAACAGTTGGTCGCGGCTTTCGGTGGTGAACTCGTTGCCGCTGAAGTTAGACTGGACCGATCGAGCACCAATCTGTCCTGACAGAACACCGCAAGTCAGGCGGCACAACGGAATTCCAAAGTTGACGCCGCCGTAAAAGCCAAAACTGCTGTCCTGAACTTCACCAGTGCCAGCGGGAGCAGAATAGATCGGCTCTTGGAAACCAGCGGCACCGAAAAAGTATTCGCCGTTTCGAAGGATGCCACCGAGCCCGGTCAGCCAGCAGTCTCCAGGAGGGCAACCACCTCGTCCGCAGCATGAATCGGCTCCACAATCGCTACCGCAACCACCGTCGAAGTATGCTCCTGAGTCACCGCAACTAGCACAGCCCGTGTTGCCTTCGTAGTAGACTTCGTTTCCGTAGCCGCCATCGACGTAACCACTATCGACGATAGTTTCGCCCATGATGCCGCCATCAATGACGGTGCCCGCCGCCAAATTCTGAGCGACTCGTGGGTTTCGGGTGCGACCCGATCGCGATCGATTGACACCCGATCCGGCAGGTGCCTGAGCGACGCGAGCTCCCGCAGATCGCGGTTGCATCGTTTGAGAATACCGGCTTGCGGGCTGTGGATTGGACCGCACGCGACGTGGTGGAACCGGGGCAGTAACCGCCGCGGTACGTGCTGCAGCAGCGGCGACTTGTTCGGTCGATTCACGCGGAGGTACGACCTGACGACCGCGAGCCCGACGCATCGCTTCAGCGCGACGTTCGAATTCTGCCTGTTGGGCGTTAGTTTCAGTGCTTGTGCAGGCCATCAGGCATGTGCAGGCTACGGTTGCCAACACGATTGTTTTGAGCTGTGTGAACGAGAACATCTTGACTTTCCTGTTCTTTTTTTGGGGGGTTAACCTACACGCGCTTTAGCTCGCGCGGTGGAGGCCGTCACAGGAATTCATCGGACCCGGAACGGGCAGCTCTTTCGTTAAAATCAGAAAATTCGGAAAAGTTCGCAATGTCGCCCCAGTTTGACATGCCGTTGGTGCTGGGCAACGTCAGACCTTGGCAGGCGCAAGCTATCGCTCACGCCAAATCTGCGATCGAGCGACCCCCAGCTTGCCACGGGCGACTTCGATGTCCCTCATGAAGCGTTTGGCGTCCACCGGATAGCCTTTAGTGGGTTTCAGGTCGTTCACGTGTTGCTGCCAGAATTCATTCCAGACGTGCATGAAGACTTCTCGCACGTATTTCGAAATCATCGACGCAAGGGCAACAGCCAACTGCGATTCTCCTTTGGTCGAAAACTGAATCGTGACCTGGCGGCCTGCTTGCATCCAGTGATAGCGGCTGACCGCTTGACTCTCGATTTCTATCGTGACCGACTGCTGCGTCAAATGCTGCTGAATCAACGGCAGGTACCGACTGCGTCCCCCGTGCTTGTCACAAAAAACCGTTACATTGTCGCCAGTCGCCGACGCCAGTAGTTTGGAAACGATCTGCATCGTTTGAATGGACAGCAAGTTCGCTTTGTTGCCAAGACTTTCCACCAAGCGATTGAACGCCATCGGAAAAGTGGGCGAGCATCGGATGTCCATCAATTCGATGTCTGCCGAATCGCACGTCTGAGAAAAACGGTTTCCCAACGTTCGCAACTGGCCAGTGTCGCACGCCAACGGCAAGTCAAATGGTTCGCGTGGCGACCAGAGCGGATGTTCGCCGGCCAGCAAGGCCACTCGGTCTTCGACGCACTTCGAGAATACGTCTCGCAGTAGTTCACGATCATCAGATGGGACGTTGGCCCGCAGCGCAAACAGGATCGAAAGCACGCCGCGTTCGAGCGAATGGATCGTTTTCGAAGCTTGGTAAACCGACTTGGAATCCGCCACATGCAGGTGAGCCGTAGATTCAGATGTTTCAGTCCGCCGTCCGAGTGGCTTGTTGGAAACGATCGAACGAAGCGAGTCATACAGATCAAGCTTCAGATCGGGAACTCGCCACAGAATGCCCGTGACGGTCAACGGACCAAGGTTGGGGCCGTAACCGGCTTCGTCAGTTCCAATCAGGTACGGCACGCGAGCGACTCAGTAGGAACCGGCTTCGGAAGAATCAATCAATTGTGCCACTCACAACGTTTTACGGTTCAATGCAGAACGGTTTGGGCGAGCCAGATTGCTGATCATCCCAACTTTTTCCAATGCCGCGAGCGAAATATAGGTGAAATCAAACTCCCACCACTGATGGCCATGCTGAGCCGAACGCGGATCGGCATGATGATTATTGTGCCATCCTTCGCCGTTGGTCAGCAGTGCGAACAGCCAATTGTTGCGACTGTCCTCGCGAGTTTCGTAGTTGCGATAACCCCACATGTGAGCAGCCGAGTTGATCGCCCAAGTTACGTGCCACGTGTAAATCGTTCGCATCACGACGGTCCACAGGAAAAATGTCAGGCCGAACTGGACCATGTTGGCGGTTGTATCGCAAACCATCGCGGCGATTCCAAAGCCAACCGCCATGAACAAGATTGCATGAGCGACATAAACCCAGACCCAGTTCAAGCCGCGTTGCAACCAGCGATAGTACGGGTCTCGCATCATGTCGCGAGTATATTTGTCGTATGCCGCCGCTGAACTGAGCTCCCGGTTTTCGACAAACAACCAGCCCATGTGCGACCAGAACGCGCTGACTTTGGGCGTGTGAGGATCCGGTTGGTGGTCAGAATGCTGATGGTGGACTCGGTGGACCAGCACCCAGCGAGCTGGCGAATCTTGCAAACTGCAAACACCCAGCGTCGCCAAAAGGTACTCAAACCATTTGGGGCAGTCAAAACCTCGGTGCGTCAACAGGCGGTGATAGCCGGCTCCGATTCCCATCGAGGTGAAAATGTAGTTTCCGATCGGCAGAAACAGGACTCCCCACCAGCTGAAGAAATACCCAGTCAACGCGAGTGGAATAAGCAAGTGAAAACCGATCACGGGAATCACGTATTCCCAGAGAATCCTGCTATCGCCATCGACCAATTTCGGTTTGGGAAGCCGTTCACCTTGCACTTGCAACGGACTGTCGGTTTCCACGTGCAGATCTTTCGCGATCGCATCTCGTTCCGACTGAGGAAGCTGCGTGACTGGTTTTGTTTCGCTCTGGGTATCTATTGCCATGATCGATTGCAGTTCGAGCTGCCTGTGAAATGATTTTCGTTTTTGACGTGCCTAACATTTTACGTCGCCCACCACGCTCGTAAAACGCCAATTCGCTGGGATGTTTTGTCTCATGTACTTCCAGCGAGCAAGGGCGCACCACTGAAATGACGCACCAAATCGATCGCGATCACTGTAACGCAGCTACAGAACTGCGACTTTTGAAACGCATCAGTCCTCAAAAACCAGCTTCAGCTTGACCATCGAGGGTTCGATCTGCCTGCGAAAAAGCGATAGATTGCGTTGGTCTCGGTCATTCAGTTTTGCCATTCGGGCCGTCGTTTTGTCCCATGCCCGGTAAACCTGCCGGACTTGGCCTGACACGGCGTGAACGCTTTGCCCGGCTGCCAGATTGGCCTGAAGGTCGTGGACGGATTCATGAAGCTGGTGCGCGTCTTTGCGAATCCCACGTGCGAATCCGCCGCTGTATCCTCCCGCAGCCATCAATCGGTCGATTTCGCGATCCAGCTGATAGGTCAATTGATCCAGACGAGCCGTCATTTGAGTCATCTGGTCGACAGACATTGCGGGGCCTTCGCCGAAAGTCTGTCGCAGCGTTGAAACGGTATAGTTGATGTCGGACAGTCGCTGATTGATGGCCGCGTCCTTCAGATTCGCCAGTTGGTCGTGCATGGTTGACCATTGGACATCGAACAATCGATAGTCCCACGCCAGATCATCAATTGATTGGCCCGACACGATATTTGATTTTAACGCTTCGCCCATCTCGCAAAATTCACGAGCGTTCGAAAGCACCAAGGTCGGGTTGTCGCATTGAAGCAGATGATTCACCGTGACTAGGCCCAAGACATCGGTTGCTCCGTTGTTTACCGCAGATGCAAGAAACGCGATGTATTCCCGATCGATTTCCGTTTCAAGATACAACTGGTCTCGGATCTGAGCGCCGTGCGATTCAATTTGCTGCACGTCTCGTAATAGTCTTTCGTCAACGAATGGATAAAGCTGGCGATTGAATCTTCGCCACTGTTGATGACATCCCTTGAAGGAGGCGACAATCGTTGGGTAGGGCGCAGACGAAATCAGCCCCGTCGCTTGATTGATGTTGGCGTACAGTCGCTTGCCGTCCTCAAGGACGGGGACCAGTTCGCGGCGGGTGCTGGATTCGTAATAGATGTCCTGCAACATGTGCTGAAAATCGCTCCGCAAAGCCGTCGTCAATCGGAGCAATTCGCGACGGTCAATTTGAGGCTCGATGCCAAACAAGCTACACAGTTTCGTGTCGATTTTCGCAATGCGATCCAGACATTGTGTCGCGGGCGGGGTCAAATGATTTGTTTGCCGCAGGCGATGGGTTAAAACTCGATAGTCACGATCGATCCGTTGGTAGTCAGGGACTAGCGTGTCGACGCGAGGATAGATGTCTGCCTTGCGGGACAGGGAGTCAACCTCCGCCCGAACCTGCAATGCGTCCGCCATCAGCGGTCGAAAGTAGGGTGAGCGAGACTCCATGATCTGTAATTCGCCAATCAGCGTGTCGTACTGAAGGCCCATGGCGTTCAGGTTTTCTCGAACCGATCGCATCTTGGGCGACACCTCGATCACGGGCCGTTCAACTCGCTGTCCGTTTGGAATCCGAACGCCTCGACCGTTCGGCGGCACGTTCTGATTGTTCGGGACTTGAGACTCGATCAGGCCACGCAACAGATCTTCCACGAACGCGCGGCGATTGGCACGAGGATCTTGAGCGTATGAGCGATCCGCGTCAAACCCCATGCCAAGGATGAACAGGGTGGTTGCGAAAATCAATCTGCCGGTCGAGTGAATCATGGTGTGTTCCTTCCCGCGAATGGAGTGCCTTGCATTGTGTCCCTCGATGCCTCATGCGTCGAGGCGTGTCAGGGAGCGATCGATTACGACATCGCTGCGAACGATGGTCCGATGATAGCCGCGAACTATTTATGCACCTTGTGGCATCCCGCACAGTCGGTGGCGGACTTCAGTAGTTCGCCTGCCGCAGGATCTTTATCGATGGCGGCTTGAGAAGCTGCCACCAAGGCCTCGGTTTTGTTTTTCCAGCTTTTTTCTCCTCCGGCAGGAGGTGTCAAGGTTGGCATCGCGAGGTAGTAGCGATGCAGGTCTGCGATCTCGGAGTCCGTCGCTTTGCCGGTGGCAACTTTCTTCAGTAGACCACTTTTGTGTGCCCGCTTCATGATTTCCTTGATCGAAAGTTTCTCGTTATCGTCGACCGCTAACGGAGTCCGGTCCGTTGTCTTGTTGGTCAAGGAACCGTGCGCCAAATCAGACGTGGAACGATTCTCAAATCCAACGGCTGATTCGTGGAAACTTGAGGCACTAGCGAACACAAACGCCAGCAAGGCCGCGCAGAAAAACCATTTCATCTTTCACTCCGTCGCAAAATGAGGTTCACAAAACTGTCCGAAATCTCAGACCGGACTTTATACCACACTTCGTGAAAAAGCGAAAACTAAAGGTCATGGGCTAAATTTTCAAACGACCAGCATGGCACCAATTGGCAGCGATGCGAAATTTTTCGCTGGCGAACAGAACGACAGAATGAACCGGAAATAACCGTTCACGTGCAGATCGCTGCCGGAAGCTTTGGTCAATAGCTTCGGGCCAACCAACGGATTGTTGAGAAATTCAACTCGGGATTCCGCTGGCTCGTTTTGCTTTTGAGGAGCGGCCGTCGCGAATGACAGCGGAGTGGAATCTGCGGTGTGCGTCGAAGCGAGGCCGACGTTCTTGCTGGCTCGAATGTCGCCGAAGGCAAACCGGTTGGGAACTGGGCCACCACCGCTGGGCACTTTCGGGGCCATCTTCCAGTTGAACAGCTTGAACTCGTCCGTCAGTGCCGATTCCTTCATCCGAAACGGGGGGAACGAATTGGGCTCCCGCATGACCAAGCGAACTGAACCAATCAAGTCAAGAGACTGGTTCAGCGCTCACGGTTTTTGTCTATCGGTTTGGATAGTGGTACTTTGGGTTCGATGGATCGAAATCAGTG
>CALFWL010000154.1 GCA_937928215.1 uncultured Pirellulaceae bacterium | reverse complement strand
ACGGGCATCCCGGTCCTCCGAGGAACCACGCTCCGACCGAGCGTGGTTTTTTCGCGCGCTGATCTGGTATGCTGACGCTTCAAGCCGTTAACCATCCCAAGATCGCTGCCGCAATGACCAATATTATTCGTAAACCTGAACTGATGAGTCCCGCCGGCGATTGGCCGCAGTTGCAGGCGGCGATCGAAACAGGTGCCGACGCCGTCTATTTTGGCTTGAACCATTTTTCAGCTCGATCCAAAGTGGGTTTTTCGCTGACCGATTTGCCGGAAGCCATGTCCACGCTCCACGCCCGAGGCGTGCTGGGATTTGTCGCGTTCAACACCTTGGTCTTCGACCATGAATTAGAACAAGCCGAACAAGCCATCATCGGGATGGCCAACGCGGGAGTCGACGCCGTCATCGTTCAAGACATCGGCGTGACGAGGCTCTGCCAGCAAATCGCACCCGACCTGACGATCCACGGCAGCACACAGATGTCGATCACTAGTGCGCAGGGAGCCGAACTGGCTGCTTCGTTTGGTTGCAGCCGAGTCGTCCTCGGGCGCGAATTAAGCTTGGCCGATATTCGTCGCATCGCTGAAGCAACCGATGTCGAACTGGAGGTCTTTGTTCACGGAGCGTTATGCGTTTCTTATTCGGGACAGTGCTTCAGCAGCGAGGCGTGGGGTGGTCGCAGCGCGAACCGAGGAAAATGTGCTCAGGCGTGCCGATTATCGTACGACTTGATCGTCGACGGGCAGCCGCGTGACCTTGGTGAGGCTCGCTATCTGCTTTCGCCCGGTGATCTTTACGCGTTGGAGCAGATTCCTGAACTGATCGACATCGGCGTTCATTGTTTGAAAATCGAAGGGCGTTACAAGGACGCCAACTACGTTGCAGCGACCACGCGGGCCTATCGTGAAGCCATCGATCTGGCGTGCCTGGGGCTGCCCGTCGAACAGAACACCGAAGACCGCCTGCATTTGGAACAGATTTACTCACGAGGGCTCGGCGCTTATTTCATGTCGGGCACGAACCACCAGGCGGTAGTGCAAGGCCGAGCCCCACGTCACCGGGGCGTGAAGGTTGGCTCAGTCATGCAAGTCGGAGCGAAATCTGTCACCGTCCAGATCGAGCACGATGTTTCGCCGGGTGACGGTCTGGTCTTCGATGCGGCAGCTTGGCGCAGTCCGGATGAGCCTGAAGAAGGCGGACACGTTTACGAGGTCAATCAAATCGCTGACGATCTGGTGAAGCTCGCGTTTGCTCACGACGGGATCGATTTTTCCCGTATCAAGGTTGGCGATTGGGTCTGGCGATCTCACGATCCGCAACTGATCAAAAGTCTCAAACCAATCACTTCCACAGAAGTGCCGGTCTTCACTCGTCCGATTCATTTCGAAGTCACCGCCAACGGGGGGACGCCGATCAAGATCAAGGCCACGATCGCTGACGACGTGGATAACGCGAGTTCGACGCGCAAGCGAGTGCAGCCTTCAGGCTCGGATTCATCCAAACTTGACGCCACTTTCGTCGGCGACCACCCGCTCGAACCCGCTGCAAAACGCCCTCTTGATGAAGACGTCCTAACGGAAAAGCTGGGACGGCTTGGTGGCACACCGTTTCATCTGGGCAACGTTGAATTGCTGACTTCCGATGCCGTTTTCGTCCCGACGAGCGTGCTCAATCATGCGCGGCGTCAGCTGGTGGATGAGCTGTTCGATCAAGGCGGAGAAATCAAACCGATCGGTGCGAAACCCGCTTTACATGAAGTTCATCAGCGAGCTCTGAAATTTGCCGAACCCACCGATGTCAAAACAGACCAAGTGCAGTTGCACGTTTTAGTTCGTTCGCCAGAACAACTGAGTGCGGTGCTTGATCGCTTGGAGGTACCTCCAGCGAGTATCACTCTGGACTACTTGGAGCTCTACGGTTTGCGGCCATCGGTCGATCGGATTCGAGAGGCGGGTGTTCTTCCACGAGTCGCCAGTCCTCGAATTCTTAAACCCAGCGAGCAGAACGTGATCCGGTTTTTGCTTTCACTGGAGTGCCCGATCGTGATTCGCTCTGGCGGATTGTTATTTGACCTGATCCGCAACTCCAGTATCGACGCGGCTCGCCCAGAGCTGGTTGGCGATTTCAGCCTCAATGCCGCCAACGCAATCACGGTCGCGGAGCTGTTGGATCTTGGGCTCAAGCGTGTCACGCCGACGTACGATTTGAATGCCCAGCAGGTCACCGATCTGACTCAGCAGATTCACGGCTCTTTTCTTGAGCCCGTGATTTATTCGCACTTGCCTGTTTTTCATACCGAACATTGCGTCTTTTGCCGGTTTCTGTCTGACGGAACTGACAACACGAACTGTGGTCATCCTTGCGAGGCCCACCAACTTTCCGTCCGCGACCAGCAAGGCCGCAGCCATCCCGTCATGGCCGACGTCGGCTGCCGCAACACGGTTTTTGGAGCCGAAGCACAGACCGATTCCAAATCACTTGGCCAGTGGGCAAAAGCGGGCATCAAAGATTTCCGTATCGAGTTCGTGCATCAAACGCCCGAACAGGTTTTGGGGATCGTTGCTGCGTATCAGAAGTTTTTCGCAAACGAATCGACGTTCGAGCAGCTCGATGAAAGCCTCAATGCCAGCTCGCCGCAGGGAACTGCCGAAGGTAGCCTTTATGTGCCGCACGACTACCAACAGTTGGTGGAACTGGGGTGAATCCTCTTTGTCCGCGTTTCGCTCGGCTGGCGAACTCAGATACTTACACTCATTCTTGGTGAAGCTCGTACGTCATGCTCCGTTATTTGAAAAAGCTGATACAATTTTGGCGACACAAGTGAGCTCCGTTGTTGTTCTAAATTGTAACAACGAATCCCAAAACTCTTTCCCGAACGCACACAAAATAATGAAACGTTTTCTTATCGCACTTGCGCTGGTGGTCAGCTTCGCCCCGGTGGCAATCGTCAACGCAGATGAACCATTCAAGTCTTCCGTTGAGTCTCTTCGCCGTTACCAATGCCCCGATTGGTTCCGCGACGCGAAGTTTGGCATTTACTTGCACTGGGGGGCGTATTCGGTAGCCGAACGAGGTGAGTGGTACGCTCGTAAACTGTATTTGGAAGACACGCCTGAGTATCAACATCATCTGAAAACCTACGGGCACCCGTCAGAGTTCGGTTACGCTGATTTCATTCCAAAATGGAAAGCCGAAAACTTTGACCCGGACAAACTGGTCGCTCTGTTCAAGCAATCTGGGGCGAAGTATTTCTCGCCTTGTGCGGTGCATCATGACAACTTTGATCTGTGGAACTCGACTCATCATCCATGGAACTCAGTCAAGATGGGGCCAAAGAAAGATCTGGTCGGCCTGTGGCGAGAGGCAACGCTCAAAGCAGGGCTGCGATTTGGCGTCACGACTCATTTATCACGCAACTACAGTTGGCTTAACCCCGCCAACCAATCGGACACTGGCGGCAAATACAAAGGTGTTCCCTATGACGGAGCTCAAGGAAAAGCGCCCGGTCTGTATCCCGCGAACGACGGTCAAGACATTCACCAACGAGCACCTGCCAACGCCCCGAAGGTGTGGCGCGATCTGTGGGCCAAGCGTGTCAAGCAATTGGTCGATGACTACGATCCTGACCTGCTCTATTTTGACTGCGCGGTCCCGTTTCGAGGAGACGATCAGGGACAAACGGGCTTGGACGTGATCGCTCATTTTTACAACCAGCGACCCGAAGGTGTGATGTGCATCAAGCAACGACCGTGGCAGGGCTTGTACGCCGATGGGATCGCTACCCTGGACTATGAGCGAGGCAAAGCGAGCAGCATTCTTGCCGATCCATGGCAGACCGATGACTCGATCGGTTCGTGGGGTTACAACCCGAGCGTGTCGTATATGGAACCTGGAATGGTCGTCGACAAGTTGGTCGACATCGTCTCAAAGAACGGAAATTTGTTGCTCAACATCCCGATTAAAGCCGATGGCACGCTGGACAAGCCGGCGACCGATTTATTGGTCGATGTCGGCAAGTGGCTGGACGTGAACGGCGAGGCGATCTACGGCACTCGTCCTTGGGCGGTGTTTGGCGAAGGTCACCGTGAGATCAAACCGCATGACAAGAAATCGAAAATGACGGCGCAGGACATACGGTACACGACCAAAGACGGTGTGTTGTACGCGATCGTTTTAGGTTGGCCAAAAGACAATCAGCCGGTGAAGATGGAGTTTGTCACGTCGTTGTTTCAACCGGGCAACGGTCATCCCTCTGGCAAAATCAAAGCCGTTGAACTGCTCGGTCACGACGACGCAATCGCTTGGGATCCAAACGGTGACGGCTTGATGGTGACGATGCCTGCGGAACAGCCATGCGATCACGCCTATGTACTGAAGATCAGTTTCGAATAGGCAACCCGACATGAGTATTCCCGCCTATTGCACAAAGGCGATTGGTCAAATCGCCTGCGAGCTGACTCACTGCAAACAACGTCACTGCAAAACAACGGGTCAGCAGGGAGGTGACGGCTACTCAAGCAAGAGAGTTCCGTATCAAATACCAGTCGCGTAAGCACTTGTGAATGAATAATTTATCGGCCGAAAATAACTCACTGACGATTTTGTGTGAGCGAGATGAAATTGAATCCGATATTTATTGTTGGCCAAGTGCTAATCAATTTTTCGTTACTTGAACCTTGCCCGTTCACGTTTCCCTTCAGGCCGCTTTTCCTGGTTGAGTTGACTGGCAAATTTGGCCGCCGTCGCGGACATTGTTTCAACAATTTCTGGATACTCGTTGGCGATATTGTTTGATTCTGAAACGTCGGCTTTCAGATCGTAGAGCTCCGCCGGTGTAACGCGACTTTCTCGATCCCTATTATTTGTTGTCTCGGCCAGTCGCAGCTTCCATTTGCCGCTCCGTATCGCTTCGAGATGCCCACCGCCGCGGAAATAGTAAAACGCTTCGTGGGGGCTCTTACGGTCTTTGCCGGAAAGCAAAGGCCAAATATCTTGGCCATCGATCTTGCGGTCCGTTGCCAAGGCGGCTCCAGCGAGGCCGGCAAAAGTTGGTAAAAGATCAAATGCGGCAGCGACTTCATCCGACTCGATTCCCCCAGGGATTTTGCCGGGCCAACGAATGATCGTCGGAACGCGCATGCCTCCCTCATACGTCGTGAACTTGCCCGCGCGTAGCGGCAGTGCGGAGCCACCGTGATGCGGCTGCTTGAGTTTAAGCCAAGGGCCATTATCTGACGTGTAAACCACCATCGTGCTCTCGTCGAGACCATGTTTTTTTAGCGCCGCGAGCACTTGTGCCACCGACCCGTCAATCTCTTCGATGCATGCTTGGTAGGCCTTCGTCGGATCATCGGTGTAGAAGTCTTCTGACGCAGAGAGTGGAATATGCGGCATCGTGTGCGGCAGGTAGAGAAAAAATGGTTGCTCACGGTTTTGTTCAATAAACCGGACGGCTTCCTTGGTGTAGCGTTTTGTAAGCGTCGTTTGATCGGCCGGTCGCTCGATGATCTCAGCATTCCGCATCAACGGGACGTTCCACGTGGAGTAGTCCTTGTTGCGCCAGGCATCGTCAAGGTTTTTTGATTTGTCTTTGACAGGATCCATGTCATTCGAGTATGGAATCCCGAAGTACGAATCGAATCCTTGGCTGGTCGGCAGAAACTCTGGATGGTGCCCCAAGTGCCACTTTCCAATGCAAGCCGTCGCATACCCGGCTGTCTTGAGAACTTCAGCAATGGTGTGCTCCTCTGGGTTCAACCCGGCATCGTGATAGGGAAAGTAAACGCCGACCGTGCCTGTTCGAGGTGGGTAGCACCCGGTCAATAGTCCCGCGCGGGAAGCCGAGCATATCGGCGCCATCGAGTAAAAACTGGTCATCCGAATTCCTTCGGCAGCCATGTTGTCGAGGCAAGGTGTTTTGATATTCGGCGATCCGAAGCACCCAAGGTCTTGGTAGCCTTGGTCGTCGACAAAAATCAGCACAAAGTTCGGCTTGTCAGCAGCGAAGACTTGGCAAGCCGAGCCCATCAAGCCAATGAAGAGAATGAACTGTAGATGAAACATTTTGGCCTCGTGATGGTCGGTAACTCATGAATTGGTAGCAGCATGCGGGAGTCATCGAACTACAACCAAACCGCCGCTTGTCCTATAATACGCCTTGACCGTCCAACCGCACCAAAATTCAAAAGATCAACATGTCGACCGCTACCGTTATTCGTCTGCCAGAACGAACCGATGTCAAACCTGAAGATACTTGGGATTTATCCAAGCTGTACGATTCCGACGAAGCATGGAATGCGTCGCTGGAAGAATTCAAAAAGATGTATCCTAGCTACGAACAGTTCCAGGGCAAGTTGGGTGACAGTGCCGAAACGCTGGCAGCATGCCTGAAGTTTGATAGCGAATTGGAGCGGCTGGGCGAGCGGCTGGGAAACTACGCTTACCTGAAGACAACCGAAGACCAAAGCAACAGCACCTATCAAAAGATGGTGGGTCAATTTCAAAACGTCGCGACACGAGCGGGAGAAGCGGGTAGCTACCTGCGACCTGAAATTCTGGCGATCGATGATGCGACGATGGCGTCGTTCATGCAACATCCGGCGCTAGAGCTGTACCGCCTGAGTTTGGAACGGTTGACTCGTTACAAGCTGTACACGCTTGGTGAAAAGGAAGAGCAACTGTTGGCCATGCAAGGTGAAATGGCCGGATCCGCTTCGAAAATTTTTCGGCAACTCCATGATGCTGATCTCAAGTTTGGCGATGTCGAAAATGAGAAAGGCGAAACGGTCGAGCTTTCACCCAGCACGTTTAGTCAGTTTTTGATCTCGCCTGATCGCAAAGTGCGGAAGGCGGCCTTCCATCAGTTCTACGAACAATTTACGGCTCACGAGAATTCGCTGGCCGCGATGCTCAGCGGCAGCATTCAGACCGATGTCTATTACGCTCGGGCGCGAGGCTACGACAGCGCGTTGCATTCGGCACTTTACAGCGACAACGTGCCGCAAACCGTCTACGACAGTCTGATCGCCGCCGTCCGCAAGAACCTGCCGTCGCTGTTCAAATATTACGATCTTCGTAAGCGTAAAATGGGTTTGGAACAGATCCATCATTACGATACGTACGTGCCGATTCTCAGCGACATTGATGTCGAGCACAGCTGGGAAGCCGCCACGGATGTCGTCTGCGATTCGCTCGCGCCGTTGGGTGAACAATACGTCAGTGTGTTGCGAGAAGGATTGAGTTCCGGTCGCTGGTGCGATCGATACCCTAACGCTGGCAAACAGAGCGGCGCGTTCAGCTACGGGACTTACGATGGCAATCCGTACATCATGATGAACTACAAGCCGAAAGTTCTGAACGATGTTTTCACGCTGACTCACGAAGCGGGGCATTCGATGCACTCGTACTATTCGATTCAAAACCAGCCGTTCGAGTACTACAACTACACCATCTTCGTAGCGGAAGTCGCCAGCACCTTCAACGAACAATTGCTAACGCGGCACATGCTGGACAACGCCACGGACGATCGCTTCAAAGCCTATCTGATCAATAACGAGATCGACAGCATTCGATCGACCATCATTCGCCAGACCATGTTTGCCGAATTCGAAAAAATCACTCACGAAATGTGTGAAGCTGGCGAACCGCTGACCGTCGACGCGTTCAAAGAGACGTACGGAAATCTATTGAAGGATTACTTTGGCCCGGATTTTGTGCTGGATGACGAACTGCCGCTCGAATGCCTGCGTATTCCTCACTTTTACCGAGCGTTCTACGTTTACAAATACGCGACCGGTCTATCGGCCGCGATTGCCTTGAGTCAACGAGTGCTCAACGGTGGTGAGTCCGAACTAAGCGACTATCTGAGTTTCCTCAAAGGTGGTTGCAGTAAGTATCCGCTGGATTTGCTGCGAGATGCTGGCGTGGATCTGGAGAAACCTGAGCCCGTCGACACGGCGCTTTCCCGATTTGCAGAATTGGTCGACGAATTGGATTCGTTGCTGTAAGCGACCGTCCATAAGGTTTCTGGCGTTAAGATTGCAAATGACTTGAGATAGTCGGTTATTCGTTCTGGTTATTCTTTCTACGAGTCTTCATGCGGTTTCTGCTGTTTTTATTGTTGGCCGTATTCGTTCCGCCCTGCTCCGCTACGGCGCAGGACAGTTTGGTCAATTGGCGTGGGGCTCGGGCGACGCTTGATCGTGATCTTGCCGACGAGCTACAGGAACTCGCCAGCTGGTGTCGAGCCGCAGGCTTGCAAAGCCAGATCGAGCCCACCTTCGCGCTCTATCAGAAGCGTGACCTTGGGCGGATGTACGTCTTTCCCGCGCGAGAGGAATCGACTCCCGTACCTGAGGCCGGACCCCTGGGAGAGTGGCAGACAAAATTGACCGAAATCCGCGTCCGCCACGCCGATCGTATTTTCGAATTGGCCAAGCGTGCGGCAAAGGTTGGCGATGGCGGTGAAGCGTTTCGTTTGATTCATGAAGTTCTTCATTTTGACCCGGACCGAGCCGATGTTCGACGGATGCTGGACCATCGCAAACGGAACGATGGCTGGCAAGTCGCCCAGGAACGGATCAATGTCCGAAAAAGCAGAGTGGCTCACCCTCAGTTCGGCTGGCCGGGCGGAAGTTACTTGATTGTTCGCACGCCATTTTTTGAGATTGAATCGAACGCAGGGCGAGATCGCACGGTTGCTCTGGCCGAAAAACTGGAACGCTGGCACACGATCTGGAGGCAGGTGTTTTTTGACTACTGGAGCAATCCACGAATCACGAAGGACATGTTCAATGGTCAATCGAAGATCAAGTTTCGCAGCAAGCAGCCGTATCGCGTCGTCTTTTTTCAGAATCAGCAGCAGTTTGCCAAACAACTGGGGCGTTTCGTACCCGGAGCGGAAGCTTCGTCCGGTTATTACAGCAGCAGCCAACGTGTCGCTTACTTTCCTGACGGTGATTTGCGAACCGAGGATACTTGGCGGCATGAGCTGACGCACCAATTGTTTCGCGAATCGGTTCGAACGAAGGGAGAGCCGTTTGAAGATCGTTTCATCTGGCTTGATGAGGGGGTCGCCACTTGGTTTGAGTCATTAAGTGACTTCGGTGACTACGTCACGTTGGGCGGTTTCGATTCGCGACGCATCCAGTACGCGCGCATCCGCAAGTTCAGCGAGGGGTTTTACATTCCTTTGGCAGAACTGACATCGCTTGGTCGGGCGGGTTTGCAAAAACATCCTGACATGGTTCGCATTTACAGTCAGTCGGCGGGTGTTGCTGAAATGTTAATGAATGACGACGCCGGTTCAATGGCGAAGAAGGTCACGGAATTTCTGCGACTGATCTATGCCGGAAAACTGAAGTCGGGTTCGTTCGAGAAGCTCGTTGGGAAATCGTGGACCGAACTGGACCAACGTTACACGGAGTTTCTCGGGGTCGATGCGGATTTGGTGAAAACGCATCTCTCGCAACCGTTGACTCGGACGGAACTGTCGCTGCCTAACGGGACGTTGGACCAGAAAGCGTTCGAAGCGATCGGCCAGTGTCACAATCTGCAATGGCTGGACGTATCACGAAACGCCGTCGGTGGACCGCAGATTCAGGCATTGAACGATTGTGATCAGCTGAGCCAACTTTTTCTGGTTGGCTGTGTCTTTGAGCCCGCCACGTTCCGGGCGATGCAGAGCCTCGACAGCCTGACCGAATTGGAAATGAGCGGGTCAAACCTGAACGATGGCCACTTGGACGAACTTGCGAAACTTGGCAACATCACAACCTTACGCATCACGGCGACTTCGGTCAGCGACATCGGCATTCGAAAACTGGCAACCATGTCCGCGCTCCGGCAATTGGATGTTACTCGGACCAACGTGACAGAATCAGGAATACAAGATTTACAGCGGGCTCTTCCGAATCTACAGATCGTTCGTTAGAAAACGGTTGCCAGCTCAGACGCGACCACACGCTGTAGCCCGGACGCTAATCCGGCGGGCAACATGATGTTTTTTTCAAGTCCCGAAGGGACGACACGGGAAGTAGCTGAATTTCGACCATCAGAAAATACCGCCTGAATCATGATGATATTGACAATCATTCTCGTCACCCTGCCGCTACTGATACAGGCACCGGGCGCTGAGCTCCCTCGGCTCAAAACGGTGGTCACTCAAGCGTTTGCGGAAACCCATCAAGGCTTCAGCTCCGATGAAGTCATTCTTCAAACGGATTTGAATAAAGCGTTTATCGCGTCTTGTCAGCGGCAGCTTCCCGATACAGATGTCGCTGCGTTCAATTGGGCTCTGATCAATCTTCGCAAATCCGGTAAGCTGCCCGCGATTACTTCTCGACGCATGGAAAATTCGAAAACTTCACCAGAGGCGAAGCACATTGGCGAAATCTGCGCTCGGGTTGTGATGGATCGCCATGGCGTGTCGATTGATCGAATCATGACGGATCCGAAACTGATGGCGGATTTTGATGCATCGGCTAGAAAAATGAGTCCTGAGGTGGACCTGTATGAATCTCGCAAGGCTGCCTTTCGCCTGCGAAAAACTCGTCGGCTGAAGCCGGAACTGATCACACGGATTGCCGACTGGGGCCGTCAGGTCAACGAATATCCGGCGGCACAATTGACGAAGCAGGTTGACGCTCTGCCGGAGTCACCGGGCATCTATCTGTTTCGCGATGCCACTGGTTATCTGTACATTGGAGAAGCCGTCAATCTTCGCAAACGACTGACTCAGCATCTGGATCAGTCGGATCGCCAGGCGTTGGGGAGTTACCTGACACAACAGGGATTCAAAGGCGTCATCGTCGAGGTTCATTCCTTTGCGAAGGACGCTCGAATTAAGGAGCTTGGCGTGCGTCGAGCCTATGAATCCGAGCTGATTCGCAGCCGCGAGCCCAGATTTAACGTGCGGCCATGAGCCTGGAACACCTGATGGTCGGGCGTTTTTCAAAACTCCCGGCGGGCGCGTTGACCAGTTCGGCAGTACGATCTAAAATCTCGAAGGTCGAGCGGACCTAGAACGATTTCGTTCGTCTTTTATCCGTTTCAAAACATGTGGTGGTTGTAGCTCAATTGGTTAGAGCGCTGGATTGTGATTCCAGAGGTTGGGGGTTCAAGTCCCCTCATCCACCCTCCAAAAAGCCTGCGAAGCTCAACGTTTCGCGGGCTTTGTTCATGACATGACCAAAGCCGCCAGAATCTCGTCTGCCCCGGCGTGCGTTCACCCTTCGGCGTTTCGGTGCCGTGCCGCGCTGCTTTTCGTTGGGAGATTCGGTCAATTGCCGACGACGCTAGATTAAAGTCCGCGTACCAACCACCATCTGGGCATTCAATAAACTGAGTCTTGACCAGTTTGTTGCGGAATT
Source organism: uncultured Pirellulaceae bacterium (assembly GCA_937928215.1). Lineage (GTDB taxonomy): Bacteria > Planctomycetota > Planctomycetia > Pirellulales > Pirellulaceae > Mariniblastus. The sequence continues at coordinate 346 of CALFWL010000154.1, read as the reverse complement.
CCACCCGTCCGAGGCCTCCACCTTCGACCGGCACCTTTGGTCAATCTGGACGATCGGTTCACGAAGCGTTCGAGTCCACCGCCAAACGTCAGCGGCTGAGATCATTGGCAGAAGGAAGCGGAACTTGCATCGTAAAGATCGAATCCATTTCGTATGATTGCCGCTGGCCTCTGACTTGGTTGGTTTGAGGTCGCAGCCTTTCCTGTTCCTTCGAAAACCCTTGCTGAAGAAAGTATGGAATCACGGATGATGAAACTTCGTCAGAGTTTGGTCAAGAAGTATGAATCTCTTGATCCTTTGGTCAAGCAAATGGTGCAAGTCATGTCGGTGGCGGGAACGCCGATGT
>CALFWL010000153.1 GCA_937928215.1 uncultured Pirellulaceae bacterium | reverse complement strand
TTTAAACTCATGGCGACCTCCGTGTGGCTGTTGGAGCTATTAGCGACGCACATTCTGTGCGAAATCCCAACGTCACCGAAGGTCATTTTTTCGCTACCTAAATCCCGACACTGAAACAACTTAAAAGCTGCACGACCTCATTGCCTCGGGGGAGCAGGGCGCGTCCGCACCCGCTGATTCATGACTTGGGAGGGGAAGGCTCCGTCCGCACCCACTGGACACGAATCGAATGTGCGCGAACACAGCATCCGCCCGGCTTGGGCGGAGCCGCGCCCTCCCTGCATGGAAGGCTCCGTCCGCACCCTGAATCGCTGCTTAAACTCCCACGGATCACCTAATTTTCTTTCGCACGCCAGTTCAACAAAGCGTCCAGAAAACCCTGAATGTCGCCATCGAGCACTCGTTGGAAATCTCCAACGTAGTGGCCCGTGCGAACGTCTTTGACTCGTTGATCCGGATGCAAAAAATAGTTCCGAATCTGCGAACCAAACCCAACGCGAGCTTTGCTCTGGTAATTCGCCGAGTTCTCGCTTTCACGCTTCTCTTCTTCCACCCGAGCCAGCTGCGCACGCAACATCTTCCAAGCTTGGGCTCGGTTCTTGTGCTGGCTACGTTGGGTCTGACACTGAACAACCACGTTGGTGGGGATGTGCGTCAGTCGGACGGCGCTGTCGGTTTTGTTCACATGTTGCCCGCCCGCACCACTGGCGCGGTAGGTGTCGGTGCGAACATCTTTTTCCTCAATATCGATCTCGACCGAATCTGAAATTTCGGGCGTCACATCGACAGCGGCAAAGCTGGTCTGACGCTTACCTTCGCTGTTGAATGGGCTGATTCGCACTAGGCGATGCAAGCCTGTTTCACCTTTCAGATAACCATACGCCATTGCTCCGCGAATCGCGATCGAGGCGCTGTTAATCCCCGCTTCGTCGTTGTCGTTTCGGTCCAGCAATTCGATCGAGTAATCATTCGCCTGCGCCCAGTTGGAATACATCCGCAGCAGCATCTCGGCCCAGTCGTTGGCATCGGTTCCGCCATCACGTGCATGAATCGTCATGATCGCGCTGTTGGCATCGTTGGGGCCATTCAGCAACGCTTTGAGCTCAAGACTGTCCAGTTCCTTCTCGATCGAATCCAACTCATTGCGCACGTCTGGCTCGATGGATTCGTCTTCTTCGGCCATTTCGATCAGGGCCGTCAAGTCATCGCTCTTTTCAAGCAAGTCCGTCATCGGAGCACAAACGGACTTAAGCGACTTCAGTTGGCCAACGACCTCTTGAGCCGTTTCCTGGTTGTCCCAAAAGTCCGTCGCACCCATTTTCGCCTCGATTTCGACGATCTGCTGCTGGCGAGATTCGTAGTCAAAGACTGTCTCGGAGCTGGGTGATGCGCTGAGTAATATCGATGGAACGGTCGAGCAGTTCGGAGTCCATGTTTTGAGTGCGGAATTCGGAATGGGGAATGGGGAACTGGTAGGCCCAATTTCTAGGAAGCGGAGATCATAGCCGAACATGGCAAGGCCGCCAAACCGGGGCCGATCAAAACGGTTGCGTTGGTTGTCGCGCAAAATCGAGATCCAATCTATTCAAATTTCACGCCGGGTCGGCAATTTTTGATTGCCAAGCACTACGAAATTGCCGTTTCAGTTATATTATACAGCTCCGGATGACCCACTCCGGGATGGCTCTCATCATGTTCGTTTTTGTTGGAATTTTTATGTCGACATCGTCCAAGCCAAAGCCAGAACCCAAAGACCCCGCTCTCGAGGCTGTCAGCGACAACGGCGTCGCTCAACAGAGAACGTTCGACGACGCCACCGAAAAGATGGTCGCTCAGTTCACGCAGAAACGTGAAGAGCAGGAGGTCGACCGGCTGTTTCGAGCGCTAGTGAAATTGGAAGGGTCCGACCTGCACCTGAAAGTTGGCAAACCGCCCATCGTCCGAGTCAACGGAACGCTCAAGCCGCTCAACCGAGGCCCGATCGAAATCGAAGAAATGGCACGGCTGCTATTTCCAATGATGAACGAACGAAACCGGAAAATCTTTGAAGAAGAAGGCGGCGCTGACTTCGCTTACGTCGTCGAAGTCGACGGTGTCGATTGGCGCTTCCGCGTCAACATGCTCAAGCAGTTGGGGAAAATCGGTTTGGTGGCGCGCCGAGTCAACAACCACATTCCGAACTTCGAAGGTCTTTATCTGCCACCATCCATCGAGCCTCTTTGTCACCATGAACAAGGCATGATTTTGCTGGCCGGCGTGACGGGATCGGGCAAGAGTACCACGATCGCTTCAATGCTGAACTATGTCAATCGCCACTACTCGAAACACATCCTGACGCTAGAAGATCCGATCGAATTTACCTTCACCGATGACAAGTGTCTGATCAACCAACGTGAGATCGGAATTGATGTCGTCGACTTTGGCGTCGGCATGAAACACGCAGTGCGAGAAGATCCCGACATCATCCTCGTCGGCGAGCTTCGCGACGAAGAGACTTTCATGACCGCGATCCACGCCGCAGAAACGGGCCACTTGGTATTCGGCACGATACACGCATCGAGCGCCCCATCGACCATTGGACGTATTCTGGACTTGTTTCCCGAAGAGATGCACGGCGCGATTCGCGGTGCGATCGCGATGAACATGAAGGCGATCGTTGCTCAGAAACTGCTCAAATCGATCAAGCCGGGTGTGGGGCGAGTGCCAACCTGCGAATTGATGACTTTTAATCCAACGGTCACCAAACTGGTTCTCGAAGGCAAAGACCACAACCTTCCCGATGCCATTCGAATCGGCGAAGAGGAAGGCATGCAGGACTTCACGAAAAGCCTGTACGACTTGATTCAGGACAAGCTGATCGACCGACCGACCGCTTTCCAAGTCGCGCCGAACAAGGAAGAATTGAAAATGCGTCTCAAAGGCATCAACGTCTCACAACCTGGTATTATTTAATGTCGCGACGCGTTGCCTGTTTACTGTTTATTGTCACTTTCGTGGCGATCGTGCCCGGAGTCTGTCCAGGCGATGCGTTCGCTCAGGATGGTGCAACCGCGACTCTGCCTTCGCTTGATCGCGGACCCGGCGGCTATCTGTCATTGGTCAAGATCGCTCTGATCGCAGCGATGTTTCTGATTTGGGTTCGGATGGCGGACTGGATCAACCGCGACTCGACCAAACTGGTGCGACGTCTGGATATGGCCCCGGCGGTCTGGAATCCGATTGTCGTCGGAAGTTTCTTGATCGGTTTCTTGTGCGCGATTTCGGTGCCAATGTTTCTGGTCGGTTATCCCATTTTCGTCGTCGCTGCCCTCGTTCCACCACTGGCTTATTTTCTGACTCGCCGATCCAAGATCGCGGAAAACCCCGGTGTCGCCCGCGCACTTGCCGGCGGCAATGCAGAATCGGGAGACATTGAAGCGTTGCCTCAAGACGATGGCGTTCAAGTCGACTTCGCTCCGGCCGGTGCCGACAACAAGCAGAAACAAAGCAACCTGATCAAGGCCCGCCAGAGCGCCGGCTTTGTCGACGCCAAGCAATTGCTTCATGATGCGATGTTCAAACGAGCCGAACAGTTGATGCTCGATTTCGGTCGAGAACAAGTCACGTCTCGAATGCTGGTCGATGGCGTCTGGCATCCGTTGGAGCCTCGCGAACGCGAGGTGGGCGACGCGATGCTGGTCAGTTTGAAAGCAGTTGCGGGACTGAATCCGGCCGACCGCCGCAGCCGACAGGACGGCTCATTTGGAATCAAAACCGAATTGGGGAAAGCAAATCTGAAACTGATGTCACAGGGCATCAAAACGGGCGAACGAGTCGTGATCCGATTCGTCGCCAAAGCCAGGGACCCGCTGACACTGGCCGAGGCCGGCATGTTCCCCGAGATGGCAGAAAAAATCAAAGCGTCCATCAACGGTACCGGGCTGGTCATCGTTTCTGCTCCGCCAGGATCTGGACTGTCAACCTCGTGGCAGGCCGTCGTCGCAGCCAGTGATCGTCTGACACGTGATTGCGTTGCCTTGATTGACCCCAGCGAAACAGATACTCGCATCGAAAACATCGTCGTCAATGAAGCCGATGCCTCTTCCCCGCAAGCTCAGGCCGCCGCGCTCAAGAAGCTGCTTTTAACTCAACCGGACGCACTGATCGTACCGGAAATCGCCGACGGTTCGATCATGGACACGCTGGCCTTGCAAACACTGGACGAGCGTTCGGTACTGACTCGCACCAAAGCCAAATCGGCTGCGGAGGCCTTGTTGCGCGTTTACGCCAAAGCTGGCAACCGCGAACAATTCGCCACCGCTGCCAGCTTTGCGACCTGTCAACGGTTGGTCCGACGGCTATGCGACGATTGCAAACAGAAAGTTAAAACGCCTCCTAAAACCATTCAACAGCTGGGTGGTAACCCAAAGAAACAGAACTGGCTATACACTCATTGGCGATTGCCGCCGCTCGATCAGCGAGTCGATGAGAAAGGCCGTGAGATCGAGTTCCCGCCATGCGAAACGTGCGGAGGTCTTGGCTACATCGGACAGATTGCGGTCTTCGAGTTGCTGGAAGTGAACGACGCGGTTCGCGCGACGCTCAAGTCGCAGCCCAAAATTGATGCCGTCGAACAAGTTGCCCGCAAGTCCGGCAAAAAGTCAATTTCTCAGCAGACCTATCAGCTGGTCCTGCTGGGCGTAACCTCCCTGGCCGAAGCGCAGCGGATGTTGAAAGCTGAGAAATAACTGAATCCTCTTTGTGTTCGCAATCCATCGAACACTCTCCGTAATAATCATCTCAATGGACCGGTTGAATCCGGCCAACTCAAATTTGCATGGCTGACGATTTCGAATATACCGGACCTCCCATTCAATGGACCCTTGCGGGTGCAGATGAAACGGAGCAAGCTGAAAACCTAGAACAGGTCGAGCCCTCCCCGGGCTTTGAGCACGCTCAGCAATTGGTCTTCGACGCCATCGCGCGGCTCGCGCCAACGACCGTGCTGGACTTTACGGCTCAACAGGTTCATCAGCGCGTTTTGGTCGACGGGATCTGGCATAAACTTCCTCCGATGGACCGTGAATCGGGCGACTACATGCTGGCGACGCTCAAGCAGATGGCCGGCCTGAATTACAAAGAACGTCGCGCTCGTCAGGAGGGAAGTTTCACTGCACTCGTTCGCAAAATCAAGTTCAAAGTTCGCTTGGTTTCCCAAGGAGTAAAAACGGGTGAACGCGTCGCGCTGTATCTTGACTGGAAACATCCGATTCCGGAAACGCTGGAAGAACTCGGCATGCGTCCTAGCGCGTTCGAACAATTAAGTCAGTTGCTTCGCAGTCCGGATCTTGGGCTGTTTCTGGCTTCGGCGCGACCGGGTGAAGGATACACATCGGCTTGGCGAGGCGTCATGGGTGCGTGTGATCGCCTTGTCCGTGACTACTACGTGATCGAAGATGCCGCCAATGCCGAACCAGAAATCATCAATGTAAAATCCATCACGTTCAATGGTGAGGCGGGCGAAAACGCCATGACGCCCATTCCTGACCTGCTGCTTATAGAACCTGATGTGCTGGCGTTCACCGATCTCCCCGATGGCAAGATGATCGATAACATCATCGATCTTTCTCGCGATCATGAATTGCCCGTGTTTACTCGGATTCCCGGCAAGGGTGCGATCGACGCCGCGTTGAGAATGATGGTCCTCAAGCCAGACCGCAAGAAGTTCGTTCAACACTTGAGCGGAGTTCTTTGCATGAGGTTGGTTCGAAAGCTCTGTGAAAAGTGTCGCATCGGTTTCAAGCCGCATCCTTCCTTACTGAAAAAACTTGGACTGCCTCCCGGAAGGATTGCGGAATTCTATAAACCGTTTATCTACCAACCCGGCATGGTGGACGAAGAACAAAACGAGATCGAACCTTGCGAGCAATGTCGTGGTTTCGGTTACCGGGGTCGAACCGGAATCATCGAGTTCCTGACCGTAAACGACGCATTACGTAAAGCGATGATCTCGAAACCGAAACTGGAAACACTGTCTGCGATCGCGGCCGACAATGGTCACGTTTCCTTGAAGCAGGAAGGTCTGGTGTTGGTCGCCAGAGGAGTCACTTCCCTAGAAGAACTGCAACGAGTTTTGAAAGCCTGAAAGAATGTTTTACCTAGTCGCCATCGCAATTTTTGCCATCGTCGTCGCCGCCAATTGGTGGTTGGGCCTGTGGAGTAATTTGCTGTCGCTGGTCAACTTTCTGTTGGCGTCGTTGCTTGCCAGCAGCATTTACGAAAACGTGGCCTCGCTGTTGGCCGGAGCGTCGCCGACGATCAAAAGTTACGATTACCTGCTGGAGTTCATTTCGGTCTGGTTGATTTTTTTCCTGACGTTTGGAATCTTACGAGGCGTTACCGAGTTCCTCTCTGCATATCGGCTACAGTTTGACAACGTGACAGAATTGATCGGTCGGTCGTTGCTTTCGGCATGGCTTGGGTTTGCGTTTCTTCAATTCGCGTGTTTCACTTTTCATCTGGCACCGATCGCACCCAGCGATTACGCAGTAAACCCCAAGGAATCCGTGCTTGGCTTCGGCCCCGATCGGATGTGGCTTTCCTTGATCCAAAGTCGGTCACGTGGTGCGTTGTCAGCTGGGAAAGATTCGACTCAGTTTGGCCTAGCAGGGAAGTACGATCTGCCTATCCATCCCGATGACACCAAGCTAAACGCCCGTGTCTTTGACCCCAACGGCCAATTTATTTTTCGACAGACCCAGCGACGCAAAGACTTAGCCGGCTACCCGACGTTAAGAAAAGGTTCGTGACGAATTGGAAGCTTCACGCAACGGCTTAACGTTCACCGATTCGTTGGCTCTGCGCCCTCGCGCCTTTGCGCCTTTGCGCCTTTGCGTGAGTCTTTTTGACAGTAGTTCAGGTGAAGGTTGTTCAGGTTTACGGTTTCTCAATTGCATTCGATTGGTGGCGTTCACCAAGAAGTCTCAACTTTCGTCCTCACGAAGCAATGATTCGACTTCCACTACAACAGCACGATCGCAATTAGCAATAAAACGACGGCGGCCGCATCCCGGATGCCCAGACGATGACTGTCGGACCGAAAGCGAACATAGTTCAACATCGCCCCGGTCGGACAACCGAATCGACAATACGCCATTGGCGAAACCAAAGACAACAGCAGACCAACAATCAAGATCGAAATCGTTGCCCAGCCGGCCACGCGAAAGCTGAACCCGTCAAACGGCTCGATGCTGGCGAGGTTGAATTCGAATCCAGTCGTTGCAACGGACACCGTCACCGCCAGCAACACGAACGGAATGACGTTTCGAAGTTGATGCACGATGGATGGGATCGGAAGTCGCCACATGACTCGATTGCGAGCCATCTGCTGCATCGCTCCAAACGGACAGATGTGCTGACAGTAGGGCTGCTGCTTGGAAACGATCGGAACCAACAGCGCGGCCATCGAAAGAAACACCAGACCAGGTGCGACGCTCCACGGAATAGCGTGGGCCGACCAACCGGCCACCGAAGCTTGCGACAGCATGTGACCACTGACAAATCCCAGCACGATGACGACCGTTACTTGGTAGCCGTAACGAAACCACTTCCTTTTTGAAAGCGATGTGAATGAGAACGCGACTCCAAACAAAGTCAGCAAAACCGTCGTGCCATCGATCAGATACGATTGCCATCGCCGAGTCCGTTTCGATCTGCCCGCGAAAGCCGGATCATTCCCGACACCCGATCGAATTGCTTCTGACGCGGCAATCACCAACCCTTCGACAACACAAATGCTGGTCATCGTTGCTCCAGAAACGCCATCAATCTCGGCCGCTTCAGGCGTCATCCCGGCGATTTGGCTTAACGTCTTTCCTCTGTACAGGCTTTGGAAGTACGCATCATCGTTTAGGTAGTTGGCGTACGGCTGGTTGTCATACGTCTGGTCAACGATCAGTCCAATGCACTTACCGCCCAAATCAAAGCCAGCCAACACGGCGGTTGGACCTTGGTAACCGTTCAAATCGTCCGCAGCAGGAGTCGTGATCAACACTTGCCCAATTCGTTGGTTAGTGTCAACCAATACGTCCCAGACTGCCTCGCGATCAGTCGGCTCGATCACCGGTACGTTCTTTCCAAGATTTTCAAACAGTGACGCCACATTATCCGATAAAGGCGTCGCTTGGAACTTCAGTGAGGGAGCCTTTCCGCCAATGCGATTCGCGATCGCCCCAATCACCGCATGGCTGGTCAGCGTCGCCCCGGAAACAGTGTCAATCTGTTCCCATTGATCAGGTGACTCAAACCCCAAACCCTTGAACGAATCAAGAAACTTCTGATCGTCGCGGACAATTTCGAAATGGTCGATTGTATCGCCGCTGGACAAGCAACGAACCGAAACAATTTGATGATCCTCATTCATCGCGATTAGACAATTGGTCGGACCCGAATAGCCAATCACGTGATCGCTTTGCGGAGACGTCTGCATTAAATAGCCAACGCTGTTTCCGTTCCCATCCACCACACGGTTCCCTCCGCCAACGGTGCCGACTGGTTGTATTGCGGTGGCCGTCGGAAAAGCTTCGTACGCAAACTGCAACGCGCATCCATTCGAGTCCAGATTTGACTCGACAAGCTCCACATTGTGATGAGCGAAACGAATCAGCAATAAAATCGACACCAGCAAGGCGACTCGAAAACCATGCACGATTAGACGCAGCCGTTGACGGTTTTCGTTCGACTTCGATCGTTGGCCGTTTCCCTGGATGACCGGCAGGTTGTCAGAGCGACTCATGCTGATCTAGCGCTCCAGCAATGGGATCGCAACACTGAATGAGTGACCTCGTGACGGCTCTTCATCAGCGGCGCAGAAAAGGATAACCGGATTGCCGTACTCGAACCACAACTGAGGCCGCTCCAGATGCAGCACTTTCTGAACACCGCTTTCCTTCCAATTGATCTGTAGCTTGCTGACCAGCGGATGTTCGGCCAGTTTCCAATCAAGGCCATTTTCAGATTGGAACAGCACCAACGAACGCCCGGCGTCGGTGTACGCACCATGCATATCCTTCAGAATCGCCCACAGTTTTCCCTGACGGCCTCGCCAGATGAATGGATCTTCCCCTGGAAATTGGTCACCTTTTTTGGCGAACACCGGGTCCGGATGTTTCTCGAACGGGCCGGTTGGAGAGTTTGATGTCGCCACCATGTGGACAACTGGCCCAAACTGGGGTGCCTTGTTCCGTTTGCCAACCGCTTTGTAGGCGAGCAAGTACTTGCCGTCTTTGCGGCGACAAACGGAAGGATTACTGGTTAACAAAGCATCGCCAGCATCTTCATCAGAACCAACATCGATCAGCGGTTGGTCAAAGCGCTGCCACGGACCATCAGGGCTGTCGGCCACCGCGACACCAATCCGTTGGTTGTTTCGGTGTACCCAGTTAATGGTGGAAAGATTTTTTCCATCGCCCGTGTTACCCATGTAGTAAAGATAATACTTGTCGCCGAACCGATGCACGGTTGGATTATGAGTACACAAGCCATCCCATATTTCTTTGCCACGGGCCGGAAGAGCAACATCAACGTGCTTGTACGGTCCGAGTGGTTGATCGGCAACGGCATGAGCGATTTCTGAATGAGTCACCCAAGCGTAGTGCCCCATCTCGCGAGGCCAGCGACTGTAGAACAAGTGACTTTTTCCGTTCTCGTCCTGCACCATGCTGGCGCCCCAAATGTAGTAGCCTTCGTCAATAAATTTCGCGTACTCCGGCACCGGCTGAAGCATCTGACTGAAGTCGGGATTCCAAGGTTCTTTTGACTCGGGAAGAACCTGTACCGCATCAGCGTGAACCACACCGTTCGATCCTTCGGTGGAGATACTCACGATGATCGGCTGCCCTTCCTGAATCTCGAACACGCCCAGCGAGTGAGTTCCATTGCCACGAACCTTGCCATCGATGCCTCGTGGCGGCTTCGTCATATCCACCGAGATCCGTTTCGTTTGGTTGCCCGTCTGAACCGTCACCGGAACCCGAGTGCCTCGGTTTTCATGCGGTTGATACGCGATCACAATTTCAGACTTGGATGCTTTTTTTGCGACCGTTTCGAATCGGATTGTCGCTCCACTATCTGCCGGTGCGTACACGTAATCCGAGCCAACATAGCCCTTCAGATTTGTACCTGACTTCCAATCACCTTGAAGTTTTGCTTGCAGGTTATCGATCACCACGCCGCTCATGCGAGCCGGATCATTCTTCGCCAACACGCCCCGCGAACTCGCCTCCGGCATGACATTTTTCGGAATCACGAACGCTTCATTGACGGTATTGCGTCTTGCTTTGCCCGGTAATTTCAACAAATTATCCATTTCGCCCCAGTACCGCTCGTACACGTCTCGCGGAAGGCAGTCATGCAACTTGCAAACGCTGGCTGCTTTGCCGACGACCTCGCCCATCATGCCGCAAGTCTTCATCACGCGAGTCGTTCCCAGCGCCTCATGAGTCACACTTGCACAACGACCGGCCATAAACAGGTTCTTGATGTTGCGAGAATAGAAGCTGCGATACGGAACGGGGTATCCGTAGCTGCGATCGACTCGGCGATCGTGAATCGCGATCGAGATAAACGGATTGTCGGGAAACTTTTTCGCGTACTGTTTCTTTGGATAGTGCAAATCGACCGACCAGGTGCTGGGCACACAACCGTCATTGAACTCGCGCTTCGAGACAACATCCTCCTTATTCAAAATCACATCGCCCAGCAGCCGTCGAGACTCACGCGGTCCCCCGATGTACGCGATCCACGTCAGGAACGCGTTCTTGTGTTGGTCCGCACCATCACGATTTTTCATCGCGTTGAAGGCACCATAGACCGCACGAAAATTCCAGTCACGAATTCCTTCGGCGTCGTTCAATGGATCCTGATCGAATCCGCTCTCCCAAAACCATTGACCATGATGGTCTCTGGGGTAGGGGAAGTCGGCCATCGCCAGGTCTAATGCCCACGGAGTTTTTGGAAACGCGACATCTTGTTCACCTTCATCCCACGCCCACATGTTGCTCATACCCATCCGGCCGCCGGGAGTCATCTCCCAATCAGCTCCGGCCAGAAACCCGATCGTCCCGTGCCCCGTACAATCCGCGAACAGCCGTCCGCTAAAGCGCTTATGCTCGCTGGTTCGAGTATCAAAGGCGTGAACGGCAACAACTTGATCGCCAGCGGTTTCAACTTTGTACGCGTGATGGTTCAAGAACAAATCGATGTTTGGTTCAGCTCGCAAGACGCGGTCTTTTTTGGCGTCCTCGAATTCGGCGTAAGTGCCGGGCGACTTGCTTGCGTGATCACTGACTTCTTCAATCATTTCACCAATGCGCGGATACTTACCACGGCGAATCAGCCCCATCGCCCATACACGAACTTCACTCGATCCGTTCCCGCCCAACACCGGACGATTCTGAATCAGCGCGACTTTGCAGCCCGCTCGAGCCGCTGACAAGGCTGCCCCCATGCCGGAATACCCTCCACCAATAACGACTAGGTCATAATCATCTTTGTTGGTCGGACCATCTTTAAGTCCCAACAATTGACGACGCCATGCCGGCAAAACGGTGGACTCGTTGGGAGGTACCGCATCGGTTTTGGTAAACAGAATTGCATCGCAGCGTCCGGCGAAACCCGTCAGGTCGCGCAGAGCCAGTGAGACCTTGGCGGTCTTGACCTCAACGGTCCCGCCATCATGCCAGAACCATTCAGCCCCCTTGGTGCCAAACGTTTCGCTCAATGGTTTCCCTTCGATCAACAGCTGGAACTGACCGGGTGCGCCTTTGGCACCCCAACGAGCCACCCAGTCCTTCGTCCGCGCATAAACGTGGTACGTGCCGGTTTCAGGGAAAGTGACTTCGGTCGTAGCATCCTTCACGGGTCGCCCAAGACCGTGAGCCAGCAAGTAGGGAGAACCCATCTCGTCGATGAACTGAGTATCAAGCTTCCAGCCACCCGGACTGCTGAAGCTTTCCGCCTCGACCAATACCTGCTGCCCGTGAGCCATTGGCACATAGAGCAACACGCCCGCAACCATGCGAAGTAAAAACTTGAGCGATTTATGAACAGTGGTCATCTCGATCCTCGTTAGCTTGATAGTGATCCGCTGAGGTAACCTCAGTCACCCGTCTCGTTGAAAGCATACTCTAACTAATCTAATGCCGCCGGGTTTCGACATAGAAGTTACGGTCGACCTCACACGAATCAATCAAAGTTTCAAACCTGACGATCTGACGGTCTTCTCGGGGAAAAATTCGGTATGGTTGGCCATTGACCTGAATTACCAATGGAAAATCAAATCCGGCCACCACGTTGTCATAGTGAAAAATCAACTGATTGCCTCGAGTCTCAAAGACGAAAACGGGGACTTTGGTTGTTCGCAGGTACTGATCGAAAAACGCCGACAAATCCATCCCCGTGTGCTCGCTCAAATAATCTTCCACCTGCTTGGAACTGACCATCTGGTAGCGAAACTCGTCGTTCAGTCCGGTCAGCGTCTTTCGCCAACGATCCCGATCGTTCACCATCTGTCGCAACGAGTGCAGCATGTTGGCTCCTTTGTAATACATGTCCCCCGACCCCGAATGGTTTACGCCATAGGTACCAACGATGGGACGATCATTCTTGATCAATTTCCTCAAGCCGATCACATAGTCTTCGGCTTGCCGTTTCCCAAAATGGTACTCCACAAACAAGCTTTCCGAGTAATTAGTGAAGCTCTCGTGAATCCACATGTCGGCCGTGTCGTTCATCGAGACATTGTTCCCGAACCACTCGTGCCCTGATTCGTGAACGATGATAAAGTCGAACAGCAGGCCCACTCCAGTGCCGCTCAAGTCTCGACCTTGGTAGCCATTCTTGAAACCGTTGCCATAAGTAACACTGCTTTGATGCTCCATTCCTAGATAGGGCACAGCGACCAGCTTGTAACTGTCTTCGTAAAACGGATACTTCCCGAACCAGTACTCGAACGCCGCCATCACTCGCGGGGCTTCTTTGAAATGCTGCATCGCGCGATCGCGTTGATGATCAAGAACCCAATGCTGCATGTCCAGCGCTCCGTACGCTCCGTCGTACCGTTCCGAAAAGCTAACATAGCGTCCAACGTTGATGTTGACGCAATAATTGTTGATTGGATGAGTCACCCGCCAGTGAAACGTCCGAACCGCATTGACGGGATCGGACTCCGTGCCCAGCAAGCGACCATTTGCCACCGCCGTCAATTGCTCAGGAACCGTCACACTGATCATCACGCCGTCATCGGGTTCATCGGCTCCATGATCTTTGCATGGCCACCAGACACTCGCGCCAATCCCCTGGCAGGACGAAGCGATAAACGGGCGGCCCTTTGAATCTTTAGTCCATGTTATCCCGCCGCTCCACGGTGGATTCTTTGCCTCGACCGGTCGCCCTTGATAGAAGATCTCGATCTCCGTCACAACACCCGCTGGCAGTGGTTCGAAAAAAGAAACCAAGTAATAGTTTCCGTGTCGCGTGAACATCAGTTCACGATCACCATGAACGACACGAGAAATCGTCAGTGGCTGCTGCAAGTCAATCTGCATCTGCTGCCCGCCAGCAACGGTTTGAAACGTGATCTTATTCGATCCTTCCAATCGTTTTGTTTCGGGAATCACTCGCACGGACAAGTGATAATGCTTCAAATCCCACCAAGCCCGTTCGGGCGTGATCGAGCCTCGACGAACATCGGCCGCGGTAAATTCTTGCGACCGAACCACCGCCGCCTGAACATTAACCGACCCGCACCCAAAAGCCAGTGCAATCGCGAACAACCCAATCAACCACATCTGAAAATCCGTATTCCGTGTTGAATCTGACACCGCAAAGATTGAAGTATAACACTTGTGCTTTGTCAAAATTCCTTTTTGACGTTGAGCCCTTGATTCTTCGCCCGCTGAAATTCGAGATAAAAACGATCGTTCTCGATGAACGGCACCGTGACATCGGCAAGCAATCCCTGAGTGGAAGAAAAAATCAGCGTAAAATGTATCGCGTAAAAGCCCAGAGGCACAACGTTCGCCAATCCATTAGCTCTACGCCTTCGGGAGGGGAAGACTCCGCCCGCCTCCCATATCGGCGCTGGCGTATCACCATCGAAAAAATACAACTGCAAGATGCTTCATTTGACGTTCGAAAAGTTGCATAAATGACCCGTTCGTGAAAGAATGATCAATTACCTGAAAACGTCAGTCCACCGTGTAAATCATCAAGGTCGAATCTGAAAATGAACCACGAGAACATCAATTACGTCGAACTGCCTGCCAGCGACTTCGCTGCAACCAAAACGTTCTTCAGCAAAGTGTTTGACTGGACGTTCGAAGCCTACGGAGATGACTACTTGGCCTTCGACAACGCTGGACTTGATGGCGGCTTCTACCGATCCGATCTGACATCGACGACCGCCAAGGGGGCCACGTTGGTCGTCTTTTACAGCGAACGCTTGGAAGAAACTCAGGATAAAATTGAATCCGCAGGCGGCAACATCGTTCGAGAAACCTTCGACTTCCCTGGCGGTCGTCGATTCCATTTCACCGACCCCAACGGCAACGAATTCGCCGTCTGGTCAGACAAGTAAATTCATCGCCAAAAAGCGTTCGATGCCTCGCAATTTCGCACTCGATTCAACAGGAGCCAACCGAGGAAACGGAAACCATTCCCAACTCCGTTCTCTCTGTTTACTCCTGTTCCAAATTTTCGATAATCCTCCGTGGACCAATAGCGTTCAAACTCGTACGCAACAGGCCGGAAAAACAACCCCCCAGGCCCCAATCTCTTGCTGACCCGCACAATCGCCCAACAAGTGTTCGTCAAACTGCGGTTTTCATCGTTCTCGAATGCACTCGATCGCTGTTGCTGCTTCCGTGACCCACACTATCTCGCGTGGAGCGTCCAAAACTGCCTGCAGGCCTGATTTCGCGGTAGCTATAATAGTAGACTTGGCTTCGATCGGAGCATCACAATCGCGACCCCACCATTGGTCGCAACACGCAACGCAACGCGAAATCGCACACCATCGCTCTATTGAGGCATCTTCATGACCACCTCGGGAATGCTCGTTCACCACAAACGCACGGACGTTGACAATGTCATTCCGCCCGTCGCCGAACTGATCGCCGACAAACCGACAAACATCCAATACACCGATCTGGATAGGCAACTACAGACGATCGATTATCGACCTCTGACTGAGCACGATCCGTATCCGATCCCGATGCCGATCGATCGCGAAGGCTACGGAACGGTGGATGGTTCGGCTCATCACTGGGCGACCGGACAATGCGATTGGCTGAATGTTCAGTCAGCGATGGAACGATACTTGCCACCGCGAAATGCGGATCAACCGATTCGACTGCTGGACTTCGGCTGCGCGACCGGTCGCTTCCTGCGTCACCCGGCACTGCTTGGAGGAGACCGAATCGATGCGTGGGGCTGCGATTTCTCACCCGAAAATATTCAATGGAACAAAACGCATCTGCCACCAAAGATCAAAACGTTTCTGAACAATGCGAATCCTCATCTTCCATTTCCGGATGGCTACTTCGACGTCACCACCGCGTTCTCCGTCTTCACCCATATTGACCAGTTTGAAGACGCATGGCTGCTGGAGCTACGTCGCATCACGCAAGAAGATGGATTGCTATATGTAACAACACAAAACGATGCGATGTGGAAGATCGCTCCGACTCGGCCAAGCTACATCAAACACTTGGCACACGCTAACAAGGTTCCCGGCAACCCCGTGATCGTCACCGAGGAAATGCATCAGCAACCAATGCCGATGGACCGAATCGTTTTCCAAATGTCA
>CALFWL010000152.1 GCA_937928215.1 uncultured Pirellulaceae bacterium | reverse complement strand
CGCGATCACTCGCGATCACCAGCAACCATCAATCTGCCATCAACAACTGCCAAAGATCTTAAACCATGAAGCTTGAACTGATCACCGATGCTGCGACCTTGGAACGAAACGCTGATCAATGGGATCAAGTCGCGGGAGATTTTCCATTCTTCCGCTTCGCTTGGATGGGAAGCTGGATCAAGCATCTCGGGAAAGGCTGCCAACTGGCAGTGCTGGTCGCCATTGACGACGATGGAAAGTGGCTGGGAATCGCTCCATGGTGCATTGACCTTCAACACAATATGACCAAGCGATTGCGTTGGATTTCCAGCGGTGCTGCTTGTGCAGACTACCTGAGCCTGATCGCTCGTCCGGGACACGAGACTTCGTTCGCCGACGCGGCCATCGATTGGTTGGTTTCCAACATTGGGCAGCACGGACCGTTCGGTCGAATCGATTCGGTCGAGTTGGAGGGCGCGGCGTTGGCTCAACCTGCGGCCTCGCATTTCACCGAACGATTGTCCGCTTCCGGGTTTGACAATCATACGACCGAGCTGGAAGGTTGTTGGAAAGTCGATCTTCCAAGTCAGTGGTCTGAACTTGAGCCAAAATTTTCGAAATCGATGAGGCGAAAAACAAAGAAAGCATCGCAGCGGCTATCTGATGACCAAACGGAGGTTCGATCCAGCCGCGACGTTGGCTTTGAAGAACTGTGGCCGAACTTTGTGGAGCTTCATCAGCAGCGACGCCAGATGCTCGGCCAGGCCGGTTGTTTTGCAGACGCTCGTTTTCAATCGTTTCTTCAGGATGCGATGAGCGGCTTGATTGAATCCGGTCACGCCGAGGTTGTTGAAATCCGACACGGTGGTCAGCCGTTGGCATCGATGTTGTTGCTCAACGATGGCGAAACGGTCTACATGTATCAGTCCGGTATGTGTGACCAAAGATCCGCCATGGAACCCGGTTACCAATTGGCGGCGTGTGCGATTCAACGAGCGATCGAGGATGGTTTTCGGGGGTTCGACTTTTTGCGAGGCGACGAACCGTACAAGGCTCGGTGGAACACGACACGAGTCACTCTTTCCAGAATCAAGTTCGTCCCTCGAAATTTCTCGGCTCAGCTCAAGCATTCACTTTGGCTGACGGGAAAGTCGTTGAAGCACCACGTGCTGTCGGTCAGTTGATGAAACTTGATGAAACGCAAACAGCCGAACTATTTTTTCGCGGAAAGGGTCATTGTCTTGCGGACCAAGTCAATAAATTCCGCTCGATAACCCGCTGCGTCGTTTCCGATTGCACCAGCCGCAATCTCTTCGATCTGAGCGAATGTCGCGTCTCCCACATAAGCTGAACCGCGTAACAGCATCCCGAAGCCAGCGACACTGGCGGCAAAGCGAAAATCGTTTGACGCGGTCGCGAAGCTTTTTGATCGGCTTGTGATTGCAAATTCCAACCTCTGGCTTGTGTTCGCGTCCGGTCGTTTGTACCGCACCGCCACGGTTGCCAGTTCGCCCGATTTAGCGGCTTCGGAGAGAGCTGTCTGATCCATGACTGCACTTGATTCCGTGTTCGCGGAATCATCGGACTGATACTTCAGGCCAACGACAGGCACGTCGGATCGCGTATCATCTAACTTTGTGGGAACAAGCTCGTAAATGGCAGTGACCGAATGGCCGGCTCCAATCTCGCCGGCATCTTTACGATCGTTGTCAAAATCTTCGTTGTTCAAAGCTCGATTTTCGTAGCCCAACAGGCGATACGATTGCACCTCTGCCGGATTGAATTCGATTTGAATTTTCACATCTTTGGCGATCGTTAGCAAAGCCCCCGAAAGCTGCTGCACCAGCACCTTGTGAGCTTCTCGTAGAGAATCGATGTACGAATAAACACCGTTTCCATTGTCGGCCAGTTTTTCGAGCTTGCCGTCTTTCAAGTTCCCTGTGCCGAAACCAAGCACCGTCAAGAACACTCCCTCGGCCGCCTTTTCTTTGATCAAGTTCACCAGCTGATCGTCATTGGTAACGCCGACGTTAAGATCACCGTCGGTCGCGAGGATTACCTTGTTGCTGCCTTTTGCGATGAAGTTCTGTTGGGCTAATTGATAAGCCAGTTCGATCCCGGCACTTCCGTGAGTCGACCCGCCTGGAGTCAGTTTTTCGATGGCGGCTTTGATCATTTTTTTCTGATCGCCGGAAATCGAGTTCAAAACCGTTCCAGCGTTTCCTGCATAAGTCACGATCGACACCCGGTCGTCTTCGTCAAGCTGATCGACCATCATCTGAAAACCACGCTTGAGCAACGGCAGTTTGTTGTTGTCCTGCATTGATCCGGAAACATCGATCAGAAACACGACGTTGGTTGGCGGTCGCTCCGCGACATGAACGTCTTTGCCTTGCAAGCCAATTCGTAGCAGTTGGTGACCGTCGTTCCAAGGACAACTTGCCAACTCCAGATTCATCGAAAACGGATCCTTACCTTCTGGCTGATCGTAGCCGTAATCAAAGTAATTGATCAATTCTTCCAGGCGAACCGCATTGGGCGGTGGCAGTTGACCCTGGCGAATAAAACGACGCGTGTTGGCATAAGAGGCGGTGTCGACATCGATTGAGAAAGTCGACACTGCCTTGGCACCAATCGTCGCGACGAAAGCATTTTCAGTGATGGGCTCGTATTGTTCGGCTGCGACGCCCCCGTTTGCAACCAGCAACTCTCTCGCGTACGCCAAGTCTGCAACGGTGTCAGCAATCCGACGTTGTAAGTCTTGTGCTTCAAGTGCGTCTCGCTCCCCTCCAAGTCGCATGGCGGGAGCGAGTTCAACACTTTTGTTGTGTGCCTTGGTCAACAGGTCATTTGTGTAATCGAACGCGAAGGATTCAGGGGGCTCAGCAGCGTATCGAACATCGTCTTGTGAGTAAAACGTTGATGGAAGTTGTGCTGACGGATGTCGTGCTGCCTCACGTACCTGTTGGGTTGCGGGCAGTAACATTCCAGCCAGTAACCCAAGCACCATTACCGAAGCGGCAATGCTACCGATTCGTCCCCAAGTGAATGTCCTGCCGGGAACCTTCATCGATTCTGTTTCAGGCGACACGACCGTTTGAACATCATCCAATTGAGCCAG
>CALFWL010000151.1 GCA_937928215.1 uncultured Pirellulaceae bacterium | reverse complement strand
CCCGGCGCACGTGGCGATCGTCGAGCCATAACCGTCCGAACTTGCCAGTAAGCGTTGTCCTTGGTCCATGTCGCCCGACAGCGCGACCATCACGAAGAACAGACCGGTGAAAAGTTCCGGCATGCTGCTGGCGATCGCGTCAAGCGTTGCACCGCGAACGGATCCGGGCAGTTGAAGGCGATGTCCGACCCATTGAGCCGCATCGGAAAACGGATCGCATGCCTCTGAGATCACAATCGAAATTGCGATCGCGATACTGATGATGAACCCCAGATCGCTCCACCAATTTCCGGTCGCTTTGCCAGTCAGATGAAAGAACGTCGCCGTCAGCGCAGCCAGAATCAGCAACACCAATGGCGTGCGGTTGAAGGTGGCGTTGTCAGAATCCGTCACGTCGATGAGTTCCGTTCGGCGGGGAAAGAGTACGTTTCGATCGTAGCGAGGGTCCATCGAAAACGGCTCGCCGCGAGCTCATTCATTCATTCGATTGGTTCGGCGGCGGCATCCGATGCTTCGTTGCGTGAATCACAATATTGGACGTGATCCAGAAACAATCCGTGTGCGGGTGCCGTTTGACCCGACAGGCTACCATCTTTCTTATCCAGTACCCACTGCACCCATTCCGGTTTCTCAGTGCCCCGCCCTACCCTGACCAGGGTGCCAACGATGCGTCGCACCATGTTGTACAGAAACCCGTCGGCCGCGATCCAGATTGTCAGTTCGGGTCGCATCGAGTCATCACGTGATTCAATGTCTAACCTTGTCACGTTACGAATGGCCGAAAGACGCTCGGCTCCAACGGACTGGAAACTGGTAAAATCATGCTGGCCAATCAAGAAACGGGCTGCTTTCCTCATTGCGTCCACGTCCAACGTCTTGGTGACGAACCAGCATTCGCGGCGCCGTAGCGGGTCGAGAATGTAGCCATATTGAATTTGGTAGCCGTACGTTTTCTCGGTGGCGTCTCGGATCGCGTGAAACCCGGCCGCCGCATCCTCAACCTGCAGCACCGCAATGTCCTCAGGTGAAAGCGCGTTCAAGGCTCGGACCAGATCCCGGTTGGAAAGCTGGCTTTCGGTTGCCAACGAGCACACCTGGCCTCGCGCGTGAACGCCACTATCGGTTCGGCCACTCGCCGTAATCCGAAGCTGTTCACCGGTGGCTGACAGCCAGGCTTCTTCCAGGCGTTGCTGAACCGAGACGCCATTGGGCTGAACTTGCCAGCCCACGTAGTCGGTCCCATCGTAGGCAATGGTCAGTTTGAGAAATCGCTTCAAGAAATCATCGGTGAAGTTATGGTTTTGGTCCGAAAGAAGATCAGTGGCTCTCGACCGGTTTTATCGTTTTCCCGACCGGCCACCATTGTGGTTCGACGAAAGCCAAGTTGGCCACCAGCATGATCAAGCCGAACGTCATCATACCCATTGCGGCTCCGATGCCAACGTGGACAAACACGGCGATGGTCAACACAATCGGACGAGTCAGCCGCGGCCAGATCAGGGCGGCGTAAGAAACTTCCCAGATCAGCGACACCAACGTCATGAGGGCGATCAAGGTCATGTGACCAGCCAGCCAAGTCATGTCGAGCGATTGGTATTCGTAGCTGGCCAACGCACCCCAGACTGCTTCACCATTGAGCCAGTATTCCCCTCCCAATTTTCCAAGCCCCGCAAATAGGTAAACAAGGCACAGATGAATCTGGATCAGCCGAGTCGCAATTCGATTCGTAACCGCCCTGCCCTGCCCCACGTTTTCATTGCGCCGTGCGGCCCGGGACGCGTCCCATGACAGCGCGTCGCCGCAGCGACTGATAGCAAGGTACAAACACAGGAACGCGGCGATCTGGTCGAAGCCGAACAGTGCTCCGGTCGCTCGGTTGGCGTAAGAAATTACCCAAGCCGCCGTCAACCAGCCGGTCCAACGAGTCTTGAAACCGACGGTCCATAAAGCGATCACGATCAGCCCGACGACGTGGCTGCCCCACAACCAGGCACCCGAGTCGATCCAGTCAAGATGGCTCCACGCAAATCTTCCGCCGACCAGTAGGTCGCTCCGATAATCGGCAGGAATCGCGGCCTGAGAACCGAGGAAAGTTTCCATCCCCAGCGACCAGACCAGATGGTTGTAAAAAACCATGCAACCGGTCAACCATCTGATGATTCCGAGCGTCGTGGGAGCCTGCGGGGTGAACCAGAAACGATTCCAAGCCGAAGCCCAATCCTTCAACCAGCGATTCATTCGACTTCCTCCAGCTTGGTCGATCCGGTTGAGGAAAACAACTCATCGCGAGTGAACTGACCGATCGACATTGGCTGGGACAAGTATCGTTCGTCATCCAGTTTCACTCCATCGATCACATCGGCTGGCAAAGGAATCGAGCGTTCAAACAAAGCCAGCTCCACGGCATCGGCATCGGTTTGATCTTCCAACAAGGCGGAAGCCACCGAGCGAAGCAGTTTATCGATCCTTTTCCTTGTTCGCTGATACTCTGCGTCCAGCAGATCGATCCGAGCCGCAAGTTGCTTCGCAGGCTTCAACTTCCCTGCTGACCGAAGTTCGGTGACTTCATTCCGCAACGTGGATTGAGCCTTTGCGAATGACTTCGCATCCGGGGTCCCGTTAAGTTCCGTGTAAATGGTTTCGGCAAGCATGAACCAGCGATGGTAAAGCAGTCTTGGTTGATGTACCTGTCGGTCGGGAAAGCGTGAGACGTGTTCAGAACCATCCTGCATCTTGAATCGGCATTCAACAAAATGTCCGGGTCCGGGCTCGGGCGCGAAAAAGCGATAGCCGTGACCTTGAAACAAAGCGCGATGAACGGGGGCAACCACGCGAGCCAGTGGTCCGGTCAGGTGTTCCGACGCGACTGGGTTGGCCAACGGGCCCAACAATAGAACTCCAAGATAAACAATCAACAGCAGGGAAATCGTGATCCGCCCCATCGGCGTCAGATCCGCCGCTCGTGTTTCTTCTGATCGTTGAGTTGATTGTTTTTCTGACATCAGACTATCGTAACTTGCGTTGATCGATGCGATAAATAGAAACCGCCCCGACAATCGAGTGAATGTCGGGGCGGTTGGAAATTTCCGGTTGTCACGCTTATCCGACGGCACGAACGGATCGGGCCTGTCGAAGAGCGATTGATGGGTGGGCTACTTCAGAGCCACCAATTTTCCAGTTTCGTCTTGGAAATCGAACACCAACGAACGCGAATCTCCCGCGTGAAGGCTCAATGTTTTGCGAGCGACCACTTCTTCACCATCGCGATCAACCGTTACTTCGATTTCATAGTTGTTCCACGATTCACCGTCCTGCAATTTATTGGTTTCGAAGAATCGTCGCTCGCCAGTTGCCAAGGTTTCAGAACCGCACAGGCGAACTTTTGCACCGGCAGGAACTTTCAACGCCAGCAACGTGGTGACAGGTTTTTCAAAGTCGAATTCCAGTGTTCGAGTCACACCACGCCTCATACGAACCGTTTGAGTTCGAACCAATTGCTTGCCGTTGCGAGTTAGGATCGCTTTGACTTGATAGCCTTGCTCTTCGCCATCATCCAGCTTGCGAGCCACATAGTTGCGAACGGAACCCTCGGTCTTGGTCAAGCGACCGTTAATGTAAACGCGAGCGTCTTCTGGTAACGCGATGCTCAGCACGGCGGCTTCTGCCGCAGCTTTGGGAACGGATCGTGTCGAATCGTCACCGGCAGGTCCGGGCGGCGGTGGCGAACCTCCGCCATCCAGCAGACTGTTTCCCTCGTCGTAGTAGTCCGTCGGAGCAGAAATGCCTGGATCGTAAATGCTACTGTCATCAATGATCTGTCCGCCGTCGACTGGCATGCCGTCGTAGCTAGGCATCGATCCATCATAAAATCCGGTGTCCGAAGAGTAGCCGGTTTCGATGATGCCCTGTTCAACCGGAATTCCCATTGAACTTGTTCCACAGGAAGGACATCCGGCGATGCTTGGCGAAGCGTACGAAGACATGTCGACGTACGGTTGCGAAACAACAGGAGCCGCGAAGACCGGTGCAGTCGCTTCGGTGGAAACGTAGCTGTGCGAATCACTCAACGAACTCAAGTAATCGGAACCCCACGATCCGTAAGCGGAACCAGAGGATCCTCCCGCGTATCCGCCGGCGCTGCCCCAACTGCCTCCCGACCAACCGCCGGTGCTTCCACCGCCGGATCCACCGAACGAACCACCTCCGGATCCACCAAACGAACCACCGCGTGATCCGCCAGATCCAAGCGATCCAATGCGCGAAGTGATTCTTCCCAGCAGGTTTCGGATCGGTTGTCGACCACCAAGCAGTCCACCGCCGGATCCTCCCCAGCTGCCGCCGCCCGAGCCGCCAGAACCAAAACCTCCAGAACCTCCCCAGCTACCACCAGCTGCGTTGGCCGAGCCCGGAGTAGCGATCGCGACAAGGGCCGCCAATACCAGCGGTGCGCAAAACGAAACGAAGCTTTTGGCTGGCGAATTGTAACGCCGTGAACTGAAATTAAGCTTTAACATCGACTATCCTCACGTTGGTCATCTTGCAGCCAGTACGACTTGAGATACTGAAAACCGAGCGGCTTGCTTTCGGGAGTGACTTGCTAAACAAATCACGGCTCCCTAGTCCGCGCAAGCTACCAGAATAACAAGCAAGGATGGGAAAACAAGTCGATCAGGCAGTTTTGATCGAATCGGCTGACTTTGCGACCTGCGTAATAACGGAAGGGAGTGTTGAGCCGCTTAAGGGGGCAGCTTACTGGTCGATCTTCTCCACTTGAACGTCGTCAAAGCGAGCGATTCCTGTCCCCCCGAACAGGCCAATTCGAACGATCGCGGTTCTGGCAGCGATGGGGACCCGAATTTCTTTCCGGCGTGTATGCCACGCTTCTGATTCACGAAACGGGCCAAGCTTGACCGTCTTCCCGACCTCGTGCAATTTTTCATCATAAAACCAGAGCGCAACATCTGGCCGGTCTCCCGGATACAAACCCTTGTCCGTGTTTTCGCAAGCGATCCGGGCCGAGAATCGAAGGCGTGGAACTTTTCTGCCGTCGATCGAAAATCGCTGCATCAGATGAGCATGCTGGCCCGGAACCTGATTGTTAAATTCGACGATGTGATTGTCAGCAAAATCCTCAGCATCCGGCGTGTCTGGTTGGTCGTTCTTCTTCGTCAAACTTTCAGCGGTCTTCCAAGTCAGGTTCCGTTGATAGTACCAGCCTTTGACGAATCCTTTTTCGTCAACGCCTTGCTCGAAGTCGCCGTTGAGCACTTTTGGATTCGTCGGATCGGGAAGCAGATCTCGTTCGTCCTCTGCCTTGCCGGTCATCGGCACAAACAAAGTGGGCCGCAGCGATTTCTGCTGCATGATGCCGTTAATTTTTTCGACCATGACGAGCGTCTGTTGATGACGCTCTCCAATGGGAACGACGATCCGGCCTCCTTCACGCAACTGATCCACCAACGGTTGAGGAATGTCTTCAGGTGAACAGGTGACAATGATTTTGTCGAATGGAGCGTGTTCGGCCCAGCCTTGGTAGCCGTCCCCGATTTTGGTGAACACGTTTTGGTAGTCCAGTTTCTTCAAAACCTTCGCCGCGCGTTTTCCGAGAGGTTCCACGATTTCGATCGAGTAAACTTCTTTAACCAATGGCGAAAGAATCGCTGCCTGGTAGCCGCTGCCGGTGCCAATTTCCAAAACCGTGTCGGTCGGTTTCGGCTCGAGCGTCTGAGTCATGTACGCGACGATGAACGGGGATGAAATCGTTTGCTTGTTTCCGATCGGGACGCCCGCGTCCAGATACGAACGTTCTCGAAATTTACGCGGGACAAATTCATGGCGCGGCGTATCCGACATTGACTTCAGCACTCGCGGATCGGTCACGCCCGCGGCTCGCACCGCGACATCCACCATTCGTTGACGTTTGAATTGCCATTGGGCATCCGTCTGTCCGCACGCATTGGTTGCTTGCCCAAAGAGCACCGGCAGCAAAACGCAAGACAGCATCAGCGCGAGGCTCGGGAGTCCCTTTTTTGACAACCGGCGTCGCCCCATCAAGCTATTGCGGTTAAATTTCAAGCAACGTTCTCCTTGTCGCATTCCAAGAAAGCAAGCCGGACATGGCAAATTCGCTCGATCCCGACTCTTCAAGCCCAATCGCGGGTCTCGATGACTCGACTTATCAGACGCTCGCCTTCATTTTACCACTGATCGTATTTCTGGTAATCGGCAGTTTCTACCCGGACTTTTCCAACTCAACCGGCACCACCGGCGTGGCATCGGCCGAAGCCAGGACGTACCTGGTGATGGTGGGGGCCCAGATCGTGGTTGCGTTTGGTTTGCTTGCTTGGTTTCACAAAGTCCACTTGCAACATTTTCCGCTGAAATTTTCGTGGTTGTCGGTGGTTGTTGGAGTTGTAGGAGTCGTCGTTTGGGTTGCGTTATGCGAGCTGCATCTGGAGAAGAAGTTGCTGACGCTGATTGGGTTGGGGGAGTGGTTTCCCAACCGCCCATCCTTCAATCCGTTTGCGGAATTTTCCGACAGCGGCTTCCGAACGATCTTTCTTGGGTTGCGATTCATGTTGCTCGCGGCAATTGTGCCCATCGTGGAGGAAATGTTTATCCGAGGCTGGTTGGTACGCTGGATTGAAGATCCGGATTGGCAGCCGATTCGGTTGACTCAGTTGAGCTTCAAGGCCCTTGCTGCGGCATCGGTCTACGGTGTGCTGACTCATCCGGGCGAAGCCTTGGCGGCGCTCGCGTGGTTTTCGTTGGTGACGTGGCTGATGCATCGTACTGGCAATCTCTGGGACTGCGTGGTCGCTCATGCGGTAACAAACCTGCTACTGGGAATCTACGTCATCCAAGCCAATGCTTGGTATCTGTGGTAACGACTTGCCGTTTTTTACGCGGTCCTCTTCCATGATTGTATCAATTCACGCATGATCTCAGTCGTCCTGAAGCGCAGTTGATCAAGTGCAGTTAAGAAACGAAACCAACGTTTTGAATTCAAATCCAACCGAAGCTGACTCACCCAATCCAACCAATCGCTGGATGGGGATCGTTCGCATTTTCATTGCCGTGCTGGTTGCCGTTGCGATCGGCTACACGATATGGAACGCGGCCGGTCAGTTGAAACAGCAGGAATTCCAGTTCAGCCGGATTGGCTACCTCTGGTGGGTGGCCGCTATCATCAGCTACATCGGCGCGATGTCACTTTCGGGAGTTTTTTGGCATCGCGTTTTGATCGCGATGGATCAACAACCGAAATTGAAGAATTCGCTGTCGGCATTTTTTGTCAGCCAGCTGGGAAAGTACGTGCCGGGCAAGGCGATGGTTGTCGTCCTTCGCACGGATCGTATTCGAGGGGATCAGGTCACGATCGGTCCAGCGATTGTGAGTGTCTTCATTGAGACGTTGACGTGGCTGTTCACCGGTTCGATCATCGCCAGCGTGTTGTTATTCATTCTGTTTGATAATCGTTTCCTTCAAGTCACGGCGGTCGCCATGATGATTGCTGCCGGAATCCTGACGGCTCCTCCGGTGATTCGGTGGTTCGCTCATCGTATGGGGCATGTCAAAGGAAAAAAGACCGGAAAGGTCATGATGGGGCTGACCACGAAAGTCATGGCGCCCGGCTGGGGGTTGTTGACGATCGGTTGGTGCCTGAGCGGCGTGAGTCTCTGGCTGATACTGAAAGGGTTGCCCGATGTTTCCGTTATTCCCGGCGACTATTGGTTATGCCTGACTTGCGTAACACTTTCGACGGCGGTGGGTTTCGCTTCTTTGTTGCCGGGTGGCCTGGGGGTCCGAGAATTGGTCATGATTCCCCTTCTGTCGACGCGGTTTGATCCGGCGGTTGTGGTGGTTGCAGTGGTTGCAATTCGTATCGTCTGGCTGATTTCCGAGTTGTTGACCGCTTTGATCGCTCATGCCGCTACCAAAGCCAGTGACGCGGGTTAGTTTACCTTGCGGGGACTGGCTCCTTGATTTCACTTTGACAATTTCCTCGCTAATCCGTTTACCGCGCGAGTTCGATCATGCCTCAGCTTTCGATCATTGTACCCGTTTATGATGAAGCGGAATCCCTTCACGAATTGCGTCGAGAGATTGGCGAAGTGATTCGTTCCAATGGGTATCAGGCCGAGCTGATTTTTATCGACGACGGTTCCACCGATCGGTCTTGGCAAGTCATGCGCGAAATTGCGGCGGAGGACCCGGTTGTTCGTTGCATCCGCTTCCGAAGGAATTTTGGTAAAGCAGCCGCGCTGCGGGCGGGAGCCGAGTACAGCCAAGGTGAACTGATTGTCACCATGGATGCTGATCTACAGGACGACCCGGCGGAAATTCCGAACTTGATCGCTGCCCTTGGTGAGGATAACGATCTGGTCAGCGGTTGGAAGAAGGTTCGCAATGATCCGCTTAATAAAACGCTGCCGTCAAAGATTTTCAATTGGTTGATCGGTTGGCTGACTGGAGTCCACCTGCACGACCACAATTGCGGATTCAAAATCTATCGACGTGAAATTTTCGATGAAGTAAAACTGTACGGCGAGATGCACCGGTTTGTCCCGGTGTTGGCTGCTTCGCGTGGTTTTAAGGTCGCGGAGGTTCCGGTCAATCATCGCCCACGAAAACATGGTGTGTCGAAATACGGTTGGGCTCGGTTGCCCAAAGGATTTCTCGATTTGTTGACGGTCTGTTTCCTGACAGGCTTCAGCCAACGACCACAACATTTGCTGGGCGGATTTGGGCTGGCTGCGTTTTCCGCAGGAGCCATCGGCATGCTTTGGATGGCAATTTACTGGCTGCTGAGGATGGCGTTTTACCCCGAATGGGAACCGCTGCATCAACGTCCGGTCGTGCTTTACTCTTTGGGGGCCTTACTGCTGGGAGCTCAAGTTTTGTGCATTGGTTTCCTAGCCGAATTGATCACTTCGCGAAACCAAGTCCGCACCCAGCCGTACTCCATCGCCAGCCGCATTGGGGGCTGTGAAGACGACAACGAAAGTGACGACAACGAAAGCGGCGACAACGAAAGTGAGAACCATGGTTGAGCACAATTCTGCGGAAGCGTGTCCTGCCGAGCTTCCTAATTTTTGCGCCAGCCGGCACTGGGCGATTTTCTGGTTGTTGATTATCTGTTCCACCGTTGTTGTTGCCGGTCGAATCGTTACCGTTCGGAATCACAACACGCGAGGGGAGTCAACATTTTTCAGCGCGAATGATCGAAGTCGTTGGTGTACCGTTCGCTCGTTGGGAGATGCAGGAACCTATGCGATCGATGATGTCATCGTCAGAGGGCAGCCAATCCATTGGGACTCGATCGACAAAGTACGTCACGTCGGGCCCGACGGAAAAATGCATGATTACTCCAGCAAGCCAACATTGCTCCCGACGTTGGTCGCTGGCAAGTATCTCGCTGTCAAATGGGTGACCGGTTTTTCGCTCGCGGAAAATCCTGTGATCGTTTCGCGGATCTTGTTGCTGCTGACCAACGTGATTCCGTGGGCCATTTTTTTGTGGTTCTTCGCCAAATTCATCAATAGCGTGCCCGTCCGAGATTGGACGCGGTACTACCTGCTGGCTTGTGCGGGGTTCGCAACGTTCTTGTCGACGTTTTCGAACAGCTTGAACAATCACGTTCCCGCAGCGATCAGTGTCATGATCGCTTTGTACTTTCTGTCGCAGATTTGGCGACACGCCAACGAGCGATGGTGGGCGTTTGCCTGTGCGGGATTCTTTGCCACGTTTGCATTCGCTTTTGAATTGCCCGCGGCGGCGTTTACCGGTTGCGCCGGGTTGATTTGCTTGCTTCGTTCGCCAGTGAAGACGTGCGCGGCATTCGTTCCAGCAGCGTTGCTTGTTCTGACAGGGATCGTTGGTACAAACTACGTGGCTCATGGCGATTGGCGGCCTGCGTATGCTCATCGAAAAGACGGAAGCGTGGTTCGAACGTTTACAGCAGATGATGAAGGGCGAGAGCGAGTAACCGAGTCACTCGATCGGTTGAACTGGAGTGCCTTGCCCAACGAGTTTGACGAAGTTGCCGGAGAACTGGGCATCGAGTCGCCGCAGCTGGAGCCGGATCGATGGCCAGGGACTTCAGCGCAAAGCAAACGCTGGGTGGTGCGAGACAGAGATTCAGCCAATCAGATGGTGATCGTCGTGCCAAGTCAATCTAGCCTCAATTTTCAGTTTCTTCGCTGGGACAATTGGTACGACTATCCTGGCAGCTACTGGCTTTCCAGCAACGAGCGTAAATCCGTCATCGATCGAGGGCAAGCTTCCCAAGCGACCTACTTGTTCCACTGTTTGTTTGGTCATCATGGCATCTTTTCGTTGACACCGATCTGGCTGATGGCGTTGGCAGGAATGATTTCGCTGGCGTGCGGCGTGAAGATGGCGGGCCGATTCACGATGAACTGGCTGGGGTGGCTGGCAATCGTGTTGACGGTCGTCGTGGTCGGTTTCTACGTCAGCCAGCCGACGATCAATCGCAACTACGGCGGTGTCTCCAGTTGCCTTCGATGGGTGCTTTGGCTGGCTCCGGTCTGGCTGGTGTCAATGCTGCCGATCGTCGATTGGCTGGGAAGTTCTCGAAAGGGACAAACGTTCTGTCTGTTGCTGTTTGCGATCAGTGCGCTGTCGGCGATGTCATCGATGGACAATCCGTGGACTCATCCGTGGCTGTATGACATCTGGAACTGGACCGGGCTGCCAAAGTAGTGTGGGCGTTGTTTTCCGGGGTTGGAGCTGGCGTCAATTGGCATTCCAGCCGCATCACCCAAGCAATCGGTATCAGATTGTCGAAACACGGTGGTGCGTGCCAAGTCGGTCGTGTGATCGGGCATCGAGTCGTTCTCATCCTCTTCTCTGTCCTGATTTGACGATGACATGGAATGACAGGGTCGTTCCAGTCGCACGTTCTGTCTAGAGGTCATGTGAGCCGATTTTCCTGGACTGTCGGCAAGTCACTCGTCTGTCGCTTCGACCACTCCTGTGCAGGGTAAATCTCGCGCGAGTGTGTCGCTGCGCCCCGCATCAGGATTACCTCCCGTTTCACATGGCGAATTCTGACCTGGTACAAAAAGGAATAGCTGATGGACCCTTCACTGGTCAAACTGATCGAAACAAACGGACTTCCCTCGCCTCCGGGCGTGGCGTTTCGACTGCTGGAGTTGTACGACAAAGAAGATCTGGATATTTCCGAGATATCACAGGTCATCGGAGCCGATCCGGTCCTTGCATCGAAGCTGATCAGCTACTGCAATTCGCCGCTGCTGGCGCGTGCCATGCGCGTGTCGTCGGTGAATCAGGCGGTGGTTGCCGTTGGCTTGCGAGCGGTCAAGATGATCAGCCTTTCGTTCTCGTTGATGAGCACGCCTATCAGCAAACGCGAAGAATCGTTTTTCGATTACACACGATTCTGGAATCGGTCACTGGCAACCGCGATCGCGGCACGGACAATCGCCGAACACATCAGAAGCGACCGGGAATCTTGTTTTCTGATGGGGTTGATGTTGAACATTGGCCAGTTGGCGCTGGGGCACGCCTTTCAGCATGAGTATCAAGTTGCATCCAAAGACGCCAGAAGCGCCGGGAAACCGCTCGTCGAAATGGAGTTGAACCAGTGGGGTATCGACCGCTACGAGCTGGGCGCAGAATTGCTGCAACAATGGCGGTTCCCGTCGCAAATGACGGACATTATTAGAAGCCATGCCCAACGACAGCAGCCTCAGCAAAACGGTGTTAGCGAAATTCGCAAAACGCTTGAACTGGCGGACCGAATGGCCGAACTGTTGTTTCTGGATGATGTTCAAGGGGAGTGGATTGACCTGATGAAGCAAACTGCTTGTGCCCAGCTTGAGATTGAACCGGAAGCATTTGACGCCTTGTTTGATCAATTTGTTCAATCGTGGACCGAGTACGCGACCGTGCTGAGTTTTGACTGTTCTCATGCAAAAACATTTGAAGAACTGGAAAGTCAGGCTCGACGTGGAATCGCTGAGATTTCGATGGGCCTGTTCGCGGAGAATATCAAGATCAACGAAGAGAATCATGAACTGCGAACAAACGTTTTTATGGACCCGTTGACCGGGCTTAAGAATCGACGGGCATACAACAAAGAAGCTTCCGCAGAACTGGAACGTTGCAAACGCGCCAACGGAATGTTTGTGATGATGGTGATCGATATCGATCACTTCAAAGCTGTCAACGATCAATTTGGGCACGATGTAGGTGACAAACTTTTGATTCGAGTTGCCGAGACGCTGATCGACCACACTCGCAGGTACGATACCGTGTTCCGAATCGGTGGAGAAGAATTCGTTGTTATGCTCGCAGACTTCGACCCGCAGGCGATTGAAGCCGCGGCCGAACGGTTTCGCAACTCGATCGAGTCGCTCGAGTTCAGCGCCAACGGGCAAACATTACAGGTCACGGTCAGTATTGGCGTTGCGTGTTGTGCGGCGATGTCCCGTGAGCTTGACGAGATTTTCAGGGAAGCGGATCAGGCACTATACGACGCCAAATCGGAAGGTCGAAATCGATGCTGTTTCCGCCTCCCTGCTTCACCGAGCAGCAAACCCAAACTGCTAGTGCCTGCGACCGCCGAAACGCCTGTCTCGTTTATTTCTGGCAATCCTTCTTCGGCTTAAGACCCGCACGGGTGTGAAAGACTCGCACGGGTGCAAGTAACGAATTGCTCCAGCATGATCCGAGCTAAACTGCCCGATCATGCCGATGTTCGTTGAAAGTCGTAGATGGATCCAAGGTTGAGCAGCTGAGTCAGTTCATCGAGAGCCGTTCGGCATTCGGTGATCAAGTCCGGGTCTCGGACTTCAGCCGGACTCAGGCGCTCGCGATAGTGTTTGTCGACCCATTCACCGAGCTGATCGTGTAACGGGTCATTGTAGAAAACATTGGCCTCGCATTGCTGGATGTCCTGCTTGGACATGACGACTCGCAATCGCAAACACGCTGGACCGCCACCGTTTTTCATGCTCTGTCGAAGATCGAAATATTTGACTGATTGAATTGGGTTATCCTGTGCGATCAGTTCGTCCAGATAAGCACTCACGCTGGCGTTGGTTTGGCATTCCAATGGAGCGACAATCATGGTTTGATCGTTTTCAGTTTGCAGCAGCTGACTGTTGAACACGTAGGATTTGACTGCGTCTTCGACGGAAACCGCTGCGTGGGGGACCTCGATCAGGTGGATGGATTGGTCTGAGGTTTTGGACCGAATTTCGTTCAGAACATCTTGCGTATTGAGGAAAGCCTGTTCGTGATACAGCAGTAAATTTCGATCACCGACCGCGATCACATCGTTGTGAAAGACTCCCGCATCGATCACCGCCGGATTCTGTTGAGCAAATATGGTGCGTTCCGGATCAAGTTGGTGAAGGGTTGCGACCGCGCGTGATGCTTCAAACGTTTGCCTCGCGGGAAACTCGACCGGATGAGGTTGGTTGTTTTGGAAGGCATATCGACCGAACACAAACAGTTCGACGCCTGGGGCGCCGTAGTCGTTGCAAAAACGAGTGTGATTGGCAGCGCCTTCGTCTCCAAAGTGAACGCCAGCAGGCAATGCGGCATGATGTTTATATCGGTTTTTGTCGGAGAAGATCGCCTGTAGGATTCGGCCGGTTGTCTCATGCTCGATCGAACGATGGAACATGCTGGTCAAGTTAGCGGGCGTGAAGTGAGTGAACTCGTCGGCAGTGTCAGCCCAAGGAGATACCGTGGCGGCATTGGCGACCCACATTGCCGCGGCAGAAGTGCAACCGGCTGCCAGTTCGGGAGTGTGACGCCAAGCAGATTCGAAAACTTCTCGATCGCTGCCCTGAAAACCAAGCTGCCGCAGCGTTGGCAGGTGCGGCCGTTCGTGGGGAGGCAGGACTGCTTGTTTGAGTCCCAAGTCCGACAGGGCCTTCATTTTGGCTAACCCTTGTCGAGCCGCCGCCCGAGGATTTGCGATGTTGCCTGCATTGTTACCGGACGCCAAGTTTCCGAAAGAAAGGCCGGCATAATTGTGAGTTTGCCCCACCAGGCCGTCGAAGTTGACTTCACGACATTTCATAATTCGAGTCCGGGCGTCAACGTTTCGGGAAGTTCCAATCTGTCCTGCTGCAACGTCGCGACCGGATAGGCGCAATAGTCGGCAGCGTAGTAAGCACTCGGGCGAAAGTTGCCGCTGGCACCAATTCCGCCAAACGGAGCAGCGCCGCTGGCTCCCGTGAGCGGGCGGTTCCAGTTCACGATGCCCGCTCGAACACCTTGCTCAAACTCGGTCCATCGATCTTTGTCGTCACTGAGTAATCCTGCGGCAAGCCCGAACCGCGTGTTATTCGCTTCTCGAATCGCGTCGGAGAACGTTTTGACTCGGATGACTTTCAGCAACGGTCCAAAATGTTCTTCGTCTGGGACGTTGCTCACTTCGGTCACGTCAATGAATCCAGGAGTCAGAAAGGGTCTATCGTTTTGAAGACGTTGCATCGGCACCAAGACGTTCCCGCCGGATTGTTGCAATTGGTGCTGCACGTGGATCAGCGCGTCAGCGGCTTGATTCGAGATCACCGGGCCCATGAACGGAGCTGGCGTGGCGCGAGGATGATCGACCACAATTTTACCGATCGCGTGGCGTAGCCGTTCGATCAAATCATTTGCATCTTCTGGAACGATCAACCTCCTCGCACAGGTGCAGCGCTGGCCGGCTGTCAGGTAGGCCGATTGGATGATGTGGTAAACAGCGGCGTCAAGGTTTTGAACTTGGTCAACCACAAGCGGGTTGTTGCCACCCATCTCGAGCGCCAGGATCTTGCCCGAGCTGACGTGTTGCCGCTGGAGGATCGTGCCGGTCGCGGAGCTGCCCGTAAAAAAGATGCCATTGATGTCGCCGTGATTCGCCAGCGCGACACCGGTTTCTTTTTCTCCTTGCAGTAAATTGATCACGCCAGCAGGAAGTCCGGCCTGCTGCCAAAATTCGATCGTTTTTTCTGCTACCAGAGGCGTCAGTTCACTGGGTTTGAATGCGACGGTGTTGCCCGCCAGCAAGGCAGGGACGATATGTCCGTTGGGCAGGTGACCGGGGAAATTGTAGGGCCCAAAAACCGCGATGACTCCGTGCGGTTTGTGTTTGACTCGGCTGACGACACCGTTGAGATTTTTCGTCGTTTCGCCCGTCCGTTTGTGAAACGCGTCGATAGATAAATCAATCTTGCCCGCCATTGCATTGACCTCGGTCAATGACTCCCACATGGGCTTGCCGGTTTCGATCGCGATCACTTCGGCGAGTGACTGCTGATTGTCTTTCAAGACCGACTGAAACGTTTTGACGAATTTCGTTCGATCGTCAAAGCCTGCGTTTGCCCAGTCGGGCAGCGATTTTCTCGCCGACTCAATCGCTTGACTGACATCGCTTTCGTCTGCTGTGTTTCCTGTCCAGATGGGGACTTGGGTGCACGGGTTGAAAGACTGAAGGCGCGGGCCGCCACCCGGTCGCCATTGGCCATCAATAAAGAGCATGTTTCGCCGCATGTTATCGCTCGATCAGTTTGATGAATCGAATGGGATCGCCAGCATCTAGGTGAAGATGCTCTGCCGTTGACCGGTTGATGATGACTTGGTCGCCTTTGAATTCGATCGGTTGAAGCGACATTCGATAATCGGCCAGTCTTATGTTGCAGAGAATAAACTGTCGGTCTCGGTCCTGGCTGGCCAGTTTGTCCGAATCGGAAATGCTGTGAACGGTTTTGACCAAGCTGTTGCGGACTGTGTGAATCTGTGGCACGCGGCATTGCACGCATGGACCGGCATCAAAAATGTCAATGTAGCTCGTGCGCTGAAAATTTTCACGTTCGAGGATTTTCATCGCGGGAACTGCCGCGTCATTGGGTTTACCAATCACATCCTGAGCGGCTGCTGGTAGTAGGTTCACGTAGATTGGATACTTAGGCATCAGGTCGGAGATGAATTGCGAACCGTGCACGGCACTGATGAAGTCAGCCTTCGCGTAGCTGAGACCAAAGAACTTGCTGCCGAGAAATTCCCAGAACGGCGAATTGCCGTCCTCATCGATCCAGCCACGCAGTTCTGCGAAAACCAGATCTGAAAATCGCTCAGGGAAGTCCGCCAGCAACATGAAACGACTGCGGGACAAAAACTGCCCAATCCCATGCTTGCGGTATTCGGGCAACAGAAACAACGATCCGATTTCGGTACAGCCGGTGTAATCGTTGACCAGATGAAGAACTCGCAGGTGCAGCGTGACATCGATCTCCGCCGATGCGGTCGTGACCTTCGACACTTTGTACGAATAGAACGGCCGATCCAACCCGACGTTGTTGTATAAAGCGGATGTGCCAACCAGTTTTTTGGATTTAGTATCTTCCAAAACAAAAAAGTAAGTCTGCTGTTGCTTCGGATCGACTGGTTTGTTGAAACTGGACGAGTTCGCTGCAAGCCGTGATTCCCACACGTCTCGGTCGGTGGGCATGGTTGTCATGCCATGCCCTGTTTGTTCGGACAGCGAAAGCAGGCCATCAATGTCGTCGGGCGTCGCGCTTCTGACAATCAGCATGATGATTCTCTTTGAGCGGAGTCATGGGGATTTTTGGCTGGCCAGTCTGCCTCGCCGCTCGCAAGCTTCAGCAGAAACAACGCGCTCAGCTTCGCTCGCTCGGTCAAGCTGTCAAGGATCATGTACTCGTCGTCCGAGTGAATATTGCCACCCTGCACGCCCAGCGTATCAATATTGGGCAGCCCGGCCGCAGCAAGGTTGTTCCCGTCGCAGCAACCACCTGTTGGAACATGATTCACGGCCACTCCGATCTGGTCGCCACATGATTGGAGTAGCTCGAACAGCGATGCTTGGCGGTTATCAAACGGTTTGGGTTGACGATCAAACTGACCGTGGAGCGCGGCGGTGATGCCGTCTTTGTCGTTCAGCACCTTGACGATGTTGTCTAACTGCTTGGTGCACCAGTCGATGGCGGACTGGTCGGGGACTCGAATATTGAATCGACAGATGGCCAAGTCCGGGACGATGTTGGTCGGGCCACCGCCGGTGATCTTGCCCACGTTGAACGTGACTTCCGGGCGTTGCCCATTGAGTGAATCGATTTGCTCGATCGCTTGAGCCAAAGCCGCGATCGCGTTTCGCCCAAGGTGAGGTTCGCGCCCGGCGTGAGCCGCTTTGCCTCGCACGACCAGCGTGAAGTTTCCGCTACCTTTACGCTCGCCGGCCAACGTGCCGTCGGGCATGGTTGGTTCGAAGATCATGCCGATATCCGCTTCTGCTGCGCGTTTGGCAAGAAGTGTGGCGGAGCCATGCGAGCCTGTCTCTTCGTCGGGAGTGATCAGCACTTCCCAGCCAATTGAATTCGCTTCGGGACTGCGCTCCAACGCGGCCAACGCGTGCAGCATGACGACGATGCCACCTTTCATATCCGCAACGCCGGGACCGCTGAGCGTGTCTTGGTCCAGCAGTCGGCATGACTGGAATGGGCTGTCGATCGGAAACACGGTGTCCATGTGTCCACAAAGCAGGACACGTTTCGCGGCGTCAGGACGTTTCACGATGTGCAACGCTCTGCCTGACGGCAACTGCCGGACGGTGCCGTCATCCCCCATTTGCTCGACTGACGGTAACGACAGCGAAGATATCGTGCCGCCCAAACACTGGAATGCATTGGCCATCGCTTTGTGAA
>CALFWL010000150.1 GCA_937928215.1 uncultured Pirellulaceae bacterium | reverse complement strand
CCCCCCATCGCAGTTTGGTCCGATTCCTGTTGACTCGACTTGAGCCAATTTTTTACACTTTGCACAGAAAGCTTGATTTCGTGTCGGGTCGGCATGGATTGCCGGTTCGCAAATCAAGTTGACGCTCGCCACGGTTTACGGAGAAACCAAATGGCTCACCAAGCCAATCGTACTGTTCGATTTACAGTCTTGATCACGTTACTCGCTGTTCTTCCCAGCGTTCTGGTTGCTCAAAACGCACCTCAGCAGCCGCCCCGAAAGCCGCTGGAAGTGCTGGCCGTCGTCAACGGACAGCAGATCACCCGGCAGCAGATTGCCAACGAGTGCATGCGTCGTTTTGGCGAAGACGTCCTCGAAAGCATCGTCAACAAGATGTTGGTATTGGATCAGTGCCGACGGAACGGAATTCAAATCACCGAGCAAGATGTCAACGACAACATCGTCGAGAAAGCCAAAGAGTTCGGCATGTCGGGCGAACGCTACGTCGAACTGATCTGTTCACGCCGTCATATCACCGCCAGCCGGTTCAAGAACGACATCATCTGGAACGAATTGGCGTTGCGTAGGCTTGCAGCCAAGCATACGCAAGTGTCACCGGAAGAGATTCAACAGCGACTGGAGTTCGAGTTCGGGCAGAAAGTTCAGGTCCGCCAAATCACCGTTGACGCTGAATCAAAAGCGCAGGAATTACTGGCCGCCGTTAAAGCGAATCCAGAAGAATTTGGTCGACTTGCGAAAGATCATTCCATCGACCCCAACAGCGCATCGGTGCGAGGATTGTTGCCTCCGATTCGACGCAACGCGGGATTGCCGGAGTTTGAAAACGTGGCGTTTTCGCTTCAACAGGGCGAAATCTCGGGCATCTTCACGTTGGGAAACACCTTTGTGATTCTCAAGTGCGAACGGATCTTTCCTTCGATGGAGCTGACGGACGAACAGTTGGCCGTTGCCGAAAAACGAATCAGCGATGAACTTGCCAAAGAGAAACTGGCGGACGCGGCGACCGATCTTTTCAAACAGATGCAGGAAACGGCCGAACTGGTCAACGTGATGAACGACCCGGACCTGACAAAGCAAATGCCGGGCGTTGCTGCGATCGTCAATGGCAAGCAAGTCTTGAAAAATCAGGTCGGTGAAGAATGTATTTCGCGATTCGGCGCGAACATGGTGGAAACGGAAATCAATCGCGTCATGTTGATGCAATCGCTCGAATCCAACAACATGCAAGTGACGCAAGACGATGTGAACTTGGAAATTGACCGTGCCGCCGCCTCATTAGGCTACGTGAACGAGGACGGATCGGTCGATATGGCTCGCTGGTTGGCTTTTGTGACCAGCAACGAGCCCGACAAAATTGACTTCTATATTGAAGACCAAGTCTGGCCAACTGTGGCGTTGAAGAAACTGGTCGAGGCTGGCGTCGAGGTGACGGATGAAGATCTCAAGAAAGGTTTTGAGGCGAACTTCGGTCCTCGGGTAGAAGTTCTGGCGATTGTCGCCAACGATCATCGCCATGCCTTGAAAGTCTGGAACATGGCCAGTGCAAATCCTCAAGCGGAGTACTTTGGTCAGCTAGCGAATCAGTTTTCCGTCGAACCCGCCTCGAAAGCGAACTTCGGTGAAGTACCGCCGATCCAGAAACACGGTGGGCGCCCGGAACTGGAAGCGGAAGCGTTCGACCTGCAAGTCGGAGAAATTTCCAAAGTCGTT
This sequence comes from uncultured Pirellulaceae bacterium, assembly GCA_937928215.1. Taxonomy (GTDB): domain Bacteria; phylum Planctomycetota; class Planctomycetia; order Pirellulales; family Pirellulaceae; genus Mariniblastus. The sequence continues at coordinate 2,780 of CALFWL010000150.1, read as the reverse complement.
CAGGTCGGTGACCATTGGATCGTCCTGTACTGCCTTGGAAGGACTCAGCCTCGCGTGACCGAATTTGAGGCCGTTCGTGGCGAACTGGACTCCAACATCCGGGAGAAAAAACTCCGCCTAGCGATGGGGAAGCGTTTCCAATCCATGCGAGAAGACGCTCAGATCGACAATTTTCTGGCCGGAACTTCGCAAACCGGAAAAGCGGCCGTCCGTGCCGCCAAACAGATGCAGACCGCTCCAGTTCGTCGGTAACATCGCGTGAGCGAGAAATCGTGAGAGTCATGGCCACGTCGGATTGAATCGGCGTGGCCATTTTTACTGAAGCAGTCGACCGTTGCGGTTGCGAATTGGCCAGCGATGTCCGAAGATCGTCTTTCCGTTTTTTCCGAATGATCCCCATCGATCGTGTCTCATGAACGTCAGCGCCAAAGGCAAGAACATCGACTGGAGACGCATCGCGGGCATCGCTATCGTCGTACTGATTTTCGCCTACCAGTACAGTCTGCCAACGCTTGAGCGATGGTTCGATCGTGATCTTCCATCGTTGACGGGAGAAAGTGATCAACCGTCGAATCCCAACGAACGTTCAACTGGTAGCCGTGATTCGGGCGACTCACGTTATGACGCAAAGCTACCCGCTGCAAAATCATCTTCGACGGCCCCAAGCAAGCAAGGAACTGAGTCGCGTGGAAGTGATGGTTCAGCTCAGGCAGCAAACAAACGCCAATCGGGAGACTTCCTGCGAAGTGTCGGTCGCGATCGGCTGATGTCGCCTGAGGGCCTGCTGTACACGATGGGGCCTCGCGGTGAACATCGAGTCGATCATGTGTTGCGACACGGTCGCGACATGCCCAACCGGCCTGTACACAGTGTCTTCGAGGGTGGCAGAAACGACATTCTGGCTCTGATTGACGAAGCGTACGCACTGGTGAAGGCTGACTCGCCTCAAGTCAGGTCGTCGGATTCGCGAGACAACGAAGCCTATACGATCAAGATGAATCGAAAAGTGGGATACGAGGGTGGACAGAAAGGCAAGCGAAACGGCTACCCGGATCTAAAGAGCGTCAAGTTGATTCTGGACGGGAATCGAGTGATCACGGCTTACCCGGTTCGTTGAATTCTGTTGCAGACTTTCAACTGTTTCTTTCGAGGCTGTGATCTTGCCTGCTGACCCTGATATTTTGCTTGAAGACGGTGCGGTGTTCGTGATGAACAAGCCGGGTGGCTTGTTGACTCAGGGGCCTCCGGGAATCGATAGCCTTGAACTGCGGACTAAACATTTCTTGAAGGTTCGCGACGAAAAGCCGGGCAAGGTTTATCTGGGAGTGCCCCACCGACTCGATCGGCCTGTCTCTGGCGCGATCACGGTCGTGAAAAATGTTCGAGCGGCGCAGCGGATTTCCAAACAGTTGCAAGAACGAACGGTCACCAAAACCTATTGGGCCGTGGTCGAGGGGCAGCCTGATCAACGCCAAGGACGTTTGGAACACTGGATGCGGAAGATCCCCGACCAGGCGAAGTCGGAGTTGGTGGACGCAACTCATCCGGATGCCAAAAATGCCGTTTTAGATTTTCGTGTGCTTGCGGCGACCGATGAACTGACGTTGCTGGAAATCGAGTTGCAAACCGGGCGGACTCATCAGATTCGGCTGCAATGTTCGGCCATGAATTGGCCGATCGTGGGAGATTCGTTGTACGGAGCTGTCCGATCATTCGGGCTGGACGCGTTAGACGAACGCCAACGATGGATCGCACTTCACGCGAGAAGGCTGGCGTTTGAGCATCCGATCAGCAAGACTCTCGTCGATCAGACGGCACCGTTGAGCAACCACTGGCGAGCGTTCGAGAAATTTCGGGCGATCCTGTTCGGGTGATTTTCGAGTCATGAGAGTTCTCTCTTTGCAGCCGTTTTTTGGTGGAAGCCACCGCCAGTTCCACGAAGGCTGGGTTCGACACAGTCAGCACGACTGGACAACGATCGCCCTGCCCTCCCGGCATTGGAAGTGGCGAATGCGTCACGCGGCGATTCATTTTGCCAGAGAAGTTGGCGAACGTTTTGCGAATGGAGAACGTTGGGATGCGATCGTCTGCACCGACATGATGAACGTGGCTGAGTTCCGCGCGATATCACGGCAGGTTCGTGATTTACCGCTGATGGTTTACTTTCATGAGAATCAATTCGCTTATCCGAATCGAGTGGAGCAGGAACGCGATCAACATTTTGCGTTCACCAATTTTGTTTCCGCGATCGCCGCGGATCAGGTTTGGTTCAACTCCGCGTTCAATCGGGACTCCATATTGGCGGCTCTGCGGGATCAAGCCAGTCATTGGCCGGACTTTGTGCCTTGGCAGGAAATTGATTTGATGGAACAGAAGTTGTTTGTACAACGTCCAGGAATTGAGGTTCCATCAATCGACTGGCCAGCGGTCGAGCAAGCTCATGCGAAGCGAGTGCTCGCGGGAAATCCGTTGCATTTGATCTGGGCCGCTCGATGGGAGCACGATAAGAATCCGCTCGGTTTGCTGGAGGCTTTGCGACTGCTTCGAGACCAAAACATTCCGTTCACTTTGAGCGTCATTGGAGAGCAATTTGGCACGGTGCCGCCGGAATTCGCAGCGATTCGAGGCGAGTTCTCCAATGTGATCGAACGCTGGGGATTTCAAACCGATCGCGAATCGTATTGGCAGGCGTTGTGCAATGCGGACGTTTTTGTCTCGACAGCCACGCACGAGTTTTTCGGACTCGCCGCCGCCGAAGCGATCGCCGCTGGCCTGTATCC
>CALFWL010000149.1 GCA_937928215.1 uncultured Pirellulaceae bacterium | reverse complement strand
TTACCGATAGACGATGTGCATGGATGTTATGCGCTACCTCACGGACGGATCGTTTCACCTCTTACATGAGGACAGATCCATGCCTATCGAAAGCATGAACTCGGTAATCGCCCTCGGCTTCCTAGCTGTTTGGGTCATGGTCGGACAGTTGTCTTTCAGTCGGACCTAAGGTTGAAGGCGAGTCAAAAATCACCCCGAACGAAGTTGATGTCCGGTCATCACCTGACTTCGGGCTGTTTTGATTTTTGTGACTCGCATAATCGACCGGGGCAAAACTTATTGTGAGCGGGTCGAATGCTTAGCTACCCTTCGACTCGCCATATTTTTCTGATTCCGTTCGCTAATTTACTCCCAACAACATCGTTTTGCGCATTCGAGTCATTGAACCGCGTCACGATGCTGTTTACGTGCGCCGATGGGGCTCGGAATGTGGACTGCGGCATGTTCGAGCCGGACTCGCTGGTGTATTCTGGAATGCATGAACAAAGCTTCCTCGAATAAGTTTCCTGCCGACCAGGACGACTTCGCTGATCACCAAAATCCACCCACTTATCAACGACGAATCACGTTGCCGATCGTGTTGTTTTTGTTGACGTGTGTATCGACATTCGTTGTTGGTGCGTGCCAGTGGGATCCAAATGGCGTCATCGAAACTTGGTCGGAAACTCGCAGCTTGATTCCAGTCCGCAAGTCCATTTTGGCTCATTGGGATCAAGGCGTGATCTACATGATCGCGGTGTTGCTGATTCTGTTGCTGCATGAGTTCGGTCATTTCTTCATGACATTGCTGTATAAGATTCCCGCGTCGTTTCCGTTCTTCCTGCCCTTCCCTGCCAATCCGATCGGAACGATGGGAGCCGTCATTGCGATGCAGGGGAACGCGGCCGATCGTAAAGAGATTTTCGATATCGGGATCGCTGGTCCGCTGGCGGGTTTGGTCGCCGCCGTACCGATCGCGTGGTATGGGATGGCCGAGCTGGACCTGACTTCGCCAGCACGAGGCTGGGTGGCGTTTCGGTTACCCTTATTGATGCAATGGTTTGCCGATTACATTCAGGTCCCCGGCTACGTCGATGGCTCCGTCGTTTGGCTCAGCCAATTGAATCCGTTGTTCGTGGCGGGCTGGGTTGGCCTGCTGATCACCGGGCTTAACATGATGCCGATCGGTCAGTTGGACGGCGGCCACGTTACTTACACGCTGTTTGGAACTTCGGCGCACGCGATCGCTCGAGCCACCATCGTGATCGCCATCGCGTTTATGACGTATCACGGCGCGCCAACATTTGCGCTGATGATCGTGCTGCTGCTGATGATGGGGACCGACCACCCGCGGACTCGTGACGATTCGGTAAAACTGGGCCCGGTTCGCTGGGCGTTGGGAATCGTTTCCCTGACGATTCCAATTTTGTGTTTTCCACCATTGGTGCTGAAAGTCGCGGGCGGTTAACGGTTAAACAACTGGTTGCGTGCCGTATTCGCTCAAGCCAGAATGGTTCCCGATCCAATGATTGGATCCAGTTCATTAGGTTCATCTTTTGCGGAGACTTTTCGATGTCACGACCCGTCACCATGTTCACTGGCCAGTGGGCCGATCTGCCGATTGTAAAACTTACCCAGAAAGTCAAAGACTTTGGTTATGACGGAATCGAGCTTGCCTGCTGGGGCGATCATTTTGAAGTCGATCGAGCAATCCAAGAAGACGACTACTGCGACAAACATCGCAGCTTCTTGAAGGAAGCCGGCCTGCAGTGCCACGCCATTAGCGCTCACTTGGTCGGACAAGCCGTCTGCGACACGATCGACGAACGTCACAAAGCGATTTTGCCCGACTACATTTGGGGCGATGGCGACCCGGCTGGCGTCAACGCGCGAGCAGCCGAAGAAATGAAGAACACGGCTCGCGCGGCGAAGAAGTTTGGCGTGAAGGTTGTCAATGGTTTCACCGGTTCAGCGATCTGGCCGCTGCTGTATTCGTTTCCTCCCGTGCCGCAGTCGATGGTCGATGACGGCTTCAGGCAGTTTGCAGATCGTTGGAATCCGATTTTGGATGTTTTTGACGAATGCGGGGTGAAGTTCGCACTGGAAGTTCATCCCACCGAAATCGCGTTCGACATTTATAGCGCTCAAATGGCGCTTGAGGCGTTAAATCACCGCGAAGCGTTTGGATTCAACTTCGACCCGAGTCACCTGATCTGGCAAGACGTTGATCCGGTCGAATTCATTCGCGCGTTTCCGGATCGCATCTATCACGTTCACGTCAAAGATGCGGCAAAGCAACTCAATGGCAAGTCTGGAATCTTGTGCAGCCATCTGAACTTTGGCGACCCTCGACGCGGATGGGATTTTCGCTCGCCCGGTCGAGGCCACGTGAACTTCGAGGAAATCACACGAGCCTTAAACGCCATTGGCTACACGGGGCCCTTATCGATCGAGTGGGAAGACTGCGGGATGGAGCGTGAGTCCGGTGCTCGCGAAGCCTGCGAGTTCACAAAACAAATGGACTTCTCACCTAGTGACGTTCAATTCGATGCTGCCTTTGACGAAGCGTAAACGTCCGCGACAACCAACCGGGAATCTGCTCCCGATGTTGGCGGATGGTCCGCGTGAGCCGCCGAGGTTTCGGTGAGTTCTTCGACAACGTCGAGCCCGTTGCCGCTCAGTGCGGGGACTTTCTCCTGCCTATTTACTTTTGTGTTTTGTAAATCTGGGCATCTGGGTTCATGTGTGAATTGATTCACTCCTGAGAGAGCCCAGCGTGGAAAACATTGGTTTTTACGGTCTCCCAATCATCACTGGCCCAAAGAGTGGGCTTGGAATCGTCGACATTTTTTTAGCAAGAACGTGATATCTGCGCCACAGACATGAAATACTCCCCAAGAGAGAGGTTCTATATTGCCACCGTCGCTTAAACGACTGAACGGGTATTGAGGGATCGATCACTTCGGTTTTCACCCCTGCATCCGTTCGTCCCATTCATTTTGTTGGACGGTGTCATGCATTTACAAACTGCAACGCAACAAGTCGAAGACTCGTTGCTCTCCAGCCGCACTCAGCTTTCCGCCAACCGAAGTCTCGTGCGTTTCAACGACGCACTTGCCAAGTCACCTTGTTTCAATGGACAAGATGTTTCAAGAGAAAAACTCGTTCCACACTTGTTGGTCCAGATCGCTTCGATCCTGCAAGCCTCGGTTGTCGAATACTGGGAGTATGACTGGACGACGATGACCGCAACGCCGACAACCATCATCAACAACGGTGCTTTCGCAAATGTTGCCGCCGTTCACCCCATGCCCAAGGGGCTGCCGCTGCCCAAGGCGTTGATTGAAGCCAATCGTCGTCCTCGCCGCAGGTCGGGCGTCTACCTGTCCACATTTGCCCAACAGAGCGACGTTAACCCGAAGCTGTTCGATTACTATCGCAGCATCGCTGACAGCGAACAGTTTCTACATTTTCCGTTCAGCAAGGGCGACGATGTTGCATCGGGAATCGTCGCAATCGTCGATCGAAAAATCGACGTGGGAGGCAATACCGTCGAGTTTGCTCAGGCGTTGGTTAATCGTCTGATGAAAATACTTGAGGTGATTGAGACGAGCACCGATCAGTTCTTGACGCCGTCCTCAAGCCAACCAGTACAGCAATCGCAATCGGTCCGGCCAACGCTTTCAACCGATCCGACGGAAAAAGCAGTGGACATCGCCGCGGCAAAAGCCATCTTTCTGGACGCTTTGGAACAACCGTTGCGTGACCGGAGTCCTTATGTCCAACAGGCCTGTGGAAATGATCAAGCGCTGATCAACGGCGTCAAGCGTTTGCTGTTGTCGCATCAGGAGCGCGATGGATCGGTACTGGACTTGGACTTTGGCAAGCTGCTTGTCGATGAAGTCACCTCACACCAGCCCGACGCACTAAATCAGGATGCGTCCGGGACGTCCGTCTTTACCGGAAAGTACAAACTGAGAGAACAGCTGGGCTGCGGCGGCAGCAGTGTGGTTTTTCGTGGCTTGCAGATGACGCCGTTTAAACGTTCCGTTGCAGTCAAAGTAATGCGAAATTCCTCGAAGGTGAAAAACGCGAAACACGAATGCCTGTTGGCTCAATTCAATGCCGAACGCGAGACTTTGGGCATGATGAACCATCCTAATATAGTGACGGTCATTGAAGCCGGCTCCATTGCCGGACAACCCTTCCTAGTCATGGAGCTGGTTGATGGAGTTTCGGTCACCGATTACTGCGACCAGCAATCGTTGTCGTTGCATGCGACGTTGAACCTGTTTGTGCAGGTGTGCCGGGCAGTACAGCACGTGCATCAACAGCGTATTGTGCATCGTGATTTAAAACCCACCAATGTTTTAGTGACGGTCGTCGACGGCGAGCCGTTGGTGAAGCTGATTGACTTTGGGCTGGCCAAACCGTTCCATGACACGCTTGCCTTGAAAGCTTGCGAGCACAAAAAAATGGTAGGCACGTTGGCGTACATGTCTCCCGAGCAACTCAAGCCCGGTTGCAGCAGTATTGATGGACGCAGCGACATCTTCAGTCTAGGCATCTTGCTGTACCGATTGCTTACCGGGCAAATCCCGTTTGCACGAAGCAAGGAAAGTTCAAAGGGAACGTTTGCCCAATTTCTCGAAGGTCGCCAAGCCGATACACCGATGATCCCTTCGGTTCGCGCGATGAACAACCCTGATCCATCCAGCACAAGTGAACACAACCGGTCCGATTCGCAAGAGCTTGTCGGGGCACTGCGGAGTGGCATGGACGAAATTGTGATGAAGTGTCTTCAGAAAGACCCCAGCCAGCGTTTCGCAACCACCGGGTTGCTAATCGCAGCGATTGAACGTTACACGAGCCAATCACCAAGTTTGGAATAAAGTAAGGACTTGTTCCAACCCTCCCCTCAAAAAATATCTTTCAAGAGATTTACTGAATGCCCAACAATATCAACGGAATTAGCGTCGTCAAACTCGAACAGTACAAGCAGTTGATCTCGCAGTTCCCGGAAAAAGCTATCGTTGATTTTAGCGTCTGCTCTAGTTGGCATAGCAAACAACAGACCGGCGTCAGTTCCACCTCGTGTACGATCGGCGATGTCACCATTAAAAAAACATTGGACCAAGAAACCGGAATCGTCGACGAATTCTTCGGCTCCACCGACGGCCCTAATCCGCAAGAATTACTGATCGCAGCGATTAATGCGAGCATGATGGTCGCCTACGTGGTGCATGCCGCCGCCAGAGGCATCACGCTTGACAGGGTGGAAGTAGAAACACGCGGGCAGCTTGACATGCGTGGCCTGCTGGGAGTCGATCCCGACACTCAGCCCGGTTTCAAGTCGCTTCGCTACGTTGTCAAAATTCGTGGTAACGCCAACTGCACCGAATGCGAATCACTGCACCAAGAAGTCAAGCGCACGGCACCCAACTACACCAGTATGTTGCATAACGTCCAAATGTCGGGCGAGCTTATCATTGATGAGTCGTGAGCAATTTGGCCAAACTGAAGCGAAGCTTGGCAATCGTTTTCGTGAAGGCAGTGCAATCATCTACCGCACGCGCCACCACCAACCCGCCTTGCACGCTCACGAGTACTTCCAGTGCGAAGGCCGCGACTTCTTCGTCGGGTAAGCCTGTCTTACCGAGCGTTGCGACTATCGCGTCGCGCCAACGTTCAAAAAACTGGCCGACTTGAGTGCTAAAGCGATCGCGTGTCTCGCTGGTTGCGAATACTCCAACGATGCACAGGCGTCGGCCCGACTTGAAATAGGCGTCGACATGATCCAGCATTTTTTCGATGCC
>CALFWL010000148.1 GCA_937928215.1 uncultured Pirellulaceae bacterium | reverse complement strand
CAAACCGTCTGCATTGATTGGACCACCCCAGCCTGCGGCCTTTATATTCGCGTTAGGCGGTGCAGGAACCGGGGTCGATACGAAACCATCCGGCACGTCAAACGAATACGCGACAAACTGATCTCCCTGTCCCAGTTTCTGTCGATCGGATTCCGATAAACCGGTCGCTCGGTAATTCGTCGAGGCTTTCTCGACACGTTGAGCGTAGGTTCCCAAATCACAACCAGAAAAAGCTAACACAGCAAGCGTGCCAACCACAAATCGTGCTCCCTCACGCAAGCTATACTTTATCGTGGGCACGCTATTCATTTTTGTCACCACAGTTCCTAAGTTTTGAAATGGTTCAGTTTTGTTGTCCGGAAGCAGCGTTCAACACATCTTCGTCCACGAAAATTGGAAGATGAGGTTCGCAGGACATGGCGACCGCGATGGCGTCAGAAGGGCGAGCGTCAACCTCATGGATTTCACCGCCAGACTGAATTCGAAGTGTGGCGAAGTAAGTGTTCTGCTTCAAATCATGAATCACCACACTGTCAAGCGTTCCGCCCAGTTGTTGGATCACTCCCACCAGCAAATCGTGGGTCAGCGGACGAGGTCGCGCAACCGATTTCACTCGACGATCAATCGCCGTCGCCTCGAAGAAACCGATCATGATCGGAAACTGACGGTCACCGTCAACCTCTCTCAAGAAGACGGCCTGATTCTCGTTGACTTCGCTGATGATGATTCGCGTAAGCTGGACTTCGATCATGGAACAGGTTTTCGGTGTGAAGTTTTCGGTGTGAAGTTTTCGGTTTTCAGTTTTTGGTACACTCACCCAGACGGATGGCAAATTGTACGTCTTGGAACGCAACAGCTCAAACATATGCAGCCAGAAGATTCAGATCCAGCGTGACCAACGTCCCGCGTCGGCTCGGTTCTCGCGATGCTTGCCTGCCGCCCGTTCGGGAGCGTCGCTTTCTGGCGTGTAGTCGACAAACACCGCGGCCAGCAGGCGTTGGTCAGTGGGGATTTGCAGATGATTGAACATCTCCTTCGAGCGAAATTGTCCTCCGCTGGACCAGTAACTGCCCAGACCCTCCGCCGTCAGCAGCAGTAACAGGTTTTGCACGAATGCGGACGCAGCGGCAACATGTTCTTCGTCGATTTGAACTCGCTTTTCTTTTTCCACTCCAGTATCACTGCCGCCACCAACGCCGTGCGAAAATTGAGGCAACCACGTGACGAGTGCTAACGCGCCGCAGGCGGACAACATCGCAGGCAGTTTATTGGTCGGTTTGATGTCCAAAAATAGCGACGAAAATTCTCTTGCCAGCGTGCGACATCGGTCTTGATTCAAAACATGAACTCGCCAAGGCTCTGCGATCCCGTCTGCGGCTCGATCGTAATGGAATGGAGCCCAACCGGCGGTCGCGATGGCATCGGCAAGCCCTTGGTCGCCAGCGTGTAGCTGTTCGCGTGAGTGAACGATCGGCTGATCGACCGAAGCCATTACTTTCCACGTCTGCCGCTGTTTGATGATCGAAGCGAGTGCAGGTGCATCCATCGTTGGGTCTTGTTCGGTTCTTATTAGGTAGGTCGAGATAATTCTTTGAGCGACTAGCGCGAGGCCAAGTTGAAGGAATATCGAACGACATCCAAGGATTGACTCGCACCCGCATTATCAATCGTAAGGGAACCGGTTAAAACATGAAGACCCCGGTGCCTGTTTCTTTCGCACGGGGAGGCTTTCATCGATTCTTAATGCAAGATTTTCAAAGGCAGGACGATTCATGCTCCGCTTGTATCCGAATAACGTTCGACTTGTCATTCACACGCTTTTCATCGCAGTTTGTGCGATTCTTACAGGAGTTACCGCCATGTCTTCGACCACGATTGCTCAATCACCCGAGCTTGTCACAGAAGTCGAAGGCATCACCGAATACCGATACGAAAACGGTGTCCAAGTGCTGCTGTTTCCTGACGATTCAAAACCGCAGTTCACCGTGAACATGACGGTTCTTGTCGGCTCACGCCACGAGGGCTACGGCGAATCGGGGATGGCTCATCTGCTGGAACACTTACTGTTCAAAGGCACTGACACTTATCCGGACACGCCGAAATGGCTCAAGGACAAAGGCGTTCTGAACATGAACGGCACGACTTGGTACGACCGAACAAACTACTACGAGACGCTTCCCGCTTCCAAAGAGAATCTTGAATTCGCGATCCACCTCGAGGCCGATCGTTTGCTCAACAGCTGGGTGCGAGGCGAAGATTTGGCATCCGAAATGACGGTCGTGCGCAACGAGTTCGAAAGAGGTGAAAACAGCCCGCAGACGATTCTGTTTCAGCGGATCATGACCAACGCGTTCCAGTGGCACAACTACGGAAAGTCGACGATCGGCAACCGCAGCGACATCGAACGAGTTCCAATCGATCGGCTTCGCTCTTTCTATCGAAAGTATTACCAGCCGGACAACATCATGGTGGTGATTGCCGGAAAGTTCGATGAAGCACATGCACTGGATCTATGCGACAAATATTTTGGCTCGCTGAACCGTCCCAAGCGAGAACTGGAGAAAACCTACACCGAGGAACCGGTTCAGGATGGCGAGCGATTGGTGACGCTGCGGCGCGAAGGTGATGTACCGCTCGTTGGTGCCGGATACCATTTTCCATCGGCTGGCAACGAAGACTTTGCAGCGGCTCAAGTGCTGGCGACCATCCTTGGGATGGAGCCTTCCGGCCCGCTGTACAAGCAGTTGGTCGAACCGGGGCTCGCATCAAGCGTCAGCACGTTCACGGTCAAATCGCACGACCCGGGGATGATGCTTGCAATGAGCGATCTTCCGGCTGACGCCGACATCGACGACGTGCGGGGAAAATTCATTACCGCCGTCGAAGGCATCGCCGAAGCCGGGATTGACTCGGAAGATGTCACGCGTGCCGTACGAAGTATCATGAAAGCGCGTGAGAAAACGTTTGCCGACAGCGCGAAGTTTGCGGTTGCATTGAGCGAATGGCGAGCCTACGGCGATTGGCGACTGTATTTTCTGCATCGCGATCGGCTGGAAAAAGTGACCGCCGAAGATGTCACCGCAGCCGCCAAGAAGTATCTGGTTCCTGCCAATCGCACGATGGGAATCTTCATTCCGACGGAATCACCTGACCGAGCGCCGCTTCCTTCTCGCCCACAGCTGGCGAAGGCGCTCGATGGGTACAAGGGTCGCAAAATGATTGCCAAAGGTGAATCGTTCGATCCGTCTCCTTCGAATATTGATAACCGCACGGTGACCGGCACGCTAAATTCAGGGCTCAAGTACGCGATCGTTCCGAAGAAGACTCGTGGCGAACGCGTGGTTATGCGAGCCAAAATGCACTTCGGAAATCTGGAAAACTTAAAAGGGCTGGCTCCCGCGTCGGAGATGCTGCCCAGCTTGTTGCAACGCGGAACTCAACAGCTGACGTTCCAGCAGGTCAAGGATCGGCTGGACGAACTTGAGACGACACTCAGTCTTTCCGGTGGAGCAGGATCGATGTCGATCCTGTTGCAAACCAAACGTGAGCGATTTGCAGACGCGTTGAATTTATTACGTCAGATGCTCCGCGAGCCACTGTTGGACGAGAACGAACTGGAAATCGTCCGTCAAGAGAAAGTCACCTCTTATGAATCACAGTTGTCCGAACCAACCGCTCTGGCTGGAAACGCGCTTTACCGAGCCCTGTTTTCTCTGCCAGCGGACGATGTGCGATATTTCCCGACTTACGAAGAGGAAATCGAACGCTACAACGCGATCAGTATTTCCGACGTGCGCAGGTTGCATCAGGAATACCTGAACGGACAACACGTGCAGGTTGCGATCGCGGGTGACGTGGAGGCTGACGCGGTCAAAGGTCAGTTGGAATCGATTTTCGGTGACTGGCAGGCCGTTCAGGATTACGAGCGATTTGGCTTGCCCGTGCTGCCGGCAGAATCCGGTTCGCTGCAACGGATTGACACCCCCGGCAAGGCGAACTCGATGTACATCGCTGGCTTGGTGCTGCCGATGCAGGAAGGTGACGACCAGTACGAGGCCGCACTGGTTGGAAATTACATTCTTGGCGGCGGCCCGCTGTCCTCGCGACTTGCCGATTCGGTTCGCAAAGAGAAAGGCCTTTCGTACACGGTGCGTTCGCAGTTCACCGCCAACCACCGCGACCCGCGAGCGACGTTTCTGGTCTACGCGATTTCGAACCCTCAGAACAACGACGAAGTGATCTCGACGATCGATCAGCAGATGCGCATGCTGTTGGCAGATGGCCCGAAGAAAGAAGAGTTGGAAGCGGCTCGCGATGGTTTTCTGAAAAACCGCGAGGGTTCGCGTGCGGATGACTCAAAGTTGACCAGCATTCTGATCAAAAATCTTGAAACCGATCGCACCATGGATTTCTACGAAGAAAGCGATCAGCAGATCCGATCGCTTGACTCCGACGCCGTGACCGCGGCGCTTCGAAACTTGATCGATGTTGATCGGCTAACGGGAGTCGCTGCGGGCGACTTTGAAGATAAAAAATAGCAAGGCGGGCAGGGGGGCTGGCAGGGATCACCATGATCGTTCTGTCCGTCGCCTCACTTGCTGTCGACCTTGGCGACGGGTTTCGGTTCCGGCGGAAAACTTCCACTGGATCGGACTCCCGGTTCATCGATGCCGATCACGCCGTCAGCCGTGACCTCCGCGACCAGCAGCCGTCGCTGTTCCATTTGCGTTTGACCTCCATCGGCAAGTGCGGCCCCGAGTCCCTTCAGCCAGAACCCGACGCCAATGTACCTCATCCCCGGCACGAATTCATCTTTGTTGATTTTGCAGGTTTCCAACACCAAGGTTCCAGGAGGCTTTCCAATAAAATCATGATCGTTGCGGTGGCAGGCCAACAACATTTTTCCTTGAGCGTCACTGAAGTGCATGATTCGAGCACGTTGATGGCCGTCCAGCAATTCCCACCACATCGTCAGGACAACCTGATCTCCCTGATCGTCGACCTTCAACCAATGCAAAATCGCTTCTTGATGGAACGTCACGGGTTCGAATTCGACGTCAGCAAGTTCGTTGGCGACGTCTAGTAGCGTCCTTGTTGGAACGTTGACCGAACCGTAACGCTTTTCGAACTTCACGACGCCGTAGCACAATAGCAAAACCAGGCTTGCGATCAGGCCGGTTTGATACTGCCGCAAGTTCACGAGCCCCTGCGTCAACGATCCGCGGAATGATTTCCAATCGCGATCGAACAGCGATGTGAAAAACTGTCGAAACGGTTTTTCAATCAACGCGTGAGCCAACATGGCGGCCGCGATGGCACTGGCAATGCTGACAATCACATATAGGCACGTTGGCCAATTCTGGTTGTAAAGCTGCTGATTAAGCAAGTAAAACACCGGAAGCTGGATCAGATACAGGGCAAAACTGACTTCGCCAAGGTAGACCATCAACGGAGATGACAGGAATTTTGCGAGCATCCCGCGCGACCAGGAAAACACCCAGATAATCGCACAAAAGCCAAACAGACACGCGCCCCCTCGCGACAACCACGCGAACGTAATCAGCAACTGCTGGCTTTTCATGTAAGCAGGAAACGAACTGAAATTGACCAACCAAATGCTTGCCACCGCCAAGCCGATCGCAACAATCTCCGCGATGGTGTGCAACCCGATCGTTCCGAATGAACGATTCCAAGTGCCTTCGTTTTTCGGACGGAACGACAGGAACACCTTGGCCGTGAACATACCTGCGATAAAGTCGAGCACACGAATCAATGGATTGACATACACGACCATACGCCCGCGTAACAAACTGATGGAGCCACTGTTTTGAGCAATGTCCATCGCCACGATCGCACCAACGATCAAGACCGCGCTGCCGATAAGAACTGGCAGGAAGCGTTTCTTGCCGAATAGAAGTAATGCCGGGAAAAGCAAGTAGAATCCGAACTCCGTGGAGATACTCCACGCCGGGCCGTTGAACATCATGGGTAGCGTGTCAGCCGGGACCCAACTTTGCACCAGCCCGATATGTGCGGCCAGCATCCGATCAAAATCAAGCGTTCGGTGACCGAAGATGTACCCCTGCACCCAAAGAATGGCAACGAAGCAAAAAATGTGCAGCGGCCAGATCCTGGCAAAGCGAGCCCAGTAGAATTTCAGCAGGCCCGTTTTTTTCAAACGCTGGTGATAGACATAGGTCAGGATGAATCCGGACAGGACAAAAAAGAAGGTGACTGCGTTGGACGCCCACGGACCAATCGACGTGTATCCTTGAGCCAATTTGAACGCATGGACCAACACGACACTCATGGCGGCAATGAACCGCAAACCCGTCAACGCATCCAAGCTGCTTGGTTTTCCGACGGCTTTCGTGACGGCCTGTGAGCGGACCGCTGGTTCGGGCAAGGACTCATTTAACGAAGGCACACAATATCCACTGTAAAAACTGAAAACGACAACACTCTGATACCAAGCAGTCCGCCGCCAGTATAGTCAGATCTTGAGTTTCACGGAATTTGCCACCGGCCGAGGCGAAAATTGCCTGCAAAAATTTCTCTTTTTCGAATCACGCCGTTTCGCTAATGTCGCCACCCCCGGCAGTACATCAACGTACTGCTGCGGGCCAATCCTCGAATGTTCTCCTACTGGAAAACAGGAACCAAGGCGCAATGATTCAAAATAATTTAACAGCCGTGACTTGTTGGATAGGTGTTCTTCTGACGGGCCTGTCTTGCACGGATTCTGTTGATGGTCAGCAGTTTCGCGCACCGCAATCCCGCACCAAGGACGGAGCGGTGTTGGGCGGAATCGCGGGAGCCATCCTTGGCGGGATCGCAGGTCACCAAAACGACGAAACGCCCGAAGGCATCGCGCTCGGTGGAGCCGTCGGAGCGATTGCCGGTGGCTTGATGGGCAATTCGCAAGACCGCATGTTGGTCCAACAGCAGCAGTACCAGCAACAGGCTCGCCAAGCGTATCAAGATCGAGTCGGTCGAGCGGTTTCGCTTCAGGACGCGATCATGTTGTCACAAAACGGAGTCAGTCCAAATCTGATTTTGAACCAGATCAACGAACACGGCGTGACGCATCGCTTGGCCGTGAGTGACATCATTCACTTGCACAAGAACGGCGTCAGCGAAGTCGTGATCAACGCCATGCAGGAAGCTCGACTTGCCAGCCAACCAGCCGCTGCGACGCGAATCAGTCAACTGCCCGCGCCGGTGGTGACCCATCGTGAAACGATTGTCGTCCGCCCTGCGCCGCCGGTCGGCATGATCCATGTTTATGACCATCCGCGATTTCATCATCACCCACGGTCCGGATTCCATTACTATCACCATTTTCGCTAGAGCTGGTTAGCGCTGGCGACCGTGGGATTCACTTCGCGGCACGGTCAAGGGCCATTGTTTCTACCCGTGCCCATTAATGGCAGCAGATGCATTAGGTCTTTCATGGGCAGATTGTTCAGATAGCTTTTCGCAGGTCGCTTGAAGTAAAACGTTAGACGGTCACCGGTAGGATCGGCACCAACATGAAAGCACTCCCAACGATCTTTCCCGAGTTCATTCAACGCAGAAGCCGGATCGCCGTTTGAGTCGAAAGCGACCACGTGGTACTCCCATGCACCGGCGTGCTTCCAATCGTCCGCCAGCCACTGCTGAGTGTTTTCGGCTTTGGTCAAGCCTTGCTCTTTGAGGTTGTTGAACATTTCGGTTGCCCAATTAACGGAATCACTGGCGGCCTGACCGCCTGATTCGCTGGCGGCAGAAAGTTGATCCATGACCACGTCTTTCGCGGCGGTCGCTTTCTCAAGTGCAGCGGCAAGTTTTTCCGAATAGGATTGAGCCACCGGTTCGGCAGGAGTTACTGATTCCGTTTGCTGAACAACGGGAGCCTCGGCTTGGGCATCGCTGACTGAAAGCGGCGTTTCCGGCGAGCAACCGATCGCTATCAAGATGGTCGCGGTCAGCAGCAATCGGAATTGTCTGGCGGACCTCATCGATCGCGATTGAACGAACGTGATTGAATTTTTCATGGTTGGCTCCTTTGGCCTGAAAGAATGCTGCGTGGTCCCAAACTTCTTCGGGTAACAAAAGGATGGTCCTCAATGGACGCCACCGCGACATCGGCATGCCATCCCTGAGTGAAAGAAAAATGTCAGCCTGAAGTGTATCACGCAAAGACTCCAAGGCGCAATGTTCGTCGATACAAGTTGCCGGATGAACATGGTTCAGAGCCGATTTTACACGAGCGAAATGAAATCAAAGCTGACAGTTATTGTTGGGCAAGTGCTAAGTCACGAAGGCGATATCGTGGGACAAAAAGAATCGGGATTTCTGAACGAGCCGTGTTTTTAAATATAAAAAGTGTTCGATCACGCCGGTATAATCGGGGCGGCGTCTGTCGACGCTAATTGAATTTCCGTAAACCGCCTGCTCCGCCGCTGGTCATTTACTGCTGGATTTACCATGACGATTCACAAAGATTCCATCAAGCTCACGTATGAACATTACTTGTTGATTCCGAATGATGGAAAACGGCACGAAGTCATCGACGGAGAGCATTACGTGAACCTCGCACCCAATCTCTTTCATCAAACGCTCTCACGGCGAATCCAGTTCCAGCTGTACATCCAAATCGAGCTGAAAGAACGTGGTGTCATTTTTGATGCTCCCGTCGATGTTCAGCTTGTTGACCACAGCATTGTTCAGCCTGACCTGGTCGTCGTGTTATCTGAAAACAAGGAAATCCTGACCGAGCCAAAAATTGATGGGGTTCCGGACCTGATGATCGAAATTCTCTCGCCCGGCAACCCGAAACACGACCGCGAGACCAAGATGCAGCTGTACCTGAAATCAGGAGTTCGCGAGTACTGGATCGTCGATCCGGACAATGAACAGATTGAACAGTATCAACTGCAAAACGAATCGTACAAGCTGATCGAGCACGGTGAGATTGTGTCGCTAACCATTCTTGAAGGTGTCAGCGTGGATACATCGGAGCTCTGGAAGCAGTGATTCGCATACAAAACGGTGGGCATGAATCGCACACCGCTAACCAATACAAAACGAGGCCGCTTTCGACCTTTAACCGGGTAATAAACCGAAACCCTCAGCATGAATCCGGGACCGTTAGATCCTGTCCATACGCGATTCTAAGTCCGCGGTTGCAAATTGAACGGCAAACGAAGCCAGCCAGCATCGCGATTCAAAGGGAGATGCCGAACTTCTCGGATGGCATGATCACTTCTGGAAGCGTCAGGCCAAACGGTTTTGGCACGCCGCTCGGGATCGGGGGATGCTTGGACTCGTTTTTTCGTCGCTCGGATTCTTGGCCGTCCTCGCGACCGCCCAATACGGAGCGAACCTTCAAAGTCAGCGAAGTCTGGATCAGCTCAAGCAGGACTTGTGGAGCAATCATCCGGTGCACGTGGTAGGCGACTCCCCATCGATGCGTTTTCAATGACACGTCTGACCGTTGCAAGGCACACGTGAACAGTACCGGCACGTCATGCCGACCGGGCAGTCTGTGGAATCGTGCGATTTCGTCATCGACGTGCTGACCTTGGGCAATGACGTTGTTGTCGCAAACAATCAGGTCGATCAAATTCCCTGACAATAGGCTTAACGCGGTATGGAAATCCTCGGCAATGATCAGGTGCCCTGGAAGCTGGCCCATGATCGAGGACGCACGTTCTCGATCCGCCACGTCGGCGTTAATCAGCAACAAGTTCGGTACGATCGGAGGAATGGTTGGTCTCGCTGGCAAGAGGAGGCGGATTCCCAGTCGTGACGGATTCGCAATGGACGGCGCCATCAATTGAAACTCGTATCAAATCCTATCGACCGCCTGCTCTGGCGATCCGGACCACTTTTTGTAAATAGAAATACTCGTTCGATCCGTTAAAGTTACCCATCCGTTGGGGGGTGCGTTTGCCCTTAGCATTGGGTTTGTCCTCAGCGTCACCCGTGTTGCGACGAGTCTACGTGAACTGCACGTCAGCTACATTGGGCTCGAAAGGAATCACGGGCGCAATGCGGTTGACTCGATTCGCTTCCGTGTCCGGCATATTGAACGTGTGTGATCTGAAATCTCCAGCTTCAAATCGCAATACGATGCTGAGTCACCCGCCGGGCGACGATCTCCAGTTTTACGGTCAGTTCTGATTCTGTGTGGTTCTTCTCTCCGATGAGGAACGACAGCAACGGAACTGTGAATGTGCGGGCAGACGATTCGCAACGATTCAGACCACTGATAAGACTTCACATTGGACGTGGAGTGATCATAACAACGGATTTCCTGGAGAACCTTATGCTGACGAAGATTAAAGTTGCCGTTGCAATCGCTGCAATGGCTTGTTGTACCAACCTCAACGCTCAAGATTGCGGTTACGGCGGCCCTGCGATGGGATTCGGCGGAGGCTACGGTTACGCTCCCGTCCAAACGGGCGGAGGATGCGGATGTGGTGGTGAGATGAACAATTGCGGTCGTGAAATCAGCCAAGGCGATGCCGCTGCACTTTGGGGCAACTATTGCAGCGAACGCTGCCAAACTGTTGGCGGTCACCATGGACTGTTCAGTCGCTTGAAAGGTGGCTGCGGCGGAGGCGGTGCAAGCGGCTTTGGCGGTGGTGGCTGCGGGTGTGGTTGTGACCAAGGTTGCTTCGGGTACCCGGCGGGCGGCTGTGGCTGCAACGCAGCCGGAGGTTGTGGCGGTGGCTACGGCGGCGGGCTGTTGGCTGGAAAACTTGGTGGCGGTTGCCGCAAATGCGGAAGCAAAGGCCGTTGCGGATGTCGATCCAAGCGTTCAAAACGCGGTGCTTCTGCGTGCGGTGAAGCCCCCGTCGGTTTTTCAGGCGGATGCGACACGTGCGGTTGCAGCGACGGAGGAAGTTACTTCAGCCAACCGGTCGGATACGACTATGGAACGGCTGGAATTCACAGCGCTGTGCAAGGCTGTGCAACGGGAGCCTGCGGACAGTACGGCGCGGTTGGGGCTCCCACGAATTACGGTGCCCCCATGATGCAGCACGGTCAACCTGCTCAAGGTCCAGAGGTCGTCGGCGAAGCCGTTCCAAGTGCGAACGCTGCGGATGAGCCGGGGCAAATTCCCGGATTCCCATCAACGGACGGAAACTAATTTTCTAGTGCGTTGCAAGGTCTCACGCTTGGGCGAGCCTGACGACAGCAAACTGGCGTTGTCCAATCAGGTTGAGCTTGAATCGCAGCGACACTCGCGTCAACATCTTCGTTAGCGAATCCAAAACCTCTTGTGCGCAATCGCACAAGAGGTTTTTTCATGCCAAGTATGCTTGGCCAACTGGCAGTCCTCGATTTGGACACCGCTTAAACGATTCGAGTCGAAGCGTTGGGCGGGGCATCATGCCGAACTCCCTGGTTGATGCTCATGAATGTTTCCGCCACCTGCAAATCGATCTGTTTGGTCAGTTTCAGGTTCAATGGACAGCCGTTAACGATTCGAACTTCAACGCCGTACTTCTCGGCCAGCTGAGCCTCATCGGTCACGCTCATCTGAGCGCCCGAATCGCGATATTTTCTGAACAGCTCAACGATGACGTTTCTGGAAAATGCTTGCGGCGTTTGAGCCAGAAACAACTGGCTGCGGTCAACCGTTTGAGCCACCGTATTGCCGCCGTCGTCGGATCGCTTGACCGTGCTAC
Organism: uncultured Pirellulaceae bacterium; assembly: GCA_937928215.1. Taxonomy (GTDB): domain Bacteria; phylum Planctomycetota; class Planctomycetia; order Pirellulales; family Pirellulaceae; genus Mariniblastus. The sequence continues at coordinate 14,708 of CALFWL010000148.1, read as the reverse complement.
TGACGGGCAACGCCGGGATCACGCAGTCGCAAGTTCGAATTGCATCAAACACATTTTCAATTAGCTCGGTCGACACACACGGTCTTGCCCCGTCATGGATCGCGACGAAGTCAATCCGTTCGTTCACTGCATCAATGCCGTTAGATACCGAATCCATCCGCTGACGCCCCCCTGCGACGACGGTCGCGCCGAGCCGTTTCAACACTGCTTCATTGGCGTGTCGAAAGTTCGCTTCGTCCTCTGGGCTGACGATGACGACCAGCTGTTGCACGTCGGGGCGAGCAGCAAATTTTTCCGCCGAGTGGAGCCAGACTGGTTTTCCCAGCAGCGAGACGAACGGTTTCTTTCCGGCTGAATCGCCAAAGCGACGGCTCTGACCGGCGGCAGCAAGAATGACGGCGAATTGGGGCATCGAAATTTTCTCAGGTCACGTTTAAGGATGGGGACGGAAGGAGATGTCCGCTCAATCTTTCATAGCATATCCGGGAGGGGAAGGCTCCGCCCGCACCCTCAAAAATGAAAACGTGTGATTGGATTCGGCTCGCACGGAGGCTCACCCTCCCGACAACCGGACCCAGGGAGGGGAAGGCTCCGCCCGCACCCGTCGCTGGCTTGCGCTTGTCATGGAATCAGCTTGGACGGAGCCGCGCCCTCCCAAAGTTGCGTCTCACCCTCCCGACAACCGAACCCAGGGAGGGGAAGGCTCCGCCCGCCACCCGTCGCTGGCTTGCGCTCGTCATGGAATCAGCTTGGACGGAGCCGCGCCCTCCCAAAGTTGAGGCTCACCCTCCCGACAACCGTCAACAAATGCCCGCTCGCCAAATGCCCGGTCGCCCTCCCGATTTCCCGGCTCGGCTCCGGATGTTGGGCTCGTCCTACCGATCGCGACCGAGCGTAACCGGGACCGTTTGAGTCGATCCGCCGCGCAGGATGGTCACGTCCACCTGTTGACCCGGCTTGAACTGGTCCAGAATGTCCTGAAGCTCATCCGTGTTGGCAACGTCCTGTCCCTCAATCGCCAGAACTCGGTCGCTCGAGCTACGATCAATCCCTCGGGTCTCGTAAAGCCGCCCATCCACACGAACAATTTTTCGCTCGATCGACAACCCCTTCAATCCCGCCTGATACGCCGGACCACCCGGATCGACTCGCGCGATCCCAATCCCTTGCTCCGCTTTCCAGAACAAATCAATTCCCAACGAAGCGCGACGGACTTCTCCAAACTGTAACAACTGCGGAACGACTCGGCGGATGGTGTTGATTGGAACCGCGAAACCGACGCCCGTGTTTTCTCCCGTCAGCGTCGCGATGGCCGTGTTCATACCAACGACCGCTCCGTCGCTGTCGAGTAACGGCCCGCCCGAGTTTCCTTGATTCAAGGCGGCATCAAGCTGAATAATGCCTTTCATCAATCGTCCTGTTTTGGAACGCAACGTCCGATCCAGACTGGAAACGATCCCAACCGTCATCGTTCTTTCAAGTCCAAACGGATTACCAATCGCAAAAATGCGTTGGCCGACTTTCAAGGTCCTCGAGTCACTGAACGAAACGGGGAACAGCATGTCAGCAGGTGCCTCGATCTTTAACACGGCAATGTCGTTCTGTGGATCACTGCCGATGACTCGTGCGGGAAGCGGATCGCCTTCGAACAGAGTGACCGTCACAACATTACTTCCTGCGATGACGTGATGGTTGGTGACGATATGGCCTTCTGCATCAAGCACCCAGCCTGATCCAGAACCTTCTGATTCCTGCCGTCCTCCCAGCAGCCACATGTCGTTGCGAATGACTCGGGTGTTGATATTCACCACGCTGCGGTTGACGTTCTCGTAGACCGAGATGCTGGTTTGTTCGTCATCTGAAAATCGCCTGGCGGGTTCTTCAGGACGGACCACGGGACGAAAGCCGGGGGCAACCTGCTGCATGGGCGCCGCAATGCTGGCGTCCACGTCGGGCAGTTGCCGAGTCAGAAAAAGGGTCACCAACGATCCGATCGAGGCATAGAACAGGCACAAAAATACGGAGATGTTTTTATTCATATCGCTAACTTCACGAATTCAAATGAAGGTCACACGCGCCATACGAATTTTTGTCGCAAGAATGGCGTCGTGTTTTAATCCGATTTTACGGGTTTTCTGCCGATTGGTTCAAGCGATGGAACCACAGCTACGGCAAACGGTGCTCAATCTTGCCCATGCCGAACAATAGGCGCAATACGAATTGCTCGCGTGCCGCCCGTCAAGTTTGCCTGAGCGACAAGAATTACGGGAAAGGAATTGTTTGTCACTTCCCGATGAAGAGTCTGTCCGATCGCCTTCCACCGGGCTGTCATTGCACATGACTTTCAGGTTTTCTCCATGAGTCCATCGAGTCGTCTGTTTGCGCGGTTGCTATGTCAATTTGTCGTTGCGCTTTCGGTTGTCATGATTGGGAGCCAGTGCGCCAAGGGCGATGCCAAGCCCGAGCGTGTCAGCGAGTCGTTCAATCGCTTGCGGCCCAGTGTTGCCAAAGCTGGCCTTCATGAATCTCGCGCCGCATCGACTGTCGAACTGGTTGGATGCTGGCTTAAGTTCACTCATCCGGAAATCCCGACTGGTTGGAATTCGATCGTCGAAACACTGGAAGTCGTTCCCGATGCTTGCCGCCAGTTCGTAACTTCGCAGGAAAGTTGGCTCACAGAAATTCTGACCGCCTCGGTTGAAGGCGTCCGCATTACATCGGAGCAGTTGGTCACCCCATGGTGGCTGGATGAATTGGGCACCACAAAAGCGGCCCCTGACGGCGCTGCCATGGTTAAGGGCGACGGGCAAGCGTCTTACTGGGTTTACTACCAAGACTGCGATCGATGGGGAGTCGATTTGACTCGCACGATTGAGATCGAGCTTCCTCAGCCCGCGTTTACCTTCTGCAACTCCGACGTGAGGAACGAGCCCCGCGAGCAGACCGAAGTAGCGATCTTGCACGAAGAAAGCAACGAAAAACCTTCTAACGGACGGCTCACCAGCGCGATGGAACACGCTTCGTGGTGGCTGACACGCGCCTTGCGTCAGCTGGAGTTTGCGACCATCGAATCTGACGTTTCATCCGGCCAACGGCGCTGGGAGAAGCCACAGTCCGAGCTGTACTGATCAGGCTTAGTTCGACATGTGCAGAAATTGATGCGAGTGCTCAACTTTCAAGCGGCACGAGCAGGTGTCCGGTAATATGGCTCTCCACCAAGAATAAATGCTGCCTCGATCGCTAGGGCATTGGATTGACTCGGACAACCGGCAGCTTCACTATTTCCACCGTCAACGGCCTCTTCCCGTCCCATCTTCCTCGCTCTTTCGGCTCCAAAGCGAATTACGCGACCACCAGACGTCATCAATCCGATAAGAATCTCGGGTTTCCGGGCTCAATTCGCATTTGTGAGTCCGGTTAATCCGATTCGCTGCTTACCATGGCTGTTTGAGTAAAATCGAAGGTTTGCGGTGGCAGCAATAATGCCAGCAAAATAGACTAGTGTTGACGATTTTCTCGGCCCTGAGTAACCACTACGGGCATATTATCAAATCAGGCAAGGCAAGAGAGCATCTCGGATATCGCGAGGACTCTCTTTGTCATCAATCAGGTGTTGGAGTTGGATATGTCCACATGCCGTTCGCGTGGGATTGCTGTTACTAAGTTTCGTGTTCTGCTGGCTTGCATGCTAATCTGCGGAGTAATACTTTCCGCTGAACATGCAGAAGCGAGACAGCTTTCGGTCACCGATTCCGCTGAGACTCGCATGGCTACCTTTGACGGTGCCAGTGGGACTCATTTTGCATTGAGCGTGAAAGCGGATTTTAAGAGTCAGCCGAGCAGGGCCTCCGATGTCGTCATCTACGTTGACACGTCTGCCAGTCAGACGGGTACTTTTCGTGAGGATTCGGTCGCCGCATTGGAAAAGCTGCTGGGCAACTTGAACGCCGACGATCGGGTCAAGATCATGGCAGTCGACTTGGACCCGGTTCCTTTAACCAACCAGTTTGTCCGAGCCGACAGTCGTGAGGCAGCGGCGGCCATCGATCGCCTGAATGGCCGCGTGCCGCTTGGGTCAACCGACATGAAGCTGATGCTCACTTCGGCTCCTAACGAATTTGAATCGGCTGCCGTCCGAAACCGCAACGTCGTCTACATCGGCGACGGAATCAGCCGAGCCGGCATTGTTCATACCGCTGCGCTTGGTGGAATTGTTCAACGGTTGGTCAAGAATCAGATTTCGGTTTCCAGTTTCGCGATCGGTCCTGATCGCAACATGGAGCTATTAGCAATTCTTGCGAACCACACCGGTGGAAATCTTTTCATCGACACCGATATCAGCAGCAGTGTTGCCGATGCCGCCGCTTCACTGGCACAGACAGTTCACGGATCGGTTTTCTGGCCTCAGGAAAATCAATTCACAGACTCGATCGTGGAAACGTTCCCAAAACCTTTCCCGCCGATGCGTGAGGATCGCGATTCGATCGTGATTGGCACGATGGTAGGATCGGGCGACGTTGCATTGACAATCAATGGCCGGTGCAATGGCCGCCGAGCCAATCAGCGATTTGAGATTCGTCCTGAAGTATCAAGCAAACATAACTCGTTTTTGCCAAAAATGATTCGTGACGCCCGTTCCAACGATGGCCTCACACTTCCGACCGCCGGTTCATCAGGCTTGATGGAATACGCTCGCGTGCTCGGATTCCGAGCCAACGCAATCACTGGCCTCGGTAAACAAGCGCTGGAGCAAGGCAACATCGGTTCGGCTCAGCGTCTGGCAGCCGCAGCGATGGTCGTCGATCCGGAAAACCGGTCCGCTCAGGTTCTTGCGAAATCCGCTTCCTACGTTGCGAAGAAAAAACAGGACGAGAGCCCGTTTGGCGTCGACATTTTTAATGAGGAAGCTCCTCAGGCTGTACCCGGCAGCTCAGGTGAGTCCGGCACGTTCGAAGGTGCGGAATCGGCTGACTCATTCGATCCTTCAACGCCCGCCGAAAAGGCTCCTATGGCTGAGAGCAGCCCGTTTGACAATGTTGACGGTGATCAGGCCGACTTCCCGGGGAACGACGACGGCTCCCTTGCCGTTCCAACCGATGACGATTCGGTGGTTGAACCGGGTGAGATCGTCGTCCCCGACGACGGTGGATTTGCTGTTCAGCCGGACGTGTTGCCGGTCGCCCCACCCTCTTCCGACGATGGCTTCAGCCCGCTTCCGGAACCAACGGTCATGCCTCCATCGGACGGCAGTTTGAATCTGATTGGTCGCCCCGTTGATCAGAACGCTTTGGATCGCTTGATGCGTGAAGAGGACTCGACGGCAGGCCGCCTAATTCTGAATGAAGAGCAGCGCCGCAAAGTGATCAACGACAAACTTCGCAAACAAGTTTCATTCGAACTGAAACAAGCTCGGGAAGACCTTGGCAACGATCCGAACTCGGCCATCGACCGGCTGAAGAGCATGATTGGCGTGCTGGACAATGCGACTGATCTTTTTCCCAACAACCGACGTGAGCTTCGCAACCGTCTCGAATCAGCGTTGTTGTCATCGCGACAGCGGAAGCTGGAATTCGACCAACAACAAGCTCAACGGCGACTCAGCCGAGCGAACTCGCTGGCGAAAGAGCGTGAACTGGCCGCATTGGCTCGGCGCGAAGAACAGGTGACGCGTTTGGCCAACCGCATGAACTCGTTGCTGGACGAAGGAAACTACGAAGCCGCTCGCTCGGTCACGCGACAGGCGCTGGAAATCGCTCCACGAGAACCCGCCGCGATCGTGGCGGCAGCCACTGCAGAACGAGCGGCAACAGCGGCCATGCATTGGAAGCTTCATGAAGAGAAACAGCGTAATTTTGCTCAGTCAATGTACGAGGTTCGCACGGCCAGCGTTCCGTTCCCCTACAACCAGCTGATGTTGTTCCCTGACGCCGAAGAATGGAAGCGTAAAAAACTGCGTCGTGCGAAGTATAACGGATTCCGTTTGACTGGAAGTCCGACCGACGAACGTATTTTACAGGCGTTGGAACAACCAGCGACTCTTGATTTTGACGAAGATTCATGGAGCGACGTCGAACAGGAATTGGAATCCAAGTACGGGATCAACATCGTGCTGACTCAGTCGGCCAAAGACGATTCTTTGGACGTTGATGAGCCAATCACCGCGAACCTTCGCGGTATTCAATTGAAGAACGCCTTGCGTTTGATGCTGCGGCAGTACAACGCGACCTTCATCGTGCGTGAAGAAGTTCTACAGATCATCTCGATTGATGACGCGGAAAATGACGCCAAGTACTTGGTAACCAACGTTTATAACGTTGGCGATCTGGTTGCCCCACGCTTCAATCCCAGCGGCGGCGGACTGGCAGGTGGTCTGGGCGGCGGAGGTGGCGGCTTGGGCGGCCAAGGCGGCGGTGGTTTTGGCGGCGGCGGCGGAGGCCAAGGCGGCGGTGGTTTTGGCGGCGGTGGAGGCGGCGGTGTTTTCTGCATCCAGGAATCAGGACTTGTCCTGGTCAAAGCCGGAGAAAAATCGGCCTCTTCACCAAATTCTATCACTTCACCAGATTCAGCCGAACCGACGACAGCTGTGCCAACGAAAGCACAGGCGTTGGCGCTGCCGATTAAAACGAGCGAAGGTCAGGCCAACACATGGTCGGCCTACTTTGGCAGCGTCTTTGCCGATCCCGGCAGTGTTCGGTTGACCGTTCGCGAGCTAATGAAACAGCAAAAAACTGACCAAGTCGTCAGCTTGATTCTGGCGGCGGTCGAGCATGACCAGCGTCAAGAATGGATGTACGAGGCACTAACATTGGCGATGCAAATTTCCGAGCGTCCAAAGTCGGAAATCGAACGAGCCTTGATGTCGGCGGTGGACCTTTCGAGCGATGTGAACGACATGCTCTACGCGGCCCACTACATGGCTCATCACGACATGGAAAAACGAGCGATTGGTTTGTGCGAAGACATCGCGCGGGCTTATCCGACGCGAACGGAGCCGATCCTGATGGGCTTGCGTGCAGCCAATCGAATCCAGGACATCAATGGGATTCGCTGGGCGACCGTGGGAGTTTACTCGCACGAGTGGCCGGAAAACCCTGAAATTGTCGACGAAGCACGTCGCAGTGCCGACGCGTTACGGTTGCGTTTACAGCAATCGGGAGACGACAATCTACTTACCCAGTACGAACAAGAATTGAAGCTGGCCAAACGCCGCGACTGCTACGCAAAAGTCAGCTGGACCGGGGATGCCGATCTGGATGTCTATGTCCAAGAACCCGGCGGCACCGTTTGCTCACGCTTGAAGCCGCGAACACGCAGCGGTGGCGTGATGCTGGGCGACGAGTTTTCGAGTGGAGCGACGGGCTCAGGCGAGTTAGCCGAGCACTACATTCTGCCGAAAGGATTCTCGGGCGAGTACAAATTACACGTGCGAAGAATCTGGGGTGAAGTCACAGCTGGCAAGGTGACCGTCGAAATCTACTCAAATTACAACTCTCCCGACCAAGTGGGGGAAGTTCGACAGATTGACTTGAACGATCCCGGCTTCAGTGTCGTTTTCAATGTCAAAGACGGTCGCAGAACCGAGTCATTGGAAACTCACGCTATCGCTTCGGCTGTCGATGAACAAGTCGCAGCCAGCCGTAACATTCTGGCTCAACAGATTGACGGCCTCGGTGGCAGCGGTTCTTCGTTGGCAGGATTCGATAGTGATGTCCGCGACTTTGACCGCTTGGTGTTTGGACGAAATCGCCTAGCTCGTCCCGTTGGATATCGTCCGATCATTCAGCTGATTCAGACGGGCACCAACCTGACGGTCAATCACGCAACAACGGCCGATCGACTGCATGTGCTGGTCAGCGTGAGTCCGCTGTTTAACGACATCGTAGACGTGTTCACCTTCAACAGCGCTGGCGGTGCAGATGACGCTCAGGGTGGTGGTGGCGGTGCAGGGTTCTAGCCCGCTGTGACTTGCAAACTTCATCCCGGTAGCTTAGCCAACGACACAAAGCAAGGATCGTTGGCTCTGCCGGTGGTCGTTAATTCCAGAAACCAGCCAGCCAGATCACAGCAAAGATAACGGCCATGAATCCGGTCACCCAGATCGCTGATCGAAGACTGTGAATCAGGATCGGTTTCAGATGCTCGTGCCTTGTGGCTCCGTAGACCAGACTGATCGAAACAATCAGTGGCAAGGCATACCAAAGCTTCGGCACGGGGGTCGCGGCAGCAATAAGAATTAGCATCGTGTGAACCATGATGGGGGCCGTGTCGCAATAGTCAGGGCATACCGGGCAGGCAGCGAATCAAGTTAATGGAATCGACGGTGGCGGCGCAGAAGCCGCTTCGATTCGACTGAGTCAACGGTCTCGCTTTTTTCTGTTGGCCGCGTCCAGTTGCTCAGACGTGACGATGGCTGGACCGACGTAAGCGTCATACACAGCCAGCAAGTTCAACAGGCCAGCCACTATCGTGAACAACGTTCCGAGGTCAAAGTTGTGTTTGTAGTCGAAGTGCCACATCCCCAAGACGTCTCGTTCGTTTTGAAGGATTGGGCCTTGTGGAGCTGCCATGAACCCATCCTTCAATGTCGGGCCGTCGTAGCCATTTCGGTTCTGTGGCGTGATCCGGTAAAAGGCTCGTTCTGAACCTTTTGCTTTGGGATAATTGGGCGGTGGAGGAAAACGTTCACACATGACAAACATCGGATCGCCACCGGCGGAAGTCTTGACGGCTTGCAGGATCGCGGGAGCGACCGGCAGTCCAATTCCTGCCTGACAGGCAAATTGCCACCGGTAATCGCCCGGCTTGGTGGAAGCGTAAACCACCCGTCCTCGCCCCAGCCCCAGCCCAAAAAAGAAAATGCTGAGAATGCAGATCATGAACAGGAAACCCTTGGCGAATCGCCTCTGGTAGAAATGGCCCGCTCCCGGCCACATCCATGCAAGCAACGCGGCTCTGCTAGGCTCTCTGAGATCGACAACGATTGGATCGCCGTCCGGTTGGTTGTAGACTACTTCGGTCATGCAAGACTCTGGATTGGATGATCAAGCGAACGAACCCATCGTGGTTTGTAGAACGCTCGTGGTTTGCTCAACGCATGACGACTGCCATGACGACCGACTATCTTATCCGACCCGGAACCGGGCACCAGATCAATCAACCAATTTCCGCATGTCCTACCGATTCTTTCATTCTCAGCCACCCGTCGACGATCGTTTTCAACTCGCCAGCGATCAGGCTCACCACGCGATCAACGTCATGCGCTATCGAGAAGGTGATCGCATCGTCATTTTTGATGGATTCGGTCGTGAACACGACGCTCTGATCGAAACTCTCAGTAAGAAAAAGCTGACGGCCAAGCGACTGGAGACCCGACAGTTTGATCGTTCATTGTCCCGTTCGATCACCATCGTCGTCGCGTTGCCCAAAGGAGATCGGCAAAAATTTCTGATTGAGAAGTTGGTCGAACTGGGAGTCACCAAGCTGATTCCGCTGGCGACCAGTCGATCGGTCGCGGAAGTGACGCCCAAAGCGATCGAACGAATTGAGAAGCAAATCATCGAGGCCAGCAAACAATGTGGCCGCAATTTCTTGATGCAGATCGCGTCGCCATCGAGTATTCCACAGCTCTGCAATCTTCCGGATGCTGATGTCTTGGGCGATCAAACATCTGACCAAGCTGAGACCTTGACCGCAATTCCCAATCTGAACGTACTTCCCAAGCCAACGGCGGAGCCGCTGCTTAAACTAATGGCTCATCCGTACGACTCGAAAGTCTTGTCAGATGTGGCCCTCGAGTCCACTCAACCGGTCGCCATCGCAATCGGTCCTGAAGGGGGTTTCTCCGATTCCGAAGTCACGCAACTTTCCGAATCTGGATGGCAACCAGTCAGTCTCGGGCCCACGATTCTTCGAATTGAAACTGCCGCCATCGCGGCCGCGACCATCTTTGGAATTGGAAAACACGTATCCGCTGCCCCGTAAGAACGGCTTGCCTCCCAGCGAGGGACATTTGAAATCTAGCCACCGATGGGCACGGATCAACACGGACTAAGCGCGCAAAGATTCGGCGCGCAATAATCGGTGGCGATCTGTGAAAATCCGTGGCTAAACCACCGTGAAAGAATGAAGCTCGAAATTTGACAAACGCTAATTCTCCGCCGCGAACTTTGTCATTGACAAACGCTAATTCTCCGCCGCCGACTTTTTCATTTTGCCAATCGAACCGAACAAGTGGCCGCCGTGGTCGTTATGAGTCCACGTGCCCGAGTACTTGCCGTCGCGAATCAAGACTCTCGCGTCGAAGGTACCCAGCCCCGGAACCAGCAGTTGGTTGACCGTGATGACCGGGGTGTCCCCCGCCCAAATGATATCGATGGGAAGCGGGACCGTCACGTCGCGCTGACCGTACTTGATCCGAGCGGTCAGCAGCCAGAGATTGCCTTCGGGTAGCTTTTCGGCTTTCGAAATTTCGTACGTTTCCTCCTTGGCAGCCCCCGCCTTGCCGTTCTGGTCAGTTGTGGTGAACTGCCCCACCCAGCGACTGCCGGTCAATAGCTTCGCCAGTTTATCGATTCGCGGATCGTCAGTGGCAGCCGGAATCGAGGCCTCCGCTTCCTGCCCAGCTTCCTGCCCGAAAGCCGAGCTCAGTCCCCCAAACGTTCCATGTCCCGACCCAACCAAACACAGCAGCGCAAATATCTGAACTCGAATTAGATTGAAACTCATGTCTTGGAACTCCTGAACCCACAACGACTGGTGTTGAAAAAAATACGCAGCTCCTCTAGGCTACCGCGTTGAAGTGCCCATCACGCCGGCGATCAGACGAACGGTCAGCCTGACCATCAGGCTCGCGGACGGAATTGGGGCTGTCAAGTCGCACCACAGAATCGCACTACGGAGATTGCGCGTGTTTGTTGCCGCTACCACTCGATGCTTTCCCCATCTTCCTTTGGACGAAGCCATTGAAAAACTGGGAGACCTAGAATTCTCCCATATTGAAATTGGCGTTTCGGAAGCTGGGAACCACCTCAAGCCGTCGCTTATCCATGAAGATTTTAACGCAGCGTGTGACTCGGTCATGTCGACCCGTCGCCTGACGGTGATCGGTCTTGGATTGGAGTTGGACGGAGAAGGCGAAGAATATCTGGCCACTTTCAAAAAGTGTTGCGAGCTTGCCAAAGCGTGCAAGATCGTCACGCTGACGGTTCAATCGGGCGAGCATGGAACACCGTTCAACGAGGAAGTCGAACGCTACAAGTCACTCGTTTCGATCGCCGAACGGCATGGCGTGCGAGTCGCAATGCGATCGACCGAGGGTCGTTTGTCGGCTGATCCGGACACCGTTTCAGTGATCTGCGGGCACGTCAAAGGTCTTGGATTATCGCTGGACCCAAGCCACTACCATTTCGGAAACGAAGTTCCGCCCAACTACGAGAAACTGATCGAGTACGTTCACAACGTTTACTTGCGAGATTCAACCGTCGACTCCCTGCAAGTTCGCGTTGGTCAGGGATTGATCGATTTTGGGAAGCTGACCAATCTGCTGATCAAGGCAAAGTATCGTCGAGCCGTCTGTGTCGACATCCAGCCGGTTGATGATCCGGATATCGATCACGATGGAGAAATTCGAAAACTGCGTTTGCTGCTTGAAAGCCTTGTGTTGGTTTAGGAAATTGATGCTCACCGGCAGCGCCAGCGGTTCACGAAAATTCAATCAACGACGCTACTGGTTTTATCCGTCTTTGTCGTCTTATCCGCCTCTTTCAAGAGACTCGATGATCAACGGCTCATCCGATTTCGGGTCGCCGACCCGAATCGCGTAAGTGCCGTCAAGAACTCGTTCGACCAACGTGCCGACAATTTCTGCTCGCCAACCACGCGACAACTCGGGCGGATCTTTCGGGTCCACCATCCCCAGTTTCCAGGCTGCCATGGTGCGGACATCGTCCGCCGATCCGACGATACCGGGCGCGATCGATTCGGTTTTGCAGACGATCTTCAGAGCAGTTGTCAAGAACTGGCCCAACAGTCCGAGGTTGGCGGATTTGTTGCGTCGAATCCGAGGCGGCAACTGGGAGTCGGGAAGCGCTTTGGCTCGCTCGATCGCCTTCCCAATGTCGTCCGAAAGAAATCGAGACACACGGCTCTCGAATCCTCGAATCGCCTTCAGCTGTTTGGGGTTCGCGTTTGCTCGACGAGCAAGTTCAACGATCAAATCATCGGGCAGGACTCGTCTGGGGGAGCGATTCTGGCGTTCGGCTTCCTTGTCACGGAGCAGCCATAATTCTCGGACGATCGCCAACGCGGGCGGTTTCAAGCTGGCGATTCCGCTGACACGTCGCCACTGCGGTTCGGTGATCGTTTTTTCGAGATCCTCCTGCCACTGAGTCATTTCCTCTTCCATCCACGCAAGGCGATCATGCGAATGGAGTTTTTTTGTCAATCGATCATAAAGTGGTTTCAGGTGAATGACATCCTGCAACGCATAATCAATCTGACGTTCGGTCAACGGACGTTTGCGCCAGTCGGTTCGAGTTTCTCCTTTGTCGACTTCCAAGCCGAGGGTTCGCTGCACGAGGTTTCCGTACGACGCCGGGTATTCCATACCGATCATGCCCGCGGCCAGTTGGACATCGAACAGCTTCGAGGGCCATTTGCCGCAATCTCGGATGCAGAACAGAAACTCTTCGCGAGCGGCGTGGACCAGAGTCGTTCGGTCACCAGAGGTCAGCCAAGCCCAGAACGGCTGAAGGTCTTCAACCGCCAACGTGTCGATAATAGCCAGTTCCGAATCGGTCGCGATCTGGATCAGGCACAACTCGGGCCGGTACTGATTCTCCGAGACGAATTCGGTATCGAAACCTGCAAATTCACTTTTGGACGATCGCTCACAGAAATTTTTCAGCTGCTCGCTGGTAGTAATTAGTTCGTAGGGAGTGTTTGACGTTTTCGAGGCCATGAAAAAGCAGATACAGAGGTTGCAAGTCGATTTGCGAAGCAGGCGAACCAACGTCGCTTTCACGACTCCGCAACTAACCCTATCCTATCGTTCATCTGAAATTGGCGACAGTTGGATGACGATCCTTTTTTGCTCTGTCTGGCCATCCCCGTCTCGTAGCAAGCAATACAGGTCCGCGAGCCAGCCTTGCCTGATCAAAATACAATCCAACTTGATTCGCCCCACTTAGTCCCCAGGCTGTTGATCAGTGTTCGCGACCAGCACGAGGCCACCGCAGTCGAGTCTCTGCCCGCCACGATTCGAAAACTGATCGGCGTGCTTGACCTGAAGGAACCAAAACACGGTTCTTTGGGGCGTGTGGACCGACAGACGGCTTCAAGTGTTTTGAATTTGATTTCACCCCAGACCGTCTGCAGTGCGGCGTTGGGCGAACTGATCGACGACAACGCGGTTCGGGATGCAGCGGAACTACCAGCGGGATTTGCCTTCGCTAAAATTGGGCTGGCGGGAGCAATCTCCATTCCGAATTGGCAGCAACGCTGGCAATCGTTGATTGCAGCGTTGCCGGCAGGAACGAAGCCTGTCGCCGTCGCGTACGTGGATCATCAATCGTGTGACGCGCCCAATCCGGCTGATGTCTGCAAGCTGGCGTACGAACTGGGCTGCCGAGGTGTCTTGTTGGACACGTTTGACAAATCGGCAGGAAGTTTCGCCGTTCATATTCGCGCCAGCGAACTTGATAGTCTTCTGCAAATGATACGCCAGAGACAAATGTTTTCTGTTTTAGCGGGATCGATCGACCAGCAAACGCTTGCCACGGCGGTCGCATTTGGGCCATCCTTGATCGGTGTTCGGGGAGCCGTTTGTCGATCCGGTCGAACTGGTGACGTTTCCGAAACGTCGCTGAAAAACTTTTGCCAATTGTTCAAGGCCGCGACCGAGCAAGCATCGAATGCATAGCACTCGCCAAGAAATAAATGACGGATTTGAGCATTCGAAACCCACGCATTTCACCCGCTAATCGTCTTACAAAGACGCCGATTATTGTGTCGCGGATGCTTAGCTGAAAACGTCGGAATTGAGAAATTTCCCCGATGTGCGTTCGACTGGGAATATTTTTCTTGACTGACAACGAAATCCATTGATATTGAAAGCGGAGACAATTCTCGGCATGGAGCCAAATTTCGAATCACTTCCACAGGAGAATTTGGATGCCTCGTTCCGTATTGACCGCCATCGAAGAAGGGTGCTGGGACTATGAGCCCGGCGAAGTTCAGGAAGAAGATTATCGTTCGACCGAAGCGCTTCCGGGTTCGGAAGAGAAACTGAAGATGTTGGCTCAACGGCTTGGTGAAGGACTGCCGCTATGGCATCCGGACGATCGTCGGTCGGTTGACGACAGCGAAGCGGCCCTGCAATAGTTTTTTCAGTGTTTCAAAACTGCAATGAGATCGCGTTTTGTTTTCGTGCAGTGGTCAAACCTGCTTTTAATCCGGCTTTCAAGCGCCGCAGACGCAAAGGTGAAGTACAGCTCGCACCAGCCAATGACTGGGCTGATGAAAATATTTGAGGCGTTGTTTCCATTGTGACCGAACTCCGCCCTGAAAGGGCAACCTCATGCCAGTCTAAGGCAGAGCATCGCGCCGCCTTGGGATATTCGAATCGGAAACCCGAAAGCCCCAAAGGGGCGGCCCTAATTGGTTGTATCCGGTACGGTTAAGGTCGCCCCTTTGGGGCTGCAAAGGAGCAA
>CALFWL010000147.1 GCA_937928215.1 uncultured Pirellulaceae bacterium | reverse complement strand
TCTTCCTCAGCAGATCGAAGCGTATCATCAACGATTCGGTTTCTACCCCGAGTCGGTTCACGTCGATAAGATATATCGCACGCGAGCCAACCGAGCGTTGTGCAAATCATTGGGGATTCGGATGAGTGGTCCTCCGCTGGGTCGACCTCCCAAAGATGTTTCACTGGCCGATCGCAAGCAAGCCCGCGCCGACGAAGTGATTCGCAACGAAGTGGAGGGCAAGTTCGGCCAGAGCAAGCGTCGTTACAGTCTGTCGCGCGTGATGACGAAACTGGCGAGCACCTCGACGGCTCAGATTTCGCTGACGTTCTTGGTGATGAACTTGGAGCAGGCGTTGCGGCGTCTTTTGGCGTGGCTATATTTAGGCTCGGCCCGCATGACCAACCGGTTTTGGGCCGTATGTCGCTTCTCTAGCGCCATCCAAACGAGGCAACTCAACTCCGCGTTCGTCGACTTCGCGCTCCTAGCTGCGGCTCTTTGCCTCGGCTCAACCCCGATCGATCGAGAATTTCAAACTAAAACCATCCCCAGCAACTAAAACAGCAAGCCCTAATTCAGCGTTTCGGGCAGTTCTTCGCCGTTGGGGACAAACTGGATCGAGACCGAATTCACGCAATGACGCGTATTCTTTTCGGTGAAGCCTTCGCCTTCAAACACATGCCCCAGATGGCCATCGCAATGATGGCAGACAATTTCAGTGCGTCGACCATCAGCATCAGGAACGTGTTTGACGGCTCCCTCGATCTCATCATCAAAACTTGGCCAGCCGCAGCCAGATTTGAATTTGCTTGACGACTCGTACAACGCGGCGTTGCATTGGCGGCAAATGTAAGTCCCCGGTTCGTAGTGACTGTTCAGCTCGCCCGATCCTGGTGCTTCGGTGCCTTTGTTGACGATGATTCGCGTTTCTTCTGCGTTCAGTTTGTTGTATGGCATGGGAATTCTTTGAATCGTTGAAAGGGTACAGTTCACAGGGTACAGAAAATTGGTCGAAGGTTTTCGGTGCGACGGGTTCAGGCACAAACAGAAAGCACTCTCCATTCAGAAAGCACTCTCCATTCCGATGTTCGAACCCCGATGTCCGATGTTCGACCTCCGATTTTCAACTTCCGCATTCTAACTATCGCTGGTGCTAGCGTCTCTTACGGTTCCTCATTCCAGTTGTCCAACATCTCTATAGGTTGCAGCGGCAAGATGGGATAAAACAACAGGTCGTGAGGGTTTGGGCCGCGAAAAATGATTTTTGTGCCGCTCAAACCTCAACCATAAAACATCGCCGAGCCAACCGAAAGCCCCTCGCCAGTCGCGACTGGAACCATCGGTTTTGCTCTGGCGCGGGAGCAAGGAGAGCACCTGATGGCAGCCACGTTGAAGTTTATTCACGCGTCCGATCTGCACCTCGATCGCCCGATGTCCGGGCTGACTGACATTCCGACGCATCTGTTCGAAGTGCTGGCCAACGCGCCGTACGAGGCGGCTCAGAAAGTCTTTGACATGGCAGTCGCGGAACGAGTCGATTTCGTGCTGCTGGCCGGCGACTTGTACGATAGCGAGATGGGCAACGCCCGGTCGGCCGCGTTTTTGCTGAGCCAGTTCGAACGACTGGCGGATAAAGAAATCGCCGTTTACTGGTGCGGAGGCGAAACCGATCACCCTGATCGCTGGCCGAGCGCCATTGAATTGCCGGACAACGTCGTCACCTTCAGTTCGCGAATTGTCGAACAGGTCGATCACGAGCGCGACGGCGAAACAATCGCTCGAATCATGGGCAGCGGGTACGACGCAAAACATCGTCGTGCAGCAGGAGACTTTTCGGCTCCGGATTCCGAACTGTTCACGGTTGCATTGTCGCACGGCGAATTCGATTCCGCTGCATTGAAAGCCGAACACGTTCAGTATTGGGCCTTGGGTGGAAATCATAAAGCCAGCAAGCACGATCGCACAAGTTCAACCGTCGTCTATCCAGGGACGCCCCAAGGACGGTCCCCCAAGGAGTCGGGAGCCCATGGATTCAAAATCGGTCGGATCGACGCGGCAGGAAAGTTGCGATTGCAAACCGTGGAATCGGATCGAGTCCGCTGGCTGCCTCAGAAGGTTGCGATCTCCGAAGGAGTTGAAGTTCAAGCGTTGAAAAAAGAACTGACCGAACGAGCCGCCAAGATCGTGGTGGACACGACCGACCAGATCGTGCTGGCCAAGTGGCAGCTTGCCACCGAAGGCATGTTCAACCCGGCAATTCGCAAACGAGAGTGGTCAGAAAATATTCTGGAATGGCTTCGTGACGAATTCGGAAGAGGCGACAAAGGGTTGTGGAGCGTTTCACTGGAAGTCGAAGCTCCCAAACAGCTGCCGTCCGACTGGTACGAGGAAGACACGATTTTGGGCGAGTTCATGCGGGCGATTGGGCGGTATCAAAGCGACGACTCGTTGCGACTGAACTTGCACGAGTACACTCCGACCACCGTCGAGGGAACATTGACAGCCGGCATGAGTCAGGTTTCACAAGCTCGACGCGAGGACGTTTTACGTCGAGCGGCGATGGTTGGAATTGAGTACTTGGCGGCTCATAAACATTACAGCGGCGTGGATGAAAACGAAGAAATCATCGATGAGGTAGAAGTTGGGATTTGATGTCGGAACGATCATTAGCAGCGCGATGAGTGCCTCGGCAGAGCTGGATTTCAAGCCAGACGAGGTACTCCGTCCGCAATCGATCGCGACATTCACCTGAATTCACAAGGAAGCGAAAAAGTGAAAATCAAAGAACTACAGGTTGACGGATTTGGCGTCTGGAAAGGGCTGAAAGTCGAAGCTCTATCGGACGACATCACCATTTTTTGCGGTCAGAACGAGGCCGGAAAAACGACATTGATGCAATTCATTCGGTCGATGATGTTCGGCTTCTCGCCCGACAGATTGGACAAGTACACGCCTCCGGTTTACGGCGGTCTGGCGGGTGGAACTTGTGATCTGGTCACTCCCACTGGCACGTACGAGGTTCAGCGTCACGTCGATCCCAACCGTCACGCCGACCCCATCGGCGACTTGACCGTGATTGATGGGCACGACGGATCGGTGCACGGACGGGCTCAGTTGAGCAGCATTCTTTCCGACACCGACGAATCCATTTTCAACAATGTTTTCGCCATCGGTTTGCGAGAAATCCAAGAACTGGGCGCGCTCAACAGCACGGCGGCAGCCGACTATCTGTACCGATTGACCAGCGGCTTGGATCGTGTTTCGTTGATCGATGTCATGCGTGATCTGAAGGCTCGACGGGAAGGCATCTGGTCAACCAATCCCAAACTGCCTGGCAAGATCGCAACGCTGTCGGATCGTCGCACCGAACTGCTCCGAGAAATTGACGATCTGAAACAACGCTCAAAACGATGGTCGCAATTGGCTGCGGAAACGACCGACATTGGTCACCAGTTGGCGGATGTCGAACAGGAACTCGCGGAGAGTGAACGGCAGTCGCGGCTGATCGAAATCGCGACTCAAATTGCCGACCGTTGGCAGTCACGTCGGATGGTCGAAGATCGCATCAAGTCATTTGGGGTGCTTCCCGATCGCCGAGACGTTTCGGTGGAAACGCTTGACGATTACAACCAGAAGATCGCTCAACAGAAAGAGCGTATCGAGCAGATTAAGAATCAGCGCCGCCAGATCAAGAGCGAAGCGACCGCTCTTCCGATCAATCGCAGTCTGTGGTCTCAGAAGGCTCGGATCGAAGCGATTTCGGAACACAGCCCGTGGGTCGAGTCACTTCAACGTCAGTCCGATCGTCTTAAAAGTGAAGTGGACGCCATCGAGAACAGCCTTGTGGGCGAGGTCGATGGGCTCGGGCATCAGTTGAAGATCAAGAATCGTGATGTGCAGGATCTTGGCAAGCGAGGGCTGGGCTCACTCGAGTCGACCGCGAAATCGCTTCAAGAGCAGAAGGACCGCCTGACGAAATACCAACAGGACCTAGAGAAGGCAGAATTCGATCTCGGACAATACAACGAACGTCTTTCTTCCTCGATGTCCGGCTTCGGCAACACCGACTCGCTGGAAGACACCGGGCGATATGTGAATCGGTTGCGTCGTCGGATTGAACTGGAAGACAAAATCGACAAATTGAACGAGTCTCGCCACGCGTTGGAGCGAGACATCGATGTCGTGGTCAATGACCAAGTGCTGCCGGTCGGAAAGCTGTCGATCATCGGGATCGTCTTCGTTTCAGGTGTGCTGTTCCTTGGTTTCGGGTTGCTGGACACGCTGTTTGGCGGTCGCTGGTTAAGTCAGACATCTCAGCAACTGGGCATCATGTGCATACTCTGCGGCTTGATCGCCGGGTTTGTCTCGATGTTTCTGAAGTACCATTGGGAAAGCATGGCCAAGGAGGAGCTGAATGACTTCCGCCACCAAATGGACATCCTGCGGCAACAGTTGAAGCGCGCTCGACACGAGCGTGACGAAATCGAACGCCAACTGCCGACTGGAAGTGAAGGGCAGTGGGAGCTCGATCTGCGAGACGCCGAGGGTCGACTGACTCGGATGGAAGATCTGGTGCCGTTGGAGAACCGAGTCCAGAACACGCGGTCATCCATTGAAGACCTCCGTCGTCGCGTCACCAATCAGGAACGAGAAGTTGCCAACGCAACGGACATCTGGCAAGCCAGCTTACGAACGGCCGGACTGCCCGAAATCCTTCAGCCTCATCAGCTGAAAGAAATCACTCAACGCAGCGAGCGGATCACTGGCTACAACCTTCGCTTGGAGCAGTTCAAGGCCGAACAAATCGAGCGTGACAAAGAACTGAATGCGCTTAACAAACGAATTGATGCGATTCTGCACGATTCGGGGCTGACCTTCCATTCCGACAGCCTGCCGGATCGCCTGAACCAGATCACATCTGCATTGAACGAACAGCGAGCGATGGTGAACGCTCGCAAAGAGTACATCAGTAAGTACAAATCGCTTCGTTCCCGGTTGGCAAAGGCGAATCGCGAATACGACAAACTGTTGGGACAGAAGCAGCGATTGCTGGCAAAGGCGGGTGCCGACAACGAGGAAATGTATCGCCAGTTTGCGTCCCAACATCGCGACCTGAGAGGGCTGAAAAAGAAACGCGAAACGTTGAGCGATCAAATCTCAATCGCTTTGGGCAAGAACTTTGATGAACCACAGCTGGCCGAGGTATTCGACTCGTTCGGCCAAGCCGGCCTGGAAAAACAGTGGGAACGGATCCTCGAAAAAATCGAAGAGATCAAGGAAGTGCAAACGCGTCTGCATCAGCAGCGTGGTGAGTATCTACAGGAAGTCAAAATGCTGGGCGAAGATTCTCGGCTGGATACGGCTCAACTTGAGTTGAACGCGATCGAAGCAGAAGTCAAACAACTGAAGAAACAATGGCAGGTGCTGGCGACCAGCACCCAGATGCTGGAAATGATTCGCGAGGGCTACGAGTCCAAGCGACAGCCGGAAACTTTGAAAGAAGCATCAACCTATCTGGAACGTCTATCCGAGGGTCGATACACCCGCATCTGGACTCGTCTGGTTGGCGAAGAACTGCTGGTCGATAACTCGAACGAGGAAACGATCCCTGTCGACAAGCTCAGCCGTGGAACTCGTGAGGCGGTCTATCTGAGCCTGCGACTGGCTCTGATCGGCGCGTACGCTCGACGAGGAGCAACCATTCCGTTGGTCTTGGACGATGTGCTGGTGAACTTCGACGGCACTCGTGCCCATGCGGCTGCCGAGCTGTTGTGCGAATTTTCTAGGAATGGATATCAGATTTTGATGTTCACGTGTCACCATCACATGCGAGACATGTTTCATCAGCTTGGTGCGGACGTACGAGTGCTGCCCGATCACCGCGACGTGGTGGAAAATGGTGCAACGCCAACCGCGTTCCAAGCCATCGCTCACGCGGATCCGATTCAACATGAAACGGTGCGTTTCGATCCGGCCCCGGTTGCCGCTGAACCCGTCCCAACCCGTGCGATCCCAGTTGAGTACCTGCCGCCCGACCCGGAATTGACGATCGACGCGGACGATTACGATGCAGAACTGGAATACGAACTGTCAGTCGTCGAATCGGATCAGAAGACCGAACAACGATTGCGTCACGAACTGGTTTACTATTCGCCGCAACACACCATTCCGGTGGACCTGTCAGGTAACGATGACATCTGGCGTGAGACAACCGTTCCCGTGATGCGATAGATCGCGGATTCACTTCTTTCGAAAAACCAAAGTGACTTGGTTGCCTCGGTCGTTGAAGCTGACTTCATCCATGAATGATTTCATCAACACGAGGCCTCGTCCGATTCCGGCAGCGATTGCTTCAGCCGTCTCCGCGTTGGGAATTTTTGACGTGTCAAACCCACGTCCTTCGTCTTCAATCACAAACGTTGCTTCTACCGGACTGATGATCGCCTTGAAGAGAACGCGACGTGCTAGGTAGGGGGCCTCATTCGATCGATGTTCCACCATGGCGACGGTAGCGACTGGAGTGTCTTTCCTAGCCATTTCCAGATTTCCGCGAACCATCGCGTTATTGATGGCTGCCTCCAACGCGACCCCCATCTGTACTCGATCACGCGAGTCAAACACGCCATGACCGATGCCGACCTGTTGAATCATCTCGATCAACGGGTCAATCAGCTCAAGATCGTTTAGCAGGCGAAATTCAAATTCGGCCCTTGTCGCGCAGCTGATCAGCTTACGGGACTTGGCGTCAGAGGCGGACATCGCCAAGACCTGCATGACCGTCGAAACCAGGTGCTCCGACAGCATGGTTTTGGGGACGAAACTGGCGGCTCCTGCGGCAAGCGATTCCGCGGCCACATTCTCACTGCCGTGAGCCGTCATCAGGACCACCGGAATGTCCGGAAACCGCTCGCCGATGTCCGTCACCAGCTGCAGTCCGTCTAGGTCCGGCATCTGCAAGTCCGTCAAGACAAGGTCTGGCTGCCGCTGCTTGATCGACTCCATTGCCGAAGTTCCGCAATCGGCGTAGACAACCTGAAACATACCGCTGGCTTCGAGCAATCCTCCAGCAATTTTTTGGTCGACGACTGCATCATCAACAACCAGAACGACCGACATGTTATCTCCGGATTAAATAACGCAGGCTCGAATGCGATGTGCAAGCCTACGGGTGTCCATTGTCACCTGGCAAGTCCGAATAATCCAGTCTTTTCGAACGACAGACGGCATTGAAAACGCAGCCAAAATTCCGGCTGCGCTGCCCAGCTGACTGCAAACATCGACTGTACGACATGTCAACATGTTTGGGTCAGGTGATTGAAATCGACTGCATAAAATTTTCGGATTGAAAATTTCGTGAATCTTATCACCAACGATTCAAATCTTGCTGCTCGCGACAATGTCAGCAACCAACGGGAGTAGTTAGTTTCCTCGTTGCAAAAGCACCGGGTGGTTGGTAGCGTTGCCGCGTTGTGCTATCTCGTTACCATTGCCAGTATTGTTAATGCCTAGCGAAAATCACGAAACGCCCGTACAATTTTCGGTTGCCAGACTTTCATGCGACTTTGACGCTTCTCACTTCTCATGGTCATGACTCAACGAAACAGAATCATCCTACAGGCATCCGTTGCCCTCTTGTTCCTTTGTGCCGTCGGTGAGACCGCGTCCGCCCAGCCTTGGGCAAGGAAAATGTTCAAGGAGTTCTCGCACGACTTTGGCGATGTCACCAAAGGAGAGCGGCCGGTCCACAAATTCGAAATCCAAAACGTTTTCCAAGAAGACATCCACATCGCTGGAGCCTACTCCAGTTGCGGATGCACTTCAGTCTCGGTTTCAAAGAATCTGCTGAAGACGTGGGAGAAAGCAGAAGTCATCTGTCAATTCAACAGTCCGGCGTTTGATGGAGCGAAAACGGCAACCGTGACGGTTCGTTTTGACCGCCCGTATGTCGGCGAGGTCCAGCTTAATATCAGCGGTAAAATCGTACGCGGGTCGGGCTTGAATGTGACTCCGCAGACGATTGACTTTGGTCAGGTTTCTAAATCGAAATCTCCGACGCGAACGGTGGAGCTCACTTCCATAGGCAATCCGAACTTTCGCGTTTTGGATGTCAAAAGCACTTTCAGTCATATCAAAGTTCAGCTCCGCGAGAAGGCTCGTCAAAGCAATCTTGTTCAGTACGAAATGACCACAAAGTTGAAAGACTCTGTTCCAGCCGGTTTTGCCGAGGGTCAACTGTTTGTCGTGGTACAGGATGGTGCTCAGACGCGAGAGGTTCCAATCAGCTTTTCCGCGAAAGTGGTTTCTGGCCTGAGGCTAAGCCCCGAAATCCTGACGCTCAATGGAATCGAACCTGGACAAGAAGTTCGCAAGAAAGTGATCATCAAGGGAGCGGAGCCTTTCCGCATCGTCGACGTCACCTGCCACAGCAAGGCATTTCGCGTCCGAGCGGGCAAGGAATCGAAAAAAGTTCACTTGGTCGAGGTCATCTACACGGGCGAAGCGACGGCCGGTCAGCATGAATGCGAACTCAGCTTCTACACCGACGTCACCGGAGAAGCCCCGAACAAACTGCGAGCGATTGTCGAGATCATCGATCAGGCAAAAAATGAAACCGCAGAGATTTCTCTGTAGTCTTGATGAATCGTTGCAGCGAGAATCGAACGAACGTGTTCGTCTACGGCACTCTGATGCGGGGCGAGAGCCGACATGACGCTCTTCGTGATCAGGTTTTTGTCAAAGAAACCGTTACCGAGCCGCTCTATCGTCTGTATCTGATTGAAGATTATCCCGGCTTGGTCGATGCCGTGGACGGTGCTGGCGTTTCAATCGTCGGTGAAATCTGGTCAGTCGATCAGACAAATCTGAAACAGCTCGATTCGATCGAGTGCACCGAAAGCGGGCTTTACGAGCGTCGGAAAATTCAACTCGCTGGCTCAATTCCGGTCGCAGACGCTTGGTTCTATCTGCAAAATCTCGATCGTTTGACTGAAATCGGAACCAACTGGCGGTGTCGATGACATTTCGCCACAGCTTATCTGATCCGGTGGCTCGCCAGCCCAACCGACGGTAGAATGTCCCTTTTTGAAAAACAGACTTGGAGTACCAACATGGCGACCGCAGAAGCTCGACACATTCTCGTTGAAACCGAAGAAGCATGCACAGACCTCAAGGAGCGGATCGAAGCGGGAGCCGACTTCGCCGAGATCGCCAAAGAGTTCTCGTCCTGCCCATCTGGCGCGTCAGGTGGCTCGCTGGGATCATTCGGTCCGGGGCAGATGGTCAAAGAGTTTGACGAAGTTGTTTTTTCAGGCGACTTAGGTACGGTGTTGGGCCCCGTTGAGACTCAGTTTGGTTATCACCTGATTGAGGTTACTAAACGAACGCAATAGTCCGTTGCTGCCACCGTCCACACGTCGCAGCGGGAACCACCTCTGTTGACCGGGACGGAGGGGACTTGCCTGACAGCAAACTGCGAGCTTCGGTTTCATCGCGTTCGCGTGGGCTTCTCGTTTACGAATAACGTGGCATCGCCCAAGAAATAATAACCACCTGTCCTTGCGTCGTTTGCGATCATGACGACAGAAAAATGAGGGCCGGGTGCGTAAGATCGGGCGTGAGTTGCTTCCTTTCTGCAACTCATTTGTTCGCAAATCCCGACATTCCCTTGCACTTAAGTGAGCCATTGTCGAGCATCAAGTTTACAATTGGCAACGTAAGATCGCTCAAACGCTCTCCGTTTCGATGCGATCCGCATAACCGGCGTTTGGCTGTAAGGTCTCAGCGAAATTTGTACGCGAGTTCGCCACACGCAGGAGGTCGTGGGCCTATCGTTCATGAAACGCCCATAATCCTCGATAGCGTACGGTTGTTTCTCACTGCGCGAAGGTTTGAGGATTGAAACCACTTCCATGGGTATGCACACCTTCAATCGAGCCCGTCATGCCATCCCGCCCACTTGAACACGCTTGTGCCAGAAATTACGACAACGGTCGTATTCTGACGATCGATGACAATGCCTCTATTCACGAGGACTACCGGAAGGTCCTTCTACAGCGGCAAGCAAACACTCAGTTGGACGAAGCCGAAAGTCTCCTTTTCGGTGTTGAATCCGCCCCCCCTTCCGCGACGCCTCCATCGACCGAATATCAGGTGGATTCTGCGTTTCAAGGGGAGCAAGGCTTGGATCTGGTCAAGAAATCGTTGGCAGCAGGCACACCCTACGCGGTAGCTTTCGTCGACGTCCGCATGCCTCCCGGCTGGGACGGAATTGAAACCGTACAACGAATCTGGGAGATCGACCCAGACCTTCCCGTTGTGCTTTGCACCGCGTACGCTGACTATTCTTGGGACGAGATTCGCACAAAGCTAAACCGTACTGATCAGCTGCTGATTCTGAAAAAGCCGTTCGATCCAATTGAACTTCAACAGGTCGCTGCCTCGCAAATTGCTCGCTGGCACCTGAATAAAACGTCTCGACGAACTCAGGAAGAACTGGAAGAGATTGTCGAAAGCAGAACGCGAGAGATCGCGATGACTCGAGACCTCGTATTCTTCACGCTCGCCCGCCTCGCTGAATCGCGAGATCCGGAAACGGGTGAGCACTTGGATCGAATTCAGGCATACACTCGGATTCTCGCAGAAACGGTCGCAAACCGCAAACTACAGAACTACCAGCTCGATCAGCGGACCATTGACACGATCGTGCGTTCGAGTCTTTTGCATGATATTGGCAAAGTAGGAATTCCTGATTCCATCTTGCTCAAGCCGGGCCGACTGACGCCCGACGAGTTCGAGGTCATGAAGAAGCATGCGGAAATTGGTGCCGAAGCACTGGAAGATTCAAGCAACAAATCAGAGTGCTGTGAATTCCTAGGAACAGCCGCAGAAATTGCCAGGTATCACCACGAACGATTCGACGGGTCCGGCTATCCGTCCGGCCTTGCTGGCGAGTCGATTCCTCTGTCGGCTCGGTTGGTCGCAGTGGCGGACGTTTTTGATGCATTGACGTCCGAACGAGTCTACAAAAAAGCGATGTCACCGCAGGACGCTCGGGTCTTGATTGAATCCGAAGCCGGAAAACATTTTGATCCGGTTATCGTTGCGGCGTTCACTCGTTCATGGGACCAGTTTCTGAATCTGGCAATGGAAAGCCATACGACTTCACCCGAAAATCAAGAACTGCTGGAAGAAGCGGAAACCGTCGTTTACGCAGGCTTGAATCAATCCTCTGACTCTCACCCCGAAACTCTGGCGAGAGTGGGCAACTCGATTCACGTTTGAATTCGCGTCATCCAATCACCCGCTGTGAATAACTTGACATTGCTAGAGAAAGAATAACCGCATCTTCTCGCGTCATTTGCAATCTTGATGCCAGAAAACTTATAGACGCGCGCTTAACTTCACGAACTCATGAACGACTTCGAAAAATTTTCCAGCCAGCTGATGAGCCTTTCGGCCAGCAGCATCTTCTTCACAGATCAAGATGGCCGTCTGACAATGGTCAGCAATGCTGCCAAAGATCACTTTGGTAGTGGACTTTGTCGGCTTGAGGGCAGACCTGTAAGCGAAGGCATTTCCGACTCTCGGTTGTTGAACGCATTTGAAAACGCTCAAGCCGCGTTGAGCCAGGGCCAGATTTCGTTCCACGAGCTGACGCCTTGGGATGAGGATAATGGCCAGTCCACGCTTCGGTTCCAAGGCAACAAAGTCGTCGATGAAGATGGATCGCTGCTGGGTTACGCATACAAGTTCTCGATCGAAGCAACGTCCCGACGGCTGGAATTCGAGGAAACGATGTTCAGCAACCTGATGCGTAACAGTCAGGATTTAATTTATTTCAAAGATCTGAACTCTCGCTTCACTCGCGTCAGTGATTCGATGGTCGAACGACTTGGTGCTGACAGCGTTGATGATATCGTTGGAAAATGCGACTTCGATTTCTGGGACCACAAATGCGCTGAAGGTTTTTACAAGGACGAACAAGAGATTATTCGTTCACGGAAACCTTTGATCGGCAAGGCTGAGCAAGAAGTTCGATCCGACGGAAAACTGACATGGGTCCTCAGTTCCAAGATGCCGTTGATCGACGAATTCAACAATGTCACCGGCATTTACGGCATCAGCAAGGACATCACCAATCAGAAAGAGACCGAGCAAGAACTTGAAAACACGCACAAAAAACTCCTCGATGCATCCCGGCACGCCGGCATGGCTGAGATTGCCACGAATGTGATTCACAACGTGGGAAACGTACTCAACAGCATCAATGTATCGATCTCCCAGACCATGGAGATCTCACGCGGTCTCAAGATCAAGAACTTGGCGAAAGTTGCCGAGTTGATCGAGCAACACGCCGATGAACCGAACTTCCTGTCAGAGAATGAAAAAGGAAAACGCATCCCAGAATATCTTGCAATGATCTCCGAAGAGCTATCGAAAGATCAACGTGACATCGAATCCGAGCTCGAGTCCACCAAGCGACATCTTCAACACGTCAAAACGATCGTCTCAATGCAACAGGAGTATGCGACTGCCAACTGCGTCATCGAGCGAGTCGATGTTGCCGACGTACTAGAAGACGCGATCGGAATGAGCAGCGGTTCTCTCGAACGACATCGAATTACGCTGGTCCGTGATTTCGAACCGGGCGTGATGGTCATGCTCGACAAGCATCGAGTGATGCAGATTCTTGTCAACCTGATCCGAAACGCAAAGCACGCGGTTCAAGAGATAGACCTGATCGAGCGAATCATCAAAATTGGGGTCTCTCAGTTTGATGATCAGAGTGTGAGCATTGCGATCACCGACAACGGAGTTGGAATTTCCGCTGAGAACATGGTCAATCTTTTCAACCATGGATTCACGACCAAGAAAACAGGGCATGGATTCGGTTTGCATAGCGGTGCCAATTCGGCGAAGGAACTGGGTGGATCACTGACGGCTCACAGCGACGGCCCCGGCAAGGGAGCGACATTCAAACTAACGCTTCCGCTTGAGTCTTGTCACTCTGAACCATCGGCCACCGCGCCGATTCTGCATTCCGAAGCCGAAGCGAAGATGCCAAACGTGGCAACCCCGGTGATGTGACGCCATTGCGATGCGTTCGTGCATCGCGGACGTGGAATCGTGCTGCCAACAGAAACTCTGTGTGACTCGCTTTACACCCGTGCGTTGCACCCAACGTCAGCGCGTGAGCGGGCTCGAACGACGCGGATAGCACCTGACTCGGTTTGCGGTTAGAATCAGCGACGGCAAGAAGGTCGCAGTTTGTTTTTGTACGGCGATTCTCGCGAAACTCAAATGCGGAAGTGCTTGCTCGGCTGGTGCCGGCCACGGTCTTCAAAACCGTCGGATCGTGTGGAAATCATGTGATCGGTGGGTTCGATTCCCATGCACTTCCGCCATTTTTTGCCTTCAACGAAAATCACTTATCGCGTGTTCTTTCCATTCGCCCATTCCGGCGGTGACGCTTCAAAGGTGATCGGCTCATCAGACGATGGCTGTCGAATCGTCAGCCGCCACGCGTGCAGACACATGGGCGGCGAATCGACTGCTCGAGTTTGCGTTGCCTCCGATTGATCTGCCGAATACACAGTATCGCCCACGATCGGGAAACCCAAGTGGCCAAGGTGCAGCCGAATTTGGTTTGTACGTCCGGTTATCGGCTGACACTCGATCAGCGAAGTTCCGTCTTTGTAGCGGTCGAGCGTCGTGAATCTGGTTTCCGATGGCAATCCCGCTTCGTCGACTGCGCGAGCTCCTGCGGCTGACGCGGCTTTGGTGGAAATTGACCTGTCGCAGATGAACCGATCTTTTGCCGGGTGCCCATTGACCTTGGCAAGATAAATCTTCTTGACTTCGCCATTAACAAATTGAGGCGACAACGCCGCCGCGATCGCACGAGTCTTGGCCAGTACCAGAACCCCCGTCGTGTTGGCATCAAGGCGATGGACGGTTCGCAGCTGAGCCGCAGGATAGGCAAGCTTCAAGAAATTCACGAGCGTGTTACGATTAAATCGCCCGCTGGGATGCATCGGCAGCGGAGCCGGTTTATCGATCACCAAGATTGCGTCGTCCTCATAGAGAAACTTCACCTTGTTGTTGACATCTGGTTCAACCGTTTGCGGCACCCAATGTTCAACTCGCCATCCCGACCGGACAGGTTCATCGGCGGAAAGCGGTCGTTGTTTGTAACGAACGCGACCTTCGTCACATGATTGCTGCCAGAAATCGCGTCCCAATTGCGTATGCATTCCAAGCAGGAATTCGATCACGGGTTGATTGTCAAATCGAAGCGGCACATTCATCGGTCGAACGTTGTCATAGGGCTGTGAACCGGGCAACGGAGTTGTCGCTGCAATCAGTTGTTCATTCAGATCCGCAAGCCGCATCGATTCTTGCTGATCAAGTGTCAAATAGCATTTTGGGCACGTATTGGGTGGTTGATAGTACGGAGACCGTTGATCATCAATGCTCAGCACGGCTTGGCAAGCATAGCATTGCGTGGTTTCCGTTTCCTGCAATTCGGGATCGACGGCGACTCGTTGGTCGAACACGAAACATTCACCGGCGTAGTGATCACCGCCGCATTCTTCGAAGTATTTCAAGATGCCGCCATCGAGCTGGAACACGTTCTCAAAGCCCTGCTCTTCCATCAACGGCCCAGCTTTTTCACATCGAATCCCGCCCGTGCAGAACATGACGACCGGAGCATCCTTCATTTCGGCTGGCAGGCGATTGACGGCGTCAGGGAACTTTCTGAAATGATCGATTCCAATCGGAGTCGCATTTTCAAACGTTCCCACTTCGATCTCGTAGTCATTCCGAACATCCAGCAACGTGACGGGCTTCCCTTCATCCAGCCACTGCTTCAACTCTGTTGCTTTCAGCTTAGGGCTGGTTCGTCGTTCAGGCACGATGGTCGGCACACCCATCGAGATAATTTCCTTTTTCAACCGGACAAGCATTCGATTGAATGGCTGGTGATCACTGAGACTTTCTTTTATTTCGAAGTCACGAAATGGTTCCAACTGTCTTAGTTCAACCAGAAAATCATCGACACTTCTACGACTACCAGCCAGAAACAGATTGATCCCCTCGTTCGAAAGCAGAATCGTGCCCTTGAGTTCCAGTTCACGACATCGAGGCAGCAGCCGCGCTTTCAAGTCTGGAAGTCCAACAAGTGTGACGAACTTGTAACCGGCGATATTGACGAAAGTCGAATTCATGGACGCGATATCAAAATCATCTGAAAAAAGAAAACAGTCGAAACATTCTGACGGATAATGCTGCTTCACGAAACTGCCATTTTCAGGCATTACTCGCAATCGGCAACCGCTTGCCTGAGCAGGCCGTCCACGTCCAGTTCTCGAACCCGATCGGCCCAGTCCGGATCGGCGAAAACTCGGACCTGTTTCACGTGGTCATCAAACTGGCGACTGGCCAGTGTGTTGATCAACGGAGAGACCTCACCGAGCGAACGCCACGCTTGATCAGAATCGTAGGCGACTTCGATATCAAACTGAACCTCCAAGCCGACAGGTGGCGCGTCGATCAGGACTCGGCCCACGGGAATCGACTGCCCCAACTGCTCCCCCATCAATTGACTCAACCGCTGTCCGCACGAAACCAACCACGGATACGTGCGATGTGACAATGCCTGATAGAGTTTCGGTTCCTGCAAACAGTTGTAATTCCGCACCCGCTTGAGCAGCCGACGCTTGTCTC
This sequence comes from uncultured Pirellulaceae bacterium, assembly GCA_937928215.1. Classification (GTDB taxonomy): domain Bacteria; phylum Planctomycetota; class Planctomycetia; order Pirellulales; family Pirellulaceae; genus Mariniblastus. Next base: position 7,784 of record CALFWL010000147.1, on the reverse strand, counting down.
CAAACAAATCATCCAGCAATCGCCGAGTAAGCGTTGGACATGAGGCCGAACGAAGTTTTCGAATCATGTCAGCTTCACTATGACAAAACAGTTCGGTCAATTGATTTTGAAAATCATTTTCCAAACGGTGCTGCTCGAACCATTGATAAAATGCTCGCTGCAACATGCACGTTGCACTTCTGACAGCGTGATGCCAATAAACTTCACTGAACATGGTGTAGCGAGAAATCACCATCAACTCGGCAGCCGTTCGCCCCTTCTGCGTGATCGCCAACTTTCCTCCCGATTCGTTCAGGCACAGACTGCGAATCAATCGAGCGGCATCGAAGTTCTGACCGTAAGGCACACCCGCGTGCAGACTGTCGCGATACAGATAGTCCATTTTGTCGACATCGATCGGCCCCGACAAAATCGAGCTGAGAATCGAATTCGCGGCGGTCGTTCGATCTTTCGCCAACAGACAGAGTACATCGCGTGGATGGATATCCCATTGAGTCCGCAAACAATCGGAAATCGCGGCACTGTTCAAGAATCGACTGGCTGCGTCTTCATGTTCGAACAACCCCTCCAGTTTCATGTCTTCGATGGGATGGCAAAACGGCCAGTGCCCAATGTCGTGCAGCAAGGCCGCGACAATCAAACGCTCGGCGTCGTGACTCGAAATGGCATCGCAAAATCGAGGCCGATTCGCCAACTGACGAATAAAAAGCAGGGCGTTGCGGTAGACACCCAGCGAATGTTCGAATCGATTGTGATTGGCTGCCGGATAAACAAAGGAAACAAGCCCCAACTGGCTGATCCGTGAGAGCCTCTGAAATTCCGGCGTATCGATCAACGCCATGACGCGCCCAGTGACCGGAACGTCAATTTGATCCGGAATCCGAATCAGATCCGCCGGTCCATCAAGGGCTCGGATTTCAGGGATTGAAAGAAGATGCTCCATGTTTACTGTTCCGCCAAGCGATTGCTTACATGAAAGATGCAAGCGACTGAAACGGCTCCAGCAAGTCGCTCAACTGCACGACCGATGGTGCCACCTGCTGAACAGGGCCGGAGGGCTGGCTGTTGATCCCCGGAAGGATTCCGATTCCCGCAATGATCCGCCCCAGTAAACAGATCACCAAGTACAAACCATAATGGATCAAGCCGAACAGATAATCAAAATCCATGCTGAACATTCCCGTCGCTCCTCCGATCCCCAGCATTGCTACCAAGGCGACCATCCACGAACCCATTTCGTAGCGATCGTTGAACGCGAAAGCAGCCAGCGGCATCGCAAACCAAAGCAACGCGTAAACGACGCTGCATACCGCAATCCGTTTGATCAGTTCGTCCTTTGGAATGGTGCCAAGTTCTTGATTGCGAAGAACTGTGTACGCTGCGTACGCCGTCGCAGGTGCAATCACAATCGAAGATAACATCAGCAACCATTGAGGAAAATCGTCGGGTACGATCATCAGTCGCATGACCAACGCAAGCACCAGAAAGGTCACGATGCCCGCAATGATGATCGTTATTTGAACATTGGAAACCTTCGTCTCCTGCCGCGCGAGTGGCTTGAGAATCGACCGACCTTTGGAGTCCTTGGGACCTACCTCGCGTTCGTGAACCTTGACTTCTTCGGTTGCCGCTGGAACCCGGATGACCTTTTTGCACTTCGGACAAGGGCCTTCCTTGCCCGCAAACTTTTCGCTGACATTGAATCGAGTATGACAGCTTGTGCAAGTGACGCGAATCGACATAGTGACTGCTCAGAACATGGGGCGACAACCGAAACGAAAAACGGTGCGTGAACTCAGATTCCATCACGCAGTTCGTTTTCTGTCACCATTTTGAACCCTTGTTCGCCGAGAATCAACTGAGCCTGATCAACATTGTCGACCATGATGGCAACCGTTGCCTCGTGATCAGCCCCTCGCATCAACGGATAGCTCTGGATCAGATTGATTTCCGCTCGCAATAGCGCGTTGCAGATTTCCAGTAGAGGCTGACTCGACTCGGACGGCAGCTCAATCGCAATCAAATCACTTTCGATCATGGCCAGCCCCGCACGTTCAAAGATCTCGCGCCCTTGTTCCGGGTGGCTCAGGACAAACCGGACGATGCAACACTCTGTCGATTCAATAATGTTGATGGCGATAATTCGGATTTCTGAATTTCCAAATTTTCGCAGCAGCGCCTGAAGCGCGCCGACTCGATTTTCCAGAAACACGGTGAACTGACGAATCGTTGGGAAGTCACGACCCCGCATCGTGCGGAAACTGACGGACGCACCGAAGTCTTCTCCCTGGCTCATTTCGTTCTCGTCAGTTCGACAGTGATGAAGTATGCTTTTTAATTCAGGTGGTCAAGGAAAGACGGCAACATTCGATGCGGCGGTCGATTCTCGATCACAAGACTAGTCAACTTTGTAAAGCAAGCCATGCCAGCGGTCAATCCAGCGTCCCGAATCCCAATAACCCATCAGATCGAGATCCGGGTTCGTTACCAAGAAACGGATGCTCAAGGTCGGGTCCATCATTCCAACTACGCCAATTATTTTGAAATGGGACGAGTCGAAATGCTGCGAGCCTCGGGCCGGACGTATCGCAGCCTTGAGGAGGAAGGAATCATGCTGGTGGTCACTCGCATGACGGTAAACTTCCACAAGGGAGCCAGCTACGACGATCTGTTGACATTGAAAACGACGGTCGCTCGGGCCAAAGGTGTTCGAGCAACCCATCGATATGAATTATTCAAGGAAGACGAACTGCTGGCCGATGGCGAAACCGTTGTTGCCGCCGTTGATCAAAATGGAAAGGTGTGCAGGCTGCCCAAGTGGTTGCGGCTGGAGTAACATCGCCGCGATTGCTAGGACGCTTGGCTTTTTGACGACCCGCAACCGCCAGCCAGACTGCACGATCCACACCCGCCGCTCGAACAGCCTGATTCACCAGTACCGCAATCGGGGCCGCAACCGCTGGCCAAAGTTTCAGCAAATTTCTTGAATCGAACTTTCCGTTCGTAGGTGTCGGCCAGATGAGAAGTAATCGCTTCCAGTTCGGGCGTGACGTCACCCAAGAAGTAGAAAAAGATCGACTCGCCGTCAAACAGGTGCTCGACATCAACCAGAGTCGCCACAATCCCTTGATCGTCGAGTAACTTTTCGCAAGCTCCGAATGCCTTGTCCCGATGGCGTTCCAATCGTTCGAGGATCAGGTCATCTTCTCTGCCCGCCTGACGCAGCAATTCACCGGTGGGTAAATCTTGAGGAACTTCCTCAAACGACCTTGCTGAATCCGTGATATCGCACAGCACCTTGCCAGCCTCAAGTCCTCGCGTCGTGCGGCAGATCACGCGGGCGTCGCGATCATACGACCGAAAATCGATCGCGTCGTAACGACCGACCATTCCCATTAAACCGACTTGCACCAGATGCTGTCTGCCCATGACTTTACTCCTCCGGATAATCCAGGCCTTTGAAACGCAGCAACCGACCGTTGGAAACCTGAGCACCATCGACGAATCGTCCCACGGTGGTGACGTACAGATCACCGTTGTCTGCAAACGCGAGCGCACTGGGTCTGGGCAGCGTCGCAACTCGGACAGCGCGGCAACCTTCGCGAGTTCCTACCAGTTTATACAGGCCACCCTCATTAGGTTTGGCTTGACAGAAATCCACCGCGAACAAGCGACTGCGATTCGGACCATAAGCCAGACCGTAGATGTCGTTCAAGCCCGTTTTGAAACTGTCCAGGAAGTCGCCATCGGGGCCAAAAAACAGCAGCAATGAGTCAGCATCGTCTTTTGCTTCGCCGACCTGAGAAACCACAATCTCGCCCTCCGGGCTGGAGGTGATCGCGTAAGGGATTCTCGTATTAACCGATCGGACAGTCGAAAAAAATCGCTTCAAGTTCGTCGGTTTGTTCGCTCGAACCGGCGTCCTCGCAATCCAACCATTTCGCGTGTCGTCGCCACATGTCACCATCACGTAATCTTCCAGTCGCGTCATCGCCCAGAAGTTGCCATCGGCCTGGTGCTGGTCATCCGTTTGCAATCTCAGTCGCTTATTGACATCGTTCTTTAGTTCGACCGGCGGTTCGCCAACATCTGGAACATCGATCACCCGAATCTGGTCCATGCCAGGCTCGCGTCCTCCGTCTCCGACCAGCAGGGTGTTTCGGTCAAGAAACAACAACGCCAAGGGACCGATTTCATAGATAGGACTTTTGCCCGTGTAGTCCTTCGAGAACCCAACCACGACATCTTCCGTCTGGCCATCGATCACTCGGACAACTCGTAGAGCGCCACTTTCGGCAACGAACACGTGACCGGTCTCGGGCTGAATCGCAACCGCGCGTGGATTGAGCAGGTCCTCCATGACAACTTCGTAGTCGGTATCCTCCTGCGAATAAGCTGTCCCGGAAATCAGGAAAGTCGCCAAGAACGCGAACAACGTCAACCCGATCGGGCGAAAAAAACAAATCGAGTTGCAGCAAACTGAAAAACGGACATCCATGAGAATCTCAATTAAGGTTGAGTGAAATCGGGACCTGAGCACTCGCGAAACAATACCGGTGGATTTGCAAAACGATTAGGCGGTGAAATACGTAGGTTTCGAGTACTCAAATCCGTCATTTATTTCTTAGCGAGTGCTAATTCAACGATCGTTCGTAAGCGTCAATCTTGTCGGCGTGCTGCAACGTCAAGGCGATGTGATCGAGCCCTTCAAGGAAGCACTGTCGACGAAAGGCATCCATTTCAAAGACTTCCGCAAACCCGCTGGAATCAGAAACCTTCAGAGTCTCCAGATCGACCGTCAACTGATAACCTTCTTCGGCAGCGACCGACCGATGAATTTTTTCGACCGCGTCCTTAGACAAAACAACAGGTAGGACGCCGTTCTTCGAGCAATTGTTGTAAAAAATATCGGCAAACGATTCAGCAATCACGCAGCGAAACCCATAGTCGTCCAGCGCCCAAACGGCGTGCTCGCGACTGGAGCCGTTTCCGAAATTTTCTCGAGCGACCAAGATCGAAGCATCCGCGAAACGCGGCCGGTTGAGTTCAAACTCATCGTTACTGCCGCCATCAGGATGGTAGCGCCAGTCAAAGAACAGAAACTCGCCAAACCCCGTTCGCTCAATCCGCTTCAGGAACTGCTTGGGAATGATTTGATCGGTGTCGACATTGGAGCGATCCATGGCTCCGACGACGCCGGTATGTTTTACGAATGATTGCATGAAGGAGTCAAAAGGTTACAGAATACAGTTTACAGAATTTGTAGCGAACGGACTTATCAGATCCGTCAATTAGGGAGCATGCGACCAACAAGTGTCACCTCTCGCTCCGCGAAAGTTGCATGAAACGTTGCTTTCGCAGCGCGGAAGACGACTTTAAGTTTTAATAAACCGCTCGGTCCTAATCCCAGTTTCTAATATCAACAAAATGGCCTTCTACGGCAGCGGCAGCAGCCATGGCGGGTGAAACCAGATGAGTTAAACCGCCTCGCCCCTGCCGGCCTTCGAAATTACGATTGCTGGTCGAGGCACATCGCTGACCGGGTTCAAGCTTGTCCGGGTTCATCGCCAGACACATGCTGCATCCAGCGTCTCGCCAATCGAACCCGGCTTCGCGAAAAATTGCGTCCAGACCTTCAGCCTCAGCTTGCTGCTTCACGACACCACTGCCGGGGACGACCATCGCTTCAACCGAATCGGCAACGCGGTGGCCTTTCACGACTGACGCCGCTTCACGCAGGTCTTCGATACGACTGTTGGTACACGAACCAATGAACACTCGATTGATTTCAATGCTCTCCATCGACTGGCCGGCCTTCAACTGCATGTATTCCAACGCTAACTCGGCTGATTTGCGGTCCGATTCGTTCTGCATCGAAGCCGGGTTTGGAACGGTCGAATCAATTCGAGCCACCTGACCGGGATTCGTTCCCCAAGTCACCTGTGGCGCGATGTCTGACGCTTCAAAAATGTCGACGCGATCGTACTTGGCTCCCTCGTCACTACCTAACGTTTTCCATTTCGCCACGGCGGCGTCAAAATCTTTCGGAGCGAACTCGCGGCCGCGAAGATACTCGAACGTCTTTTCATCCGGCGCGATCATTCCGGCTCGGGCACCACCTTCGATCGACATGTTGCAGATCGTCATCCGCTGCTCCATCGACAGCGCCTCAATCGCCTGCCCCGTGTACTCCAAAACGTAGCCCGTTCCGCCAGCCGTTCCGATTTCTCCAATCAGATACAGAATCAAATCCTTGGACGTCACTCCTGTTGCAAGCGTACCATTGAAACGAGCTTCGAACGTTTTTGGACGAGTCTGCAACAAGGTTTGGGTTGCGAGGACATGTTCGACTTCACTTGTACCGATCCCAACCGCCAATGAACCGAACGCGCCATGGGTCGCCGTATGAGAATCGCCGCAAACGATCGTCATGCCCGGCTGAGTCAGTCCCAGTTCCGGACCAATCACGTGGACAATGCCTTGTTTGACGTTGTCCAGATCGTAAAGCCGAATCCCGAACTCTTTGCAGTTGTCTCGCAACGTCTGAATCTGTTGACGCGAAATCGGATCAGCGATCGGCAGGTGTCGGTTGCTGGTAGGGACATTGTGATCCTCGGTCGCTACCGTTCGCTCTGGGCGACGCACACTCCGCCCCGCCAACCGCAGGCCTTCAAACGCCTGCGGACTGGTCACTTCATGAATCAGATGCAGGTCGATGTACAACATCGTCTGTTTGTCTGGTTCTTGGTGGACGACGTGCTGGTCCCAGATCTTTTCGAACATCGTGCGAGGAGCCGACGCGATCATGGTGTTCTTTCGGATTTCGTGCGGGTAATGTGGAGTAAATCGATCAGGCAGTCTGGCCGTCCAGCCTTTTCGAGCCGAACAGGCTCGGCGAGCTATTCGATGCTCGCTGGGCCGCCGAGATTACAATCTTAAAGGCTTTATCATAAAGGCCAATGCTCGGGTCGGGAAGCGACAATCAGACCCGACTCAAGCCCCACAGCTTTATTGGCGAACTTTTACCGCCTTCGGGACGACCATCGTCACGCGGCCTCAACCCAAGCAGACCCAACATGACCGAGTTGATCGAAGCCATCGTCCTAGGCATTGTCCAAGGATTGACCGAATTTTTACCCGTCAGCAGTAGTGGACATCTGGAGATCGGCAAGTTCCTACTAGGAGATGACGCTGTCGGTGAAGAGTCCATGCTGATGACCGTCGTGCTGCACTTCGCGACGGCGTTGAGCACCGTGGTCGTCTTTCGACGCGAGGTGATGGAAATCTTGCGTGGGTTGTTCCAGTTTCGCTATAACGAACAGACAACATTCGCGTTGAAGATCATTCTGTCGATGATTCCCGCGGCATTCGTCGGCATCGTTTTTGACGATCAGATCGAGGCGCTCTTCAATAAAAACATGCTACTGGTCGGAGCCATGTTGTGTGTGACCGGTGTGCTATTGCTGCTGGCTGATCGAGCGAAAAAGACAGAGAAGTCGGTCGGCTTTCTGGATGCGATCATCGTTGGAATCTCACAAGCCATCGCGATCCTGCCTGGCATTTCCCGATCGGGAGCCACTATTTCAACTTGCGTGCTGCTGGGCATTGATCGCTCCAAGGCAGCTAGGTTCTCGTTTCTGATGGTCGTACCGCTGATCTTTGGCAAGATCGCCAAGGACTTGTTGGACGGCGAATTCGCAATGAGCAGCGATCAGGCACTTCCGTTGGCGGTAGGCTTTGCCGCTGCGTTCGTCACCGGCTTAGTCGCTTGCACGTGGATGATT